>JBBQCV010000420.1:0-1558 GCA_038319115.1 Burkholderiales bacterium | reverse complement strand
GGCCGATCGCCTACAATTGGTAGTATTCGTCCCCGCCGGGGACCCCTACAGCTAGCGGGCCGCCTGTCTTTTCAAGCACTTAGATAATGTCCAAAAAAGCCGTTTACGACGCCTCATCGATCCAGGCCCTCAAGGGACTCGAGCCCGTGCGCCGCATGCCGGGCATGTACACGCACACCATCCACCCGCTGCACATCGTCCAGGAGGCGATCGACAACGCGGTTGACGAGGCACTCGCCGGCTACGGCAGGAAGATCACCGTCTCGGTGCGCAAGGACGGGTCGGTGGAAGTGGAGGACGAAGGCCGCGGCATCCCGGTCGACATGCACCCGGTGGAGAAAAAGCCCGCGGTCGAGGTCGCTTTCACCATGCTTCACGCCGGCGGCAAGTTCTCGAAATCGAGCGACGCGGTGTATCACATCTCCGGCGGATTGCACGGCGTCGGCGTTGCGGTCACCAATGCCCTGTCGACGCGGCTCGAGGTGGATGTGTATCGCGAGGGCGCCAAGCACACCATCGCCTTCGAGGGTGGCGAGCTGGTGGAGAAACTGAAGACCGAGCGCAGCCGGCAATACGCCGGGCGCACCGGCACCGTGGTGCGCGCCTGGCCCGACCCGAAATATTTCGACAGCCCCAATATCCCGATGGGCGAGCTCGAGCACCTGATCCGCTCGAAAGCCTACCTGCTGCCCGGCCTCACCACCGTGCTGCGAGTGGAGGGCAAGGACGACAAGAGCTGGACCTACGAACGCGGCATGGCGCAATACTTCGACTTCATGCTGCAGGGGCGCGAGCTGGCGGCGCCGCTGTTCACCGGCGAGCGCTTCTTCGACGAGCGCTCGGCCGCCGACCTGTCCGACATCCAGGCCGGCGAAGGCGCCGGATGGGCGATCGGGTTCGTGCCCTACGGCGATGTGTTCCAGGACAGCCACGTAAACCTGATCCCGACGCGGTCGCACGGCACGCACGAGGCGGGCTTTCGCAACGGCGTGTTCGAGGCGATCCGCGCGTTCATGGAAACGCGCAGCCTCACGCCCAAGGGCATGAAGCTCATCGCCGAGGATGTCTGGAGCCGCGCCTGCTTCACGCTGTCGGCGAGGATCGTGCGCACCCAGTTCCACGGCCAGACCAAGGAAAAGCTCACCACGCGCCACGCGGCCAAGCTGGTGGAGTTGTGCGTGCGCGACGCCTACGAGCTGTGGCTCAACCAGCACCCCGAGGACGGCAAGCGCATCGTCGAGCTTGCCATCGAGCAGGCCAACACGCGCTTGTCCAAGGGCAAGAAGTTCGAGCGCAAGAAATCCTCCGGCGTGGCGACGCTGCCGGGCAAGCTGGTGGACTGCGCCTCGGACGACACCTCGCGCACCGAGCTGTTCCTGGTCGAGGGCGACTCGGCCGGCGGTTCGGCCAAGGAAGCGCGCGACAAGGACACGCAGGCCATCCTGCCGTTGCGCGGCAAGGTGCTCAACACGATGTCCAAGGACGCGCGCACGGTGCTCGCCAACAAGGAGCTGCAGGCGATCGCCACCGCGGTGGGGTGCGACCCCCACGGCATGGA
>JBBQCV010000419.1:0-1566 GCA_038319115.1 Burkholderiales bacterium | reverse complement strand
ATGCCGGCCGCGCCGCGCATTACCCACTCCAGTTCGAGCAGGACGGTCTTGGGAATGAAGACGTCTTCCTCCATTAACAATCTTGCCGCCACCCCAGCCTGCCGCGGCTCGTCGTTAAGGTAGAACCGCGCAAGCACGTTGGTGTCCAGCGCGATCACTTCTGCCCCTTGAGCGCCGCAACCGGGTCCATATCCTCGATTGCGAGGGGCTTGCCCTTGTAGCCTGCGATGCCAAGGCCCTTGAGGACCGCCTTGGCATTGCGCGCCGCGAGCGGCGTTATCTGGATGCCGGAGGAGGTGCTTTCGATCTTCACCCGCGAGCCGCTCGCGAGCCCCCACTGCTCGCGCAACGTTTTCGGGATGACGACCTGACCCTTGGTCGAGATGACGGTGCGCATGAAATCCTGCCCTGTGCGGAAAGTAAGAATTATACGAAAATTACCTACTTCGCTCAAGCCGGTACCCGCCGGTCGGCGCCGTCGCCTCATTTTCAGTCTCGGTGGTAATGCCACCGGCTTCGCGCCGCCCACCAGCACTTCGAGCGCTTCGTCGACCGACAGCAGTCCCTTTGATCAATTGAGTCGTTTGTTCGCCGCGTTTCCTGGTTCATTGCAGCTTGAGGTATCCGAGGATGAACGCGGCAATCGCCGCGTCGTCGTTGAGCTCGAGGCGGGGCAGCCGGGTCTCAAGCGCGGTGTCGCTCGCCACAGCCACGATGTTCGCATCGTTCGGGTGCAGCAGGGCGGCCCCGGTGGCGGCGCGGTGCACTTCGAGTTTCGGGATCGGCTGGAACTTGAAGCCTTCCACGATCACGATGTCACATGGCGAGAGGTGCTTGATTTGCTCATCGAACGAGGGCTCGGGGCTGCCGCGCAGCTCGTGCATGAGCGCCCAACGCTGCGAGGAGGTCACCAGCACCTCGGCGGCGCCGGCGTGGCGATGGCGGTACGAGTCCTTGCCGGGCTGGTCGACGTCGAAGGTGTGGTGCGCATGCTTGACGAGCGACACCCGCAGCCCGCGCTTCACGAACCGCGGGATCAGCTTCTCGATCAAGGTGGTCTTGCCGCTGCCGGAAAAGCCCGCGAATCCGAAGATCTTCATTTGAGCCGATTTTACGCGAACCCGGCGGTGCGCCTGCCTGCGGCCGGGCCGCTCAGAGCACCCCGCCTTCGATCACCGCGTCGGGGCGCCCGGGCTTGTAGTGCTTGTTAAGCCAGACGATGACGGTCGCGTTGCCCAGCGAGTCGTCGTCCCAGGGCAGGTAGCCCCGGTTGATGCCGCAATAGTGGAACCCTTCGCGCAGCTGGAACAGCAGCACCGGGTCCTCCACATCGCCCCAGATGACGCGCATCGCGTACTCCTCGGGCGAGTAGCGGCTGGCATAGGTGTGGTAATTGGGCCTGCGTCCGCAGGCCATGACGCGCCGCAGGTTGAATGCGCGGCAGATGCGCCGGCGCGCCCCGTAGAGCTTGGCGCCGATCCCGAGGCGACGCATGGCCGGGTCGGCGAACACCTCGGCGCCGTACAGCGTGCGGCCGCCCGGGAAATGGGTACTGAAGGTGCCTTT
>JBBQCV010000418.1:0-1666 GCA_038319115.1 Burkholderiales bacterium | reverse complement strand
GAATCGAACGGCAGCGGCGCCTTGGTGATGAACGGCACGAGCACATGCGAGTTGCCCGGGAGCAGCAGCGCGTGCCCGTCGGGCGGGGACTTGAGCAGCTCGTTGGACGCGATGACCGTATTGCCGCCGGGGCGGTTGTCGACGATCACCGGCTGGCCCAGCGCCTCTCCGAGCTTGGGCGCCAGCAGGCGCGCGAGGATGTCGTTGGTCCCGCCCGCAGTGAACGGGATGATGATGCGCAGCGGATGGTTGGGAAACCCTTGCTGCGCGATAGCGGTGCACGCAAAAGCGGTAATCAGGCACGAAAACAGGGCGCGCAGGGCGCCAATACGTAATTTCACTTTGATTCTCCTTGGGGGGATGACGCTTTATTCGGCCTCGAGCCCGATGCGCGATGCGAGCGCGCGCAGCGAGTCGGTCTCTGAGCGAATCAGCTGGGTAAGCTCGGCGGGCGAGCTGGGCGAGGGCAGGATGCTCATGTCTTCGAGCTTGCGCCGCATCTCCGGCGAATTCATGGCCGCGACGACCTCCGCATGCAGGCGCTCGATGATGGGCGCAGGCGTTCCGGCGGGTGCCAGCAGGCCGTACCACGATCCGCCGGTGAACCCGGGCAGGCCGGCTTCGGCCATGGTGGGAATCGTATCCGCGCGCGTGAGGCGCTGCGTGGCGGCCACGGCGAGGATCTTGAGCTTGCCCGACTTCACCAGCGGCAGGGTCGCGGAGGGGGTGGCGAAAGTGTATTGGACCTGCCCGCCGGCGAGGTCCGCGATCACCGGCCCGCTGCCCTTGTACGGAACATGCACGGTGGTGATTCCGGCGGCGGCCTTGAAGCGCTCGTCGATCATGTGATTCTGGCTGCCCTTGCCGAAAGAGCCGAAGTTCACCTTGCCGGGATTGGCCTTGGCATAGGCGATCAGTTCGGCCAGCGTGTTGGGGGCAAACCCGCCGTTGACCGCCAGCACGTAAGGTCCGCGGCCGACCAGCGCGACCGGCTGCAGGTCCTTCAGCGGGTCGTACGGCATGGCCTTCACGGTCACCTGCGCAATGGTCAGCTCGGCATCCGAGGCGAACATGAGCGTGTAGCCGTCGGGGTCGGAGCGCACCACCGACGTCGTGCCGATCCGCCCGCCTGCGCCCGGGCGGTTTTCGACCACTACCTGCTGGCCGAGGCTCTTCGACATCTGGTCGGCCAGCATGCGCGCAACGGTATTGGTGCCGCCACCGGGCGGATAGCCGACGATCATCTTGATCGGCTTGGCGGGCCACGCCTGCGCCCCGGCAGCGCCGGGCAGCAACATGGCGCAGGCGGCGAAAAGCGCTGCAGGGAAATGCAGCCACCAGCGCTGCAGCGTCATTGGTCCAGGATTTTTCACGAAGCTCTCCGCTGATCGATTGGAGCCCTGATTGTGCACCAGGCACCGCTCGCGCCGGCGCGGCATGCAAGCACCGCATGGCATGCACCGAGGCTGGGCGCGTGAACTACGCGTCCAGCAGCTTCAGCCGCTGCACCTTGCCTGAAGGCCCTTTGGGCAGGTCGGCGAGGAATCTGAATATTTTCGGCGTCTTGTAGCGGCCGAGTTCCTGTTCGCAGAACGCGCGCAACTCCGATTCGGTCGCGCTCGCCCCAGGCTTGAGCACCACCGCGCAGAATATTTCCTGCCCGTAG
>JBBQCV010000417.1:0-1774 GCA_038319115.1 Burkholderiales bacterium | reverse complement strand
GGGCGTGTTCGGCGTGCCGACTTTCTTGATGGACGGCGAAATATTCTGGGGCAATGACTCGGTCGACTTTTTCAACGCGTGGCTGGAAGACCGTTCGATTCTGGCGAGCGCGGAGATGCAGCGCCTGGATGCGCTGCCGGTGGCCGCAGCGCGCAAGGCATAGCACCGCGGTCGCCATATTGCCGGGCGAACCCGGGACGAGAATTGCAGGCGTCACAATCCGCCCTTAGACTGCGCGAATGAAGATTCTTCCGCTCCGCACGCTGTCGCAGCGCCCCGCGCGCATCTTCACGCTCGCGCGAACCCTCGCCCTCGCTGCCGCCACCGTCGCGGTGCTGGCCTCGTGCGCGAGCACCGACCGTACCGTGGCCGCAAGGCCGCGCCTGGTCGTTTTCCTTGTGATCGACGGACTGCCGCAATGGCAGGTCACCGCCTATCGCGACCAGCTCGCGCCCGATGGCTTCGCGCGCTTCCTCGATCGCGGTGCGTGGTTCGCAAACGCGCACTATGGCCACGCGTTCACCGTCACCGCCGCCGGCCACGCCACCATGCTGACCGGCGCTTCCCCGCAGCGGACCGGCATCATCGGCAATGAATGGCTCGACCCGGTCACGGCCCAGCGGGTCTACAACTCGGGCGACGAGGCGTACTCGTACATCGACAACAAGACCGAAAAACTGGCCGGCACCAGCCCACGCAACCTGAAGGTGGAAACGGTCGGCGACGTGCTGCACCGGGCCGACCCGCGCGCCAAGGTCATCGGCATTTCGAGCAAGGACCGCGGCGCGATCCTCCCCGCCGGCAAGACCGGCACGGCGTACATGTACATGGGCGATAGCGGACGGTTCGCCTCCAGTACCTATTACATGAAGGCGCACCCGGCGTGGGTAAGCGCATTCAATGCCGCCAAACCCGCCGACCGCTATTTCAAGCAGGCGTGGGCGCCGGTGCTGGAGGAGGCCGCGTATGCGCGTTCGCTGCCCGACGACCGGCCTTGGTACAACAAGGGCGGCAAGCTGCCCAAGGTGATGGGCGAAGGCCAGGACAAGCCCGCTGCAGCGTTCTACGCCTCGCTATTGCCCAGCCCCTTCGGCGACGCGCTCGCGCTCGATTTTGCCCGCGCGGCCATCGCCGGCGAGGCGCTCGGCCAGGACGACGCGCCCGACATCCTGTCGATCAGCCTGTCGGGCCACGATTACATCAACCATTCCTGGGGTGCGGAATCGCGCCTGTCGCACGACCATGTGCTCCAGCTCGACCGGCTGCTGGCCGCTTTCTTCGCCGACCTCGATCGCACGGTGGGCAAGGACAACTACGTCGCGATGCTCACCGCCGACCACGGCTTCATGCCGGCGCCGGAATACAGCGCGTCGCTCGGTCGCAATGCCGGCCGGCAGAACATCCCGCTTACGCTCGAAACCCTCAACAAGGGGCTGGAAGCGAAATTCGGTCCCGGGCCTTGGGCCCGCGCGTGGTCGGCCAATGGCGTGCTGTTGAACAATGCGCTGATCGCCTCGAAACCCGTCGACCGGCGCGCGCTCGAATACGAGGCCCGCCGCCTCCTGACCGCCGAGGCGGGCATCGTCGCCGTGTTTTCGCGTGGCGATATCGAGGGCAGGGCACTGCCCGCGAGCACGCCGTTCCTCGACCAGGTACGCAAGTCCTACTATGCCGGGCGTTCGCCGGACCTGGTGGTGATAGCACGCCCCTACTGGATGTTCGAATCGAGGCGCGGGTCAACCGCAACGCACGGCTCGCCCCATCCTTACGACCA
>JBBQCV010000416.1:0-1819 GCA_038319115.1 Burkholderiales bacterium | reverse complement strand
CAGTCGAGCTTGACACCGACGCGGCGGATCACCTCGCCCCAGCGCTCGTAGTTCTCCCTCATGATGCGAGCGTGCTCTTCGGCCGTGCTGGCGACGAACTCGAAGCCGTTCTTGCGGTACAGGTCGGCCACCTCGGGTGCGCGGATTGCCTTCATGAATTCGGCATTGACCTTGGTCACCAGCGCCGGCGGCATGCCGGCCGGCCCGAGCAGTTGCTCCAGGCCCGGCGTGTCGAAGCCCTTGTAGCCGGCTTCCTCCATGGTCGGCACCTGGTCGATGCCGGCGATGCGGCGCGGGCCGACGATCGCGAGCAGCTTGACCCGGCCGCCGCGCGCATTGTTGATCGCCGTCACCGGCGCATCGAACAGGAGTTGCACGTCGCCCGAAAGGATGGCGCGCGCGGCGTCCGACCCGCCCTTGTAAGGCACGTGGGTCATCTTGATGCCCGCAGCCTTGTTGAGCTGCTCACTAACGATGTGCGGAAACGACCCGTTGCCGAAGGACCCGTAGTTGACCTTGCCCGGGTTGGCGCGGGCGTATTCGACCATTTCGCGCACCGAGTCGAACGGGGCATTGGCCACCGCGACGAGGATCAGCCGGTTGTAGGCGGCAAGCCCCAGCGGCGTGAAGTCGGTGAACGGGTCGTAAGGGGGCTTGGCATACAGGTGCGGCAGCTGGCTGGTGGTGCCGGTCACCGTGTAGAGCACGGTGTGGCCGTCGGGTGCGGAGCGCTTGAGCTCGTTCACCGCGACAACGGTCGAGCCGCCGGGCTTGTTCTCGACCACCACCGGCACGCCGAGCTGCTGGGTGAGCTTGGCCGCGATCGCGCGCGAGAGCGTGTCGGCCGTGCCGCCGGGCGGGAAGGGGTTGAGGATGCGGACCGTCCTGCCGGGCTGGGGAAACTCCTGCGCGAGCGCAATGGCGGGCACCAGGGTGGCGAGCAGCGCTGCGAGCAGCGTGCGCGAAGCGGAAAGGAACGTGCGTCGTGTGTTCATGCGAACCTCAGGCAAGAAGGATGCGGTTGACGCCGTCGCCCACGCGCTCGGGGGCAACACCGTAGATGTGCAGCGACATGGCGAAAGCGGGCGAGCGGTTCGACAGGCGGTGGACGAAGCGCCCGTCGCTTGCATCGCAGCAGGTCTCGCCGGGTTGCAGTGCGCGCGTTGCCACGAGCGCGCCCGGTTCGGTCTGGCCATCGCCCCAGGCATCGAAGGTTTCCTCGTGCAGCACGCCGCTGTGCAGGCCGAGCGCGCACCACGTGAGGTGGGCGTGCACCGGGGTGATGCAGCCCGGTGGCCAGATCAGGCCGAGCACCGAGAATCGCCCCGCGGGATCGGCGTGCAGCAGCACCCGGCTGTAGCCCGCGCAGGACAGGACGTAGCGCATGCCATCGAGCAGCTTTGTATTGGCGATGTGCAGGTCGATGGCGGCGCGGGCGGCCGTGGCGGCAGCCGGCCAGTCGGCCCCTGCCACTTGCGCGAACCCGCATTCCAGCGCCTCGACCAGCGCGGAAAACGTGTCCGGCGTGGCGCCGGCTTGCCAGTTGTCGACCGGCGAGTGCGTTCCGGGAAGCGTAATTGAACGGGCGGATTGCATAGGCGTTTGTCTTGTTCGGGGTCAGTGGATGGGGGCTTCGAGCGCGCGGCACCAGTCCGCCATCAGGCGGCAGCACTGCGCCTTGAGTTCGGGCTGGTCGTGGAGGTAATGCCTGCCGCCCTTGATCGGCGTGAGCACACGCCGCGCATGCGGCACGGCTTCATACAGCATGCGTGCGTAGCCCGGGTAGCAGCCCGGGTCGGCGGTGCCGTAGATCACATGC
>JBBQCV010000415.1:0-1826 GCA_038319115.1 Burkholderiales bacterium | reverse complement strand
GCGCGCGCGGGCGGTGATCCGCCGCCAGCGCGGGCGCAGTTCGCCCGAGATCGCCTATGGCGCGCTCACCGTAGACCCGGTCACGCGCGAGGTGACTTTCCAGGGCGGGGCGGTCGAACTTTCGGCGCGCGAGTTCGCGGTGCTGGAAGCGCTCATGCAGGAGCCCGGCGCAGTGGTGTCGCGCGACAAGCTCGAGGATGCCGTCTACGGCTGGGGCGAGGAAGTCGGCAGCAACTCGATCGAGGTCCACCTGCATCACCTGCGGCGCAAGCTCAGCGCCGAGCTCATCCGCAACGTGCGCGGCGTCGGTTACCGGATAGCGCTGCTGCAGTGAAAGCCCGACGCGGAACAAGCGCAGTAGCCGCGCCGCAGCGAATCCCCCGCCGCTGAAGGCCCGCGCGTGAAATCCATCCGCGGGCTGCTCGTGATGTGGGTGGTGGGCGCCCTCATGCTCGGGGTCACCGTGGTTCTGGCGGCGACCTATTTCCTCGTGCGCGTGCAGGTGGGCAACCTCTTCGACGAGGAACTCAAGCTGGTCGCGCTGGCCGTCCACCTGCGCGAGGACTGGCAGGACCGGCGCCTGCGCATCGCCCGGCCGGGGTTCTTCCTTTCGGTGCGCGCCTACGACAAGGACGGCGGCGTGTTCTTCGAAACGCTACTGCCGTCGCTTCCGCTGGACCTGCCGAAGTCGCATGCCGAGGGGCTCGCGCGCGTCGAATCGTCCGAAGGCACATGGCGCCTCTACACGCACGTCACCGAGGATGGCGTGGTGCAGGTCGGGCAGTCGATCGCCAGCCGGGACGCGCTCGCGCGCGACCTGTCGTTGCGCGCGCTGCTGCCGCTGCTGCTGCTGATCCCTTTTCTCGCCCTGTTCGTGGCCTGGGCGCTCAAGCGCGGCCTCGCGCCCATCCAGCAGGCCTCAGACCGCGTGAGCGACCGCGATGCTTCGCGCCTCGACCCCTTGCCAGTGGCCGACGTCCCGCAGGAACTGCTGCCGCTGGTGGAGCAGATCAACGGGCTCCTGCTGCGGCTGGACGCCTCGCTCGGCGCGGAGCGGCGCTTCCTCGCCGATGCCGCCCACGAACTGCGCTCACCCGTTGGCGCGCTCGCCCTGCAGGTGCAACTGGCCGCACGCGCGCAGTCGGCCGACGCGCGTGCCGCTGCATTCACCGAGCTGGGCCGCGGCATCGAACGCGCGCGGCGGCTGGTGCAGCAGCTGCTCGACTTCGCCAAGCTGGAATCCAACGTGCGTTCCGAACCTTTCGTGGAATACGACATCGCCGGCCTTGCGCGCGAAGTGGTCGGCTCGAGCGCCGCGCGGGCGGAAGCGCTGGGGGTGGACCTCGGTGCCGATGCCGGCAGTGCGCTGCTGGTGCCTTGCGCCCCGGGCGAGATGCGCTCCCTGATGGAAAACCTGGTCGACAATTCGCTGCGCTATGCGCCGCGCAACAGCCAGGTCACGGTGTCGGTCGGCGCCATCGGTGACAAGGCCGAAATCGCGGTAGTGGACTGCGGCCCCGGCATCCCGGTCGAGGAACGCGTCCGCGTATTCGGGCGTTTTCATCGCGTGGCCGGCGACAGCACTGCGGGCAGCGGCCTGGGCCTGGCCATCGCCAAGGCCATCGTCGAGCGCCACACCGGCAGTATCAGGCTCGAGGATGCCGCGCCGGGCTCGGTCCCGCCCGGCCTGTTGGTGCGGGTGCAGCTTCCGCTCTCGGCTACGCCGCAGCGCGCGACCTGATACGCGGATACAGAACGAGCATTTCAGTTCAGTAAGACCCGCGAAACGTATCCTGCCCGTGCTGGTAGTTTCGGTTGCTCTGCCC
>JBBQCV010000414.1:0-1886 GCA_038319115.1 Burkholderiales bacterium | reverse complement strand
AACAACCTCGCACGACGGGGCAAGCAGGTGCGCGCCGGCCAATACGTGATCACCGGCAGCCTGGTGACTTCCAAATTCCCGAAAGCGGGCGACACCGTCGGCTTCGATCTCGGCCCGCTGGGGAGCATCGAGCTGGCCGTCGCCTAGGTCGCGCTGCCCGGGGCTGCGCGACCGCAGGATGCTCGCCTTATTTTGCGAGGTCGCGCAGCGCGAATTTCTGCACTTTTCCCATCGCATTTCGGGGCAGGGCGTTGGCAAAGATGACCCGGCGCGGATGCTTGAAGCGCGCCAGCCGATCGGCGAACAACGCGAGCACTCCCGCTTCGTCGATCGACATGCCGGGCTTGCGCACCACGATCGCGCAGGCCGCCTCGCCCCACTTCGGGTCCTCGATGCCGATGATCGCGCTCTCGGCGATCGCCGCGCAGTCGGCCAGCACGTTCTCGAGTTCCGCCGGGTGGATGTTCTCGCCCCCCGAGATGATCAGGTCCTTGGAGCGTCCGTCGATCCACAGGAAGCCTTCGGCGTCCCAGCGGCCGAGGTCGCCGGTGCGGAACCATCCGTCCCCGGACATCGCTTCGGCGGTCGCCCCGGGGTTGTTCCAATAGCGCCGCATCACGTTGGGGCCGCGCACCTGGATCTCGCCCTCGACAATGCGCACCTCGCAGTGCAGGGCCGGCTTGCCCGCGCTGCCGGCCTTGGCGAACGCATCGTGCGCCATGAGCACCGTGGCAAGGGGCGCGGTCTCGGTCGCGCCGTAGATCTGCCCCACTGGCACCCCGCGGGCGTGGAATGCGCGGATCAGTGAACCCGGGACGATCATCGACCCGGTGTTGACCATGCGCAGCGACGACAGGTCGGTCGCCTCCCACGCCGGGTGGGCGATGACCGCCTGCAGCGTGGCGGGGACCAGCAGCGAGAAAGTGGGCCTGCGCGCGGCCACGTCGGCAAGCCACCGGCCGGGCTCGAACCGGCGGTGGAGCGTCACGCTCGCCCCGGCGAGCAGCGCGGGCAGCGTCTGGTTGTTGAGCCCGCCGACGTGGAACATGGGCAGCGGCGACAGCACGTGGTCGGCCTGGGTCATGGCGTGCGCGTGGATCGAGTTGTAGCCGTTCCATAGCAGGGCCGCCTGGTCGAGCACGGCGCCTTTGGCGGTCCCCGTAGTGCCCGACGTGTACACCACCAGGACTTCGCTCGTGTCGCTGCCCGCAACTACCGGCTCCGCCTCGGGCAGTTGCGCGCCCAAGGCCACTCGCTTGACCACCGGGAGGCCGGCTGCGTGCGCCGCGAACTCTGCTTCGAAAAACAGCACTGCAGGCGAGCAATCTTCGAGGATGGCGCCGTGCTCCTTCGCGGTGAGCCGCCAGTTGAGCGGCACCAGCAGCGCACCCAGCCTCGCGGCGGCGAACAGCAGCCCGAGCATTTCCGGGTGGTTGAAGCCGAGGTAGGCGATCCGGTCGCCCGCGCCGATGCCGAGCGCCGCGAGCGAACGCGAAAGCTGCTGGGTGCGCCCCCAGAGCGCCGCGTAGGAAATGTCCTCGCCCTCGAAGTGCAGGGCGGTTCTTTCGGGCGTGTGCGCCGCCCAGCGCTCGATGATGCGCGAGAGGTTCAATCGTCGGTTTCGCCCGGTTCGTACAGGGCCTCGCGCCCGATGCGGTCCAGGCACAACTCAGCCGTCCAGGGCAGCATCAGCGCACCGCAACGCGAATCGCGATACAAGCGCTCGAGCGGCAGGCTCTTGAGCATCGACTGCCCGCCGCAGGTGCGGATCGCCAGGCGGCAGATGTCGTTGGCGTTTTCCATGATCGTGTACTGGGTGGCGTATGCCCGCAGCCGCGCATCCTTGGGCGGATCGACGCGCGCATCGTCGAGCATGCGCAGGAACA
>JBBQCV010000413.1:0-1925 GCA_038319115.1 Burkholderiales bacterium | reverse complement strand
GCTGTCGATCTGCCGGCGCAGTGTCGAAGAGCATTCGGGCGAGCTCAGCGTGCGCGACGTGCCGGGCATTGGGTGCGTATTCACCATCAACCTGCCCCGGCACGCGGTGCCACCGGCGCCGGCCGTCACGGCCTGATTCCCCGAGGGACGGACTCGTCGCTCTCATCCCGAGCGGGCAGCGACACTTTATGATGGGCGCCGCGGTGCTGCGCATGATGGCGCGCAAGCGCCCAAGCGCGTCATCTCAAGGAAAACCCCCATGCTCATGACTGTCCTGATTGTCGTCGCCGTCCTCATCGCCGCCCTCCTCGCCATCGCGGCGACGCGACCGGGTACCTTCCGGATGCAGCGCTCGGTGTCGATCAAGGCGCCTCCCGCGCGCATCTTCGCGCTGCTCGACGATTTCCATTGCTGGACGCAGTGGTCGCCCTGGGAAAACATCGACCCCGGCCTCAAGCGCACCTATGACGGCCCGCCCAGCGGCGTGGGCACCTTGTACGCGTGGGAAGGCAACAACAAGGTCGGCAAGGGAAGCATGGAGATCACCGCAAGCACGCCGACGCAGCGCGTGGTCATCAAGCTGGACTTCATCAAGCCGATGGAAGGCCACAACATTACCGAGTTCACGCTCGTGCCGCAGGGAGAAACCACCGATGTGACGTGGGCGATGCACGGGCCGGTGCCGTATATCGCAAGAATCGTGCAGATTTTCGTGAGCATGGATCGGATGGTCGGCGGGCAGTTCGAGACCGGCCTCGCCAACCTCAAGCGCGCAGCCGAGGCGCCGGCGAAAGGCTGAGGCGGATTCGCACCGGCCGGTGCCGGTCAGCCCCGCTCGCGCGTAGTAGTCAGCTCGCCCAGGGGTCGACCAGCACCACCCCGACCGGCAATCCCGAGACGGCGTCGAGCAACACGACGCCGTCTTTTTTTCGCCCGCGCAAGGGCAGCCAGCGCAGGGAATCCGCACTGCGGCCGATGGAATCGACGTATCGCCTGACCTGCCCGTCGTCGCGCTCGAGGATGGTCGCGAGAGGTTTCGCGCGACGCAGAGCTGCGGCCGCCAGTTGCGGATACGGAACGTAGTGCTGCGGGTAGGCCTGCAAGTCCTTGCCCCCGCCGAGCGCGATGTTGAGGATGCGCTGGGCCTCGCCCGGGTCCGCCGGCGGCACGGCGGCGGCGTATTCGGGCGGGCCGATCGGGCGCCGGGCGAACGCGGGCGGCGCCTTGGCGAGATCCTGCGGCGCGAGGTCGCGTGCCAGCACGAGGTCGAACCGGTCAACCGTGAACACGAGGTACACCGGGCGCTGCACGTAGAGGGCCAGCGCGCATCCTGCGAGGGCGAGGAGCTGGGCGAGGAACACCATCCCCAGGCGGCGCCCGCGCAGGGGGCGGCCTCGGCGCGCGTATACGAAAGCCGCCAGAGGTCCGGCCACCGCCGCAAGGGCCGCGAGCGCCACCGGCAACCGCGCCGTGCCGGCCGCCTCGAACAGCGGGCGCGGATACCACACCATCACCAGCGGCAGGATCACCGCGCCGGTCGCAAGCCATCCCGCGATGAGGTGCAGCCCCACCGGGCTGTGGGAGCGCGCGATTGTCAAACCTTTCCGGGCGGAATCGCGCTGGCGGCGGGGTCGCGAGCCTCGACCAGCTCGGCCAGGCGCTGGCCGAGGATGCCGCTGATGTTGAAGTTGAGCTTGGCCATGATGTGCGGGAAGAACACCAAGTCGTGCTGCAGCTTTTCGTAGTCGAAGCGCAGCACGGACACCGGGCCGCGGGCGCGCACGTCGGCGGTGCGGCGCGTGGCGCGCACGAAGCCGATCTCGCCGAAGACCTCGCCCGGGCCGAGCGTCGCCACGAGGCGCTCGGTGCCGGCGCCATCATCGCCGTCCCGGCGCACCACCTCGAGCCGCCCGCTGACCACCAGG
>JBBQCV010000412.1:0-1932 GCA_038319115.1 Burkholderiales bacterium | reverse complement strand
GAAACCGCCGCCCGGCAGGCCGATCTGGCCGAGCATCGCCGCGAGCGTGACGAGCATCCAGTAGGGCTGCTCGCCATGGTCGGCGCGTTGCAGTGACCAGCTGGCGTTCACCATCGTGCGCTGCCCGGCCATGCGCGCGGCAAGCTGCGCGATGCGCTCCGCCGCGATACCGGTTATCGCCGCCGCCCAGCGCACATCCTTGGCTTGCCCGTCGACCTCGCCCGTCAGATAGCGCTCGAACGCGGCGTAACCGACGCAGTAAGCGTCGAGGAAGGCGCGGTCGTGCCGCCCATGCGAGTGCAGTTCGTGCGCCAGCGCGAGCATCAGCGCGACGTCGGTGTTGGGGCGGATCGGCAGCCACTCAACGGCCGTGCCCTCGAAGTCGGCGCGGGAAGGGCTCACATTGACGATCGTACATCCGGCCGCCGCGAGGCGAGCAAGACCCCCGCGCAGCCAGTGCTGCGAAGCCCCGCCGGTGCCGACCTGCGCGTTCTTGCCGGGCACGCCGCCGAACGCCACGAACAGCTTGCAGTGCGCCTCGAGCACCGGCCACGCGGTCATCTGGCCGATGATGTCGTCCATCGGCATCACGATGCGCGGCATGAGCGTGCGCGCCGCCCCGAGGCTGTACGTGCCGACATGCCCAGTGTAGCCCCCCGCGTGGTTCATGAAGCGGTGGACCTGGCTCTGCGCATGGTGGAAGCGCCCCGCGCTGGCCCATCCATAGGAACCGGCGTAGATGGCCGCGTTGCCATGTGCCGCGCGTATGCGTGCGATCTCGCCCGCCACCAGCGCAAGGGCCTCGTCCCATGACGTTTCCACGAACGGGTCGATGCCGCGGCGTTCCGGCGCCGAGCCCGGCCCGCCTTCGTACACGCTGCGTCGCACGGCCGGCCGGCGCACACGCGTGGGTCCGGTGATTGCAGCCGCCATCGACCCCCCGATCGGCGAAGGATCAGGGTCTTGCGCGAAGGGCCGCAGCGCGCAGATGCGTCCGGCTTCGCGCTCGACTTCGTAGACCCCCCAGTGCGTGGAGGTGAGCAGGGGTGTGCTCATGCGATCACATGCTACTGCAACTTCGCGCCGGTCTCCGCGACTATCTTCGCCCACTTTTCGATCTCCTCGCGGAAGAACTTCCCGGTCTCTTCCGGCGTGGCAATCACCGGATTGGCACCCTGCTTGGCGAACACGGCGCGCGTCGCAGGCGAAGACAGCACGGCGTTGATCTCCTGGTTGAGCTTCGCGACGATCTCGCGCGGCGTGCCCGCGGGGGCCACGATGGCGAACCAGGGCGAGGCCACGAACTCGGGCATGCCGAGTTCGACGAACGTGGGAGTTTCGGGCAAGAGCGGCGTGCGCTTGTCCGAGAGCACGGCGAGGGCGCGAAGTCTGCCACCCTTGATGTGCTCGATGACCGCCGGCAGGTTCTCGAAGTCGGCGTCTACGACACCTGCGATCAGGTCGATCACGGCGGGACCCGAGCCCTTGTAGGGAATGATGTTGATCGAGGTGCCAGTGCGCACGCGGAAGAGCTCGGTCAGCAGGTGACCCTGGGAGCCGAGCGCGTTCAGCGCGATGGTCATCTTGCCCGGGTTGGCCTTGGCATAAGCGATCGTTTCCTTGACCCCTGCAGCCTTGAAGCCGCTGCCGGCCACCAGGACCATCGCCACGTCGCCGACCATCGACACCGGCGCAAGGTCGCGCATGACGTCGTAGGGCACCTTCTGGTAGAGCTTCAGGCCCACGGCAAGCGGCGCGGAAGACGACAGGAGGATGGTGTAGCCGTCCGGCGCGGCCTTGGCCGTGGCGTCGGTGCCGATCACACCCCCGGCCCCACTACGGTTCTCGACGACGAAGGGCTGTCCGAGGCTCGTTTGCAGGCGTTCTGCGATCACGCGCGCCATGATGTCGGTGGTGCCGCCCGGGGGAAAA
>JBBQCV010000411.1:0-1932 GCA_038319115.1 Burkholderiales bacterium | reverse complement strand
CGGCGTCGTCGATGTAGGCCACCTTGCCGGCGCGTCCCGCTTTGAGGTTGCGCTCGACCAGGTCGACCGCGGCGTTGTATTCGCGCGGGATGTCCGCCATGTCTCCTCCTGCCAACGTGTACCGGTCGCGCGCTCCGGACGTCCGGGGCGGCGGGACGCGATTGCCTATGCTGTTTTTATCACGCGGCCTGCGTCGCGGCGTCGCGCGCGAGCGCCATCCACTCCGCGGCCCACTCTTCGGCCTTTTCCTCTGGCAGCACACCCGAGGAGGCGTCGTGCTGAATGCGCTCGCCGATGCGCTGCGCGCCCAGCGACGCAAGCAACTCGTCGAAGCGCTTGCCGCCGAAATTGAAAGTCTCCGCGTAGGTGCGGTCGCCCAGCCCGAACACGCCGTAGCGCACCGCCGACAGGTCCGGGCGGCTCGCCTGCACGTCGTCGAAGAATTTCTTCGCGTTGTCGGGCACGTCGCCCTGGCCGTAGGTCGAGGTACAGACGAGGAATACGCCTTCGCGCTCGAACACGGATGCGTCGAGGTCGTCCATGAGCAAGGTCTCGACCTTGGCGTCGTCGCCGTCCCAGGCGAGCTCGAGTTCCTGCGCGACGAGCTGCGCCGTACCGGTCATGGTGCCGACGAGGAGGGTGACCTTCAGTTCCATTTGACAGACATTATATTGCAGCTCATAATTAATTCAAGCATTATATTTCATCGCCCGTATTTCAACGCCCGCCACGTTTTTAACCAACTGCCCGAGGTATCCCGCTGAACCCATCCGCCGCCGCGATCACCGCCAACGCGATCCCTGCGCTGCCCGCCAGCGACGACGAGGCTTTCCTCGCCGCCCTCGGTGAGCGCGTGCGGGCGTGGCGCGACAGCCGCAGGATAACGCGCAAGGCGCTGGCGCTCGCCGCGGGGGTGTCGGAGCGCTACCTCGCCCAGCTCGAGGCGGGCCAGGGGAACATGTCGATCCTGCTGTTGCGCCAGCTTTCCCGCGCAATGCAGGTGCCGGTCGAGGACCTCGTGCGCGAGTCGTCCGCCGTGCCCCGCCGCGAGCGCATCGCGCTGGTCGGCCTGCGCGGCGCGGGCAAGTCCACCCTCGGGGCGAAACTGGCCGCCGAAGCGGGCGTGCCGTTCATCGAACTGGACCGCGAAATCGAGCGCGAGGCCGGCGCCACCCTGTCCGAACTGTTCGGCATGTACGGGCAGGAGGGCTTTCGCCGCTTCGAGCGGCGCGCCCTCGAGCGCGTGCTGGCCGAGAACAAGCGTTGCGTCATCGCCACCGGCGGCAGCATCGTCACTGCGCCCGAAACCTACGCGCGGCTGCTGGCCGCCTGCCTCACAGTGTGGCTCAAGGCCGCGCCCGAGGAGCACATGGCGCGCGTGGTTGCGCAGGGCGACCTGCGCCCGATCCATGGCCACGCGGCGGCCATGGACGACCTGAAGCAATTGCTGCTCGAGCGCACCCACCTCTATGCCCGCGCCGACGTCGCCGTCGACACCGCCGGGCGCACCCTGCGGCAGAGCCTTGCCGATCTCAAGAAATCCACCCTCCACGAACCCCGGGACAAGACATGATCACGTTCGACACCAGCCCCGACAAGTACAACCACTGGAAGCTTTCGGTCGCCGCGCCGGTGGCCACGCTCACGCTCGACATCCAGGAGGACAAGGGGCTGTTCCCCACCTACAAGCTCAAGCTCAACTCGTACGACCTCGGCGTGGACATCGAGCTGAACGATGCGCTCAACCGCATCCGCTTCGAGCATCCCGAAGTGCGCTGCGTGGTGGTGACCTCGGGCAAGCCGCGCATGTTCTGCTCGGGGGCCAACATCTACATGCTCGGCCAGAGCACCCATGCGTGGAAGGTGAACTTCTGCAAGTTCACCAACGAGACACGCAACGGCATCGAGGATTCGAGCCGCCACTCGGGCCTG
>JBBQCV010000410.1:0-1950 GCA_038319115.1 Burkholderiales bacterium | reverse complement strand
GCCGCGCGGTCCGCGCAGCGTTTTGTGGGTGGTGGTGGTGACGTAATCGGCGATGCCAATGGGCGACGGGTACAGGCCGACTGCGACCATGCCGGCGTAATGCGCGATGTCGGCCATGAGCAGCGCGCCCACCTTGTCGGCGATCGCGCGAAAGCGCTTCCAGTCGATGGCAAGCGAGTACGCCGAAGCGCCCGTGACGATCATTTTCGGCCTGGTCTCGAGGGCGGTCTTCTCGGCCGCGTCGTAGTCGATCTCTTCCTTTTCGTTGAGGCCGTAGGACACGAAGTTGTACAGCTTGCCCGACAGGTTCACCGGCGAGCCGTGCGTAAGGTGGCCGCCATCGGCGAGCGACATGCCAAGTACCGTGTCGCCGGGCTTGAGGGTGGACACGTACACCGCCTGGTTGGCCTGCGAACCCGAGTGCGGCTGCACGTTGGCCCACTCGGCGCCGAACAGCTTCTTGGCGCGCTCGATGGCCAGGGTCTCTGCGATGTCGACGAACTCGCACCCGCCGTAGTAGCGCTTGCCCGGGTAGCCCTCGGCGTACTTGTTGGTGAGCTGGCTGCCTTGCGCGATCAGCACCGCCTGGCTGACGTAGTTCTCCGAGGCGATCAGTTCGACATGGTCTTCCTGGCGCCGGTTCTCGAGGCGGATCGCATTCCAGAGTTCGGGATCGGTCTGGGCAAGCAGGTTGGCTTGAAACATGACGGGCTTTCGGTGGCCGGGATCGGGCCCGATTTTACCAGCGGCCCACTCTCCGCCCGGCCGTGGAGCCGGCCTTGCCGAGGGAGAAATACTTGTTCAGGTATACGAACTGCCCTGCAAGCCAGTATCGGCGCGGTTCTTGCAGTACAAAAGTTTTTAAATCAGGCGGACCGAATCATACGTACAACGGGGGCGCAAGGTCGGCCGGCCGGTCGATGTCGCGGATCACGCCGGGGTCGCCCACCGGGATCTTGACGAGTTCGTCGGCATGGCGCTCGAGCAGGCTGCGGGCGCCCTCGTCGCCCGACGCCGAAAGGAGCTCGGCGCGAAACCGCCCGCCTATGCCCACCGGGTGGCCGCGGCGCGCGCGGAAATACGGCGCCACCAGGTGCGCACCAGCGGCGAGACTATCCCTCACTGCGGCAAGGGAACTCGCGCGGATGAAAGGCATGTCGGCCAGCGCGACCATGCAAGCACCGCCCTCCTCCACTGCGGCAGCGCCGCACGCAAGGCTCGCGCCCATGCCCTCAGCGGCGTTGGCGCAAGACACCACGCGCAGGCCCTCTGCCTCGAGCAACGCCGCAAGCGCACCATCGCCTGAGCGCACCACGCAGAGCATTTCGGGAACCACCGCACGCAGGTTGCGCGCCGCGGTGAGCGCGATGGGCACCCCCTTGAGCAGATGGTGGAGCAGCTTGTCGGAGCCGAAACGGCTCCCGGATCCCGCCGCGAGCAGGATCCCGGTGACGCGACTCAATTCGCGGTCTGGGGTGCGGGCGCCGTCTCGCAGGCTGAAGCGTCGAAGCGCGGCTGCGCCTTCGACGCCCAGTCGACATTGCGCACGCCATAGCGCACGGCGGTCATCTCGGCCATGATCGCCAGCGCGATCTCGGGCGGGGTCTTGGAGCCCAGGTACAGCCCGACCGGGCCGTGCAGGCGCGCGATCTCGCCCTCGGACAGGTCGAACTCCTCGAGCCGCTTCCTGCGCACGTCGTTGTTTTTCTTGGAACCGATCGCGCCGACATAGAACGCCGCCGACTTGAGCGCCTCCATCAGCGCGAGGTCGTCGAGCTTTGGGTCGTGCGTGAGGGCGACCACGGCGCTGTGGCCGTCGAGGTTGAGCGCCGCGATCACGTCGTCGGGCATTCCGCGGTTCACTTCCAGCCCGGGCATGTCCCAGCCGGTGTAGTACTCCTCGCGTGGGTCGATCACCACCACCAGGTAGTCGAGCATGCGCGCCATCTC
>JBBQCV010000409.1:0-1989 GCA_038319115.1 Burkholderiales bacterium | reverse complement strand
CGATTCGACCGCCCACAGGTGGCCGGCATGCGAAAGCGGCACGCCCTTGGGCCGGCCGGTGGAGCCCGAGGTGTACAGCACCATCGCGGTTTCGCCCGGCTTGGGCACGACAGTCTCGAACTCGCCCGGGTCGAGCAGGGAGTCGAAGCCCGCGCCGAACTCAATCGACGGGATGTCCGCGGCGACCGAGGCCTTGCGCTCGGCATCGCAGAGCACGAGCTTCACGCCCGCATCGCGCATGACGAACTCGATCGTGTCGCGCGGGAACTTGTGGTTCACCGGCACCGCCACCAGCCCCGCGCGCATGATGCCGAAATACGCGATCAGGAATTCGGCGCGGTTGGCCGACAGGATCGCTACCGTATTGCCGCGGCGCAGCGGCGCGCCGCCCGGGTTGCGTCCGAGCAGGCCGCGAGCGCAGGCGTCGGCAAGGTGGTCGATCTCCGCGTGGCTGTACTCGCGCGGATGCTCCCAATCGAGGCAGTCGATCAGGGCAGTGGTGGACGAGTCTTTGGTGCGATCGATGAGATCGCCGAGGTTGGTCAGCATGATGGGGCGAAGATAACGGAAAAGGGTTTGCGCGTCCGGCTCAGGAGCGAACCGCCGATTGGCGATGACCCGCGGCTTCCTTGTAGCGGCCGAGGATCGCGGCGAGCTCGTCGCGCGGCACCACGTCCTCGAGGCGCTCGAAGCCCTGCGGTGCGCGCTCCTCGACCATGTCGAGGATTACGTCGGGGCCCATCTGGCGGTTCATGCGCACGAGCTGCGCGGCCTGCGGCAAGCGACGCGACTCGTAGTCGAGCAGTCCCGCAGCCGGGTCGGTGGCTGCGGTGAGTGAGTCGGCGAGTGCATGGGCGAGTGCATCGGCGTCGAGGATCGCCTGTCCCGCCCCGTTCGAGCTGATCGGCGACATCGGATGGGCCGCGTCGCCCAGCAGCGACACGCGCCCGAAGCTCCAGCGCTCGACCGGATCGCGGTCCACGGTGGGGAACTCGTACACCGAGTCGGCGCCGCGGATCAGCGCTGGCACGTCGAGGAAGGGGAATTTCCAGTGCGCGAAGCGCGGCAGGAAATCCTCCAGGCGCCCGCGGCGGTTCCAGTCTTCGCGCGCAAGGGTCGCTTCCGCGGGCTGGCGGATATTGCAGATCCAGTTGATGAGCACACCGCCGTCGGTCCTGGCGATCGGGTAGACGATGAATTTCTGGTCCTTGTGCCCGGCTTTGACGATGGTAGAGCCACTAAGGAAAGGCGCGCCTTCGGTCACGCCGCGCCACAACGTGACGCCGTTCCACTTCGGCGCGCCTTCGGCCGGGTACAGCGCCGCTCGCACCGCCGAATGGATGCCGTCGGCGCCGATGAGCACGTCCGAATCGTGCACGGTGCACGGATTGCCGTCCCGGTCGGAAAAATTCGAACGAACGCCCGCGCCGCTGTCCTCGAAATGCGCAAGGCGGCAGCCGGTGCGCAGGCGCTCGCTGCCGAGTTCGCGCCGCACGGCCTCGAGCAGGATGGTCTGCAGCGTGCCGCGATGGATCGAATACTGCGGGTGCGCGTAACCCGCGGCGAGGCCGCGCGGGTCGGCGAGGATTTCCTGCCCGTGCCGGTTCATGAACACGTATTCGGTGGCTTCGATCGCGTTGGCGGCCAGCGCTGCGCCGAGGCCGAGCGAATCGAGCACGCCGACGGCATGCGGCAGCAGGTTGATGCCCACGCCCAGCGGCTGGAGCTCGCGCACCTGCTCGAACACCGTCACGTCGATGCCGCGCCGGTGCAGCGCCAGCGCCGCGCTCAGGCCGCCGATCCCGCCGCCGGCGATGGTTACTTTCACGCGATCGCCTTCATGCGGCTTCTTCGCGGTACAGGCCGAGCGCGCGCATGACCGGCGTGTCGTTCATCGAAAACAGCAGGGCCTCTTCGGCGTGCGGATTCTCGTGGCTGTGCCACTGCCAAAGCGGCACCACGAAGGTGTCGCCGGTTTGCCATTCGAGG
>JBBQCV010000408.1:0-2028 GCA_038319115.1 Burkholderiales bacterium | reverse complement strand
GAGGTAGGCGACCGAAAGCATCAGCGGCACGATGATCGCGACGATGAAGACGAGCGAAGTCGCCAGTTCGTAGAGCGCGGGCCCCCACAACGGGCCCAGCCGCGCTTCCGAGAACGCGAGGAGCGACTCGAGCATCAGGCGGCCGCCTTCACGCTGATTTTTTCCACCGTCAACTCACCCGTCATCGACCCCAGCGTTGCGGTTGAGGGGTGGGCGGCGGCCACCCGGATGCAGTGGTCGGGAAGCCTGTCTTCGGCGGCAACCGCCAGTTCGGCCTCCCCATCGCCCTGGCGCAGGCGGACCCGGTCACCCTCGGCCACGCCCAGCTCGGCCATGAGGCGGCGATTCATCCTCGCGCGCGGCGGCCTGGCATCGGCGGTTTTCTGCAGTGGCGGCGAGCGGCGCACGAGCGGATCGGTGAAATAGATCGGCACATCCGTCACGCGCTGGATTGCGCCGGCTCCGGCCGCGCCCGACGCGGGTGACTGCACCGCCACCGAGGTCGCGTTGGACAGGAGCGCGGCGACATCGCGGCCCCCCAGGCATTCGGCGCGCACCTCTTCCGCTGTCTCGAAACCGAAACCGTCGACACCGAGCATCCCGCCCAGCACACGGAGGACTTTCCATGCCGGGCGCGACTCGCCCAGAGGCTTGACCGCGGCATGAAAACTCTGCACCCGGCCTTCGGTGCTGATGAAGGTACCCGGCGTCTCGCTGAAAGGGCCCACCGGCAGAAGCACGTCGGCATAGGAAGAAGCGCCATGCTTGAACGGCGACAGGCACACCACGAAATCCGCACGCTCCATCGCGGCAAGCGCACGCGGGCCGTCGTTGCAATCGAGATCGACCTCGACGTTGAGCACGATGAGCGCCTTGGGCGGCGTGGCAAGCATGCTGGCGAGGTTGCCCTTGCCCGCGGCCTGCGCGACATAGCCGCCAACGCTGTTGGCCGCCTCGCCGAGGAACCCGACCTTTGCGCCCAGCGGCGCGGCAATGGATTGCGCAAGCGCATGGATCTGCGCGGCCTGCGAATGCTGCTGGGCGAAATTCCCCAGCAGGATGGCGACGTTCTTGCCCGACTCGAGGCTCTCGCCGATGGGACCGTCCATGATGCCGGCCAGCGCTCCGGGCAGGTCGGCCGGCGCGACGATCTTCCGGTTGGCGACCTTCATGAGGAGGTCGTCATCCGCGCTGTGCAGCACGTTGACCTTCAGCCCGCGCTTGGCCGCCTGGCGCAGGCGGTTGGCGATCAGCGGATGGTCCTTGGTCAGGAACGAGCCGACCACGAGCACCCGGTCCAGGGTGGCAAGCTCGGTCAGCGGCATCCCGAGCCACGGGGCGCCCGCCAGCTTGCCGTCGGCGGAGAAATCGGCCTGGCGCAGGCGGAAATCGACTTTCTCGCTGCCAAGGCCGCGGACGAGTTTCTGCGTGAGGTAGAGCTCCTCGAGCGTCGAGTGCGGCGATGCGAGCGCACCCACGTCGCTGCCTGCCGCCTTGATACCCTCGGCAACGCGCTCGAACGCGGTCTGCCAGTCGGTTTCGTGCCACTGGCCGTCGTGCCGGAGCATCGGCATGGTCAGGCGGTCGGGCGAGTCGAGGCCCTCGTACGAGAAGCGGTCCTTGTCCGACAGCCAGCACTCGTTGATCGCCTCGTTTTCCAGCGGCAGGACGCGCATGACCTTGTTCTGCTTGACCTGGACGACGAGGTTCGAGCCCAGGCCGTCGTGCGGGGAAATACTCTTGCGGCGCGCGAGTTCCCAGGTTCGGGCGGAATAACGGAACGGCTTGGAGGTCAGTGCGCCGACCGGGCACAGGTCGATCATGTTGCCCGAGAGCTCCGAATCCACCGTCCGGCCCACGAAGGCGACGATCTCGGCGTGCTCACCGCGGCCGATCATGCCCAGTTCCATGTTGCCGGCGATCTCCTGGCCGAACCGCACGCAGCGCGTGCACTGGATGCAGCGGCTCATCTCGTAGGCCGCCACCAGCGGGCCGATGTCCTTTTGCAGCACCACGCGCTTTTCTTCC
>JBBQCV010000407.1:0-2081 GCA_038319115.1 Burkholderiales bacterium | reverse complement strand
ACTCGGAAAGTGCAGCCAAAAGGGCGTCAAGGGTAGCAAGACCCCCGTGGCGCAACAAGGAAACCCGCAAACAAGGCAACCCATGCACGACTGGATTTCGCCCGAAAACGGGCTGGCGGGACTGTTTGCCGCGAGCTTTCTTGCCGCCACCGTGATTCCGCTCTCGTCGGAGGCCGCGCTGTTCGGATTCCTCAGGCTGTATCCGGACGAGGCCGGGGTCGCGCTCGCGGTGGCTACGCTGGGCAACTCGCTCGGCGGCCTCACGTCTTATGCACTTGGGCGCCTGCTGCCGGAGCGCACGCAGGCGAAGCTCGATGCGCGCGTGCTGGAAAAGTTGCGCCGCTACGGCAGCCCGGTCACCTTCTTTGCCTGGCTACCGGTGGTGGGCGACGGGTTATGCATCGCCGCCGGCTGGCTGCGCCTCAACTGGCTGGCGGTGACTGCCTTCATGACCGCCGGACGCTTCGCGCGCTACTGGGTGGTGACCCAGGGCGCGCTGCTCTGAAAACGCCTAGTCGACGCGGATCTTCGCTGCCTGGATAACATCGGTCCACTTGCGCCGGTCCCCGGCGATGGTGGCCTTGAATTCCTCCGGCGTCCCAGCGAGCAGCTCCATGCCGTTGTCGGTCATGAGCTGGATGAATTTCGGCTGGTGGGCGATGGTGTTGATGGCGCGGTTCCAGAACGCGGTCCATTCGGGCGACAGGCCGGCCGGGCCGACCACGCCGAACCAGTTGCTGATCTTGAAATCGGGCAGCGTGCTGTTGATGACGGGCAGGTTGGCGAACAGCGGCGAGGGGCGCACCGCGCCGAACGCGAGCGGGCGCAGGCCGCCGCCTTTGATCTGGCCGAGGAACTCGGGCATGTTGCCGAACATCATGGTGGTGCGGCCGCCCACCATGTCGAGGATCGCCGGCGCGCCGCCGCGGTACGGCACGTGCAGGATGTCGACGCCGGCAAGCTTCTTGAACAGCTCTCCCGACAGGTGTTGCGAGGTGCCGTTGCCGGACGAGGCGTAGGTGAGCTTGCCGGGATTCTTCCTGGCGAAATCGATGACCTCGCTGACGGTCTTGAACGGCGTGCTGCTACCGACCACGAGGATGTTGTAGACCCCGGCCAGGTTGGAGATCGGCGTGAGGTCGCGGTCGACGTCGATGGTGAGCTTCTGGCCCGGCATCACCGGAGCGACGGCCATGATGCCCATCGGCGCGAGGAAGATCGTGTGCCCGTCGGCCGGGGCTTTGGCGCAGGCTTCCGCCGCGATGAAGCCGCTTGCGCCGGTGCGCTGCTCGACGATGACTTTCTGGCCGACCACCGGGCCGATCGCCTCGGCCATCAAGCGGCCGAGCAGGTCGGAGGTCCCGCCGGGCGGATAACCGTTGAGGAAGCGCACATCGCCCTTGAGCTGCTGGGCGAGCGCCGCGGAGGCGATCGACAGGCTCGCGGCAGTGAGCGTTGCGGCGAGGATGGCAAGGATGCGACGTTTCATCGAAAGTCTCCTGGATATTTTTTTGGGATTGGCGGGATTCTACCGGGTCACGCGCCGGGACTAGGCGGCCTGCAGCTTGGCCACCGCGACGGCCAGCCACTTGACGCCCTGGCGGCCGAAATTCACCTGCACGCGCGCATCGTTGCCTCGGCCTTCGGCATCCACGATCACACCGCTGCCGAACTTGGGATGGGAAACGTTCTGGCCGACGCGGAATCCCGCATCGCCGTCGGTCGCGCCGAAGCCCTTGTCCTTGGGCGCCGGCCCCCCGCGCGACGAGTTCCACGAGCCGAACGAGCCCGACTGGCGCTGCGCGCGCCGCTCCGAGTAGCGCGGCGTGAGCCATTTGAGCAGGCCATCGGGCAGCTCGTCGAAGAATCGCGACGGCAGGTTATAGCGGGTCTGGCCGTGCAGCATGCGGGTCTGCGCGAACGACAGGTACAGGCGCTCGCGCGCGCGCGTGATCGCGACGTACGCGAGGCGCCGCTCTTCCTCCAGCCCGTCACGCGCCGCGAAGCTTTGCTCGTGCGGGAAAAGGCCTTCCTCCAGCCCGGTGATGAACACCGCCGAGAACTCCAGGCCCTTGGCCGAG
>JBBQCV010000406.1:0-2116 GCA_038319115.1 Burkholderiales bacterium | reverse complement strand
GACCGCATGGCGCTGCCGCCCTGCCATGCCCTGTTCCAGTTCTACGTCGCCGAAGGGCGCCTGTCCTGCCAGATGTACCAACGCAGCGCGGACCTGTTTCTCGGCGTGCCGTTCAACATCGCCTCTTACGCGCTGCTTACGATGATGGTCGCGCAGGTGACAGGCCACACACCGGGCGATTTCGTGCTCACGCTGGGTGACGCGCACCTGTACCTGAACCATCTCGAGCAGGCGAAACTGCAGCTGCAGCGCGCGCCGCGCGCGTTCCCGGCCATGCACCTGAACCCCGCCGTGGACGATGTGTTCGCGTTCCGGTTCGAGGACTTCACGCTCGAAGCGTACGACCCGCACCCCGCGATCAAGGCGCCGATCGCGGTTTGACCCGCGCGGTTCAGCGCTTTCCCGGCCGTCCCCCCGACTATGTGAGGGGACGCACATACACCGCGGCGCTCGCCCGCGACACTGGCCCTGTGCAAGGAGGCGGCCCATCGCCAAGTGCGACGCGTGCGGCAACGACGCCTCGATCCACCCCAGCGACCCCAACAGGAGCAGGACATGCAAAAGCTGTGCGATGTAATGACGCGCCAGGTCCACGTGATCAGTCCCGAGGCCACCCTCAAGGAAGCGGCGCAGCAGATGCGCGGCGGCGACTTCGGCATGCTGCCGGTCGGCGAGAACGGCCGCATGATCGGCGCGATTTCCGACCGCGACATCGCGATCCGAGCGATCGCCGAGGGCAAGGAGTCGAACACCAAGGTGCGCGACGTCATGTCCGAGGGCATCGTGTGGGCCTACGAGAACGATTCGGTCGAGGAAGGCGCGCGCCTGATGAGCGAGCACCAGGTCCGCCGGTTGCCGGTGGTCAACGAGGACAAGCAGCTGGTGGGCATCGTGGCGCTGGGCGACTTCGCGGTGGAGAGCACTGATCTGATCCCCGCCGCCGAGGCACTCACGGAAATCTCGCGCCCGGCCGAAGCGGGGCAGCCGCTGAACGGCTGAGCGTCTCTTAAAAAAACAAGGGCCCGCCGGCTGGGGGAGACGGCGAGCCCTTCGGAGAAAACGGCCGGGAGCCTCTGGCGGGCTTTCCCGTAGTGCTACTCCCTGAGTTGCCTAGAACGATCCTTTCGACCACAACTGGAACGAATACACCACGCCCGTCGCCGCAAGTATGTAGACCACGACGTTGGCGCTAGCCGCCTGCTCGCGCGTGGTGGTCCAGGTGCGGCCGATCCAGCCCACGACGCCGAAAACCACTATCAGCCCGACCGCCGCGACACCGCCCGAAAAGCCCCGGCCCATGAGCCCGGCGAGCCACCCCGAGGGCGCGAGCAGCTTGTAGAGCGTGCCGCATATGCCGAACAGCACCATCGCCACGAGGCCGAAGCCCCACAGGGTGGCGATCAGTCCGGTGGACGCGTGCTTGTGCTGCCTCATTGTCTGCATTTGGTGCTCCCTTGTTGGCCGGCGGCGCCGGCGGTGTCGATGAATCCTGCAACCGGGGCCTGGGCTGCGGCGCTCGCGGTATTGGCAAACGGTGTGGAGGACACGAACGAGCGCATGGCAATGGAATGGCGAATCGCCTCGCCGACCGATTCGTCGTCGAGGCGGAACCAGTGCTGCAGGTGAAGGATGCGCAGCATGCGGTCCAGCTCACGCGGGGCCACGCTGCGCCCGAGCGCATCGCTGGCCACCGGCTTGGCGAGCGCGTGGAGCTTCGCCCACGGCACGGTGCATTCCATTTCGGCGAGAAAGACCTCGCGCTGCGTGGGCTGGGTATCGGTATCCATGCCCTGCATTTGCAAGCCGCGTGCCAGCGCGAAAAAACGTATTCGCCGCAAGGCGTTGCGTGCAGTCCGTGACTTAGTTCCAGGAGTGTCAGGGCGTGTGAAATGTCGGCGCTCCCCGACAAGGTCCGGAGCGCAGAGCGTGAGCATGTTGAAATGGCTCGAGATTTTTTGTCGCCGCGGGACGACAGGCCGCGCTGCGTCGCGACGCGGCTGTTACGCGGGCTTGGGCTGCGCCGGCTTGAACTTGGCCGACTCGAGGGCGTGCCGCTCGAGCAGGCGGTAGAACTCGGTCCGGTTGCGGCCCGCAAGTTTGGCGGCCTGCGATACGT
>JBBQCV010000405.1:0-2124 GCA_038319115.1 Burkholderiales bacterium | reverse complement strand
AGAAAGCTCGCGGCAAACAGTCCCGCCAGCCCGTTTTCGGGCGAAATCCAGTCGTGCATGGGTTGCCTTGTTTGCGGGTTTCCTTGTTGCGCCACGGGGGTCTTGCTACCCTTGACGCCCTTTTGGCTGCACTTTCCGAGTGCCGAGTCGCCCAATGCCCCGTGATTACCTGCAGAAAATCCTCACCGCGCGCGTCTACGACGTGGCGATCGAAACCCCGCTCGAGCTCGCGCCCAACCTTTCGGCGCGCATCGGCAGCCGGGTGCTGCTCAAACGCGAGGACATGCAGCCGGTATTCTCGTTCAAGCTGCGCGGCGCCTACAACAAGATGGTGGGCCTCTCCAAGGAGCAGCTTAAACGAGGCGTGATCGCCGCCTCCGCCGGCAACCACGCGCAGGGCGTGGCGCTGGCGGCGCAGAAACTCGGGAGCCGCGCGGTGATCGTGATGCCGGTCACCACGCCGCGCATCAAGATCGACGCGGTCGCCGCGCGCGGGGCGGAAGTGGTGCTCATCGGCGACTCCTACGACGAAGCCTACGAGCACGCCAAGAAGCTCGAAAGGAAGCGCAAGCTCACTTTCGTGCATCCGTACGACGACCCCGACGTCATCGCGGGCCAGGGCACCATCGGCATGGAGATCCTGCGCCAGCACCCCAGGCCCATCGACGTGATCTTCGTCGCGGTCGGCGGCGGCGGGCTGATCTCGGGCATCGCGGCCTATGTGAAAAGCGTGCGGCCCGAGGTGCGCGTGATCGGCGTCGAGCCGGTCGACTCCGACGCGATGACGCGCTCGCTCAAGGCCGGCCGGCGTATCACCCTGCCGCATGTGGGCCTGTTCGCCGACGGTGTGGCGGTCAAGCGCGTGGGTGAGGAAACTTTCCGCCTCGCGCGCAAGTACGTCGACGAAATGATCCTCGTCGACACCGACGCCACCTGCGCCGCGATCAAGGATGTGTTCGAGGACACGCGCTCGATCCTCGAGCCCGCGGGCGCGCTGTCGGTTGCGGGCGTCAAAGCATACGTGGAAAAGACCGGCCGCAAGGGCGGGACCTACGTGGCCATCGCCTGCGGTGCCAACACCAACTTCGATCGCCTGCGCTTCGTGGCCGAGCGCGCCGAGGTGGGCGAGCACCGCGAGGCGATCCTCGCGGTGAGCATTCCCGAGCAGCCCGGCAGCTTCAAGCGGTTCTGCGCCACGCTGGGGGCGCGCAGCATCACCGAGTTCAACTACCGCATCGCCGACCCGGCCGAGGCGCATGTATTCGTCGGCGTGCAGGTGCACGACACGCGGGAGACGGCGCGCCTCGTGCGCACGCTCGGGCGGCACGGCCTGAAGACCCTCGACCTGTCCGACAACGAGATGGCCAAGCTGCACGTGCGCCACCTCGTCGGCGGCCACGCGACGCTCGCGCGCAACGAACTCCTTTACCGCTTCGAGTTTCCCGAGCGGCCTGGCGCGCTGATGAAGTTCCTCGACAACATGCGCACCGACTGGAACATCAGCCTGTTCCACTACCGTAACCACGGGGCCGACTACGGCCGCGTGCTGGTGGGCATGCAGGTTCCGCATAAGGAAATGGCTGCGTTCGGGAAGTTCCTTGCTACGCTCGGCTATCCCTATGTGGACGAGACCCGCAACCCGGCCTATCGCCTGTTCCTCGGCTAGGCCAGTCACGAAGGAGGCCCCATGAAGCGTGATGACGCCGCTGCAGCGAGCCTCGACCATGTGGTCGAGGGCAAGAAGGCATGGGTCCGCGCCGACCTTGTCGAGGAAGACTGGCTGTTCCGCCTGCCGGCCGAGTGCCTCGCCGAGGTGCGCGAAGCGGCTGAGAAACTGAGCGCGCATCCCACGCCGCCCGAGCAGCTCGACGCATCGCGGTTCCGGCTGGCGGCGTGTACCAGGCTCATGGCGCGCGTGACCCACGCGCTCGACGAGGGCGCGCGCTTCGCCATCGTCGACCGGCTGCCGCTGGATGAATTCAGCGAAGACACGGGCAAGGGCATCTACTGGCTGCTGTCCTCCATGATCGCGCGTCCGGTGGAGCAGAAGCTCACCGGCATCCGCACTTACGACGTGCACGACACCGGCAAGAAGGCCGCCGCCGGCTCGGGCGTGCGGCCCGA
>JBBQCV010000404.1:0-2132 GCA_038319115.1 Burkholderiales bacterium | reverse complement strand
CCGCAACCGGACCGGCGCCCTGATCGACGCGCTGCGCGAGCGCATTGCGCGGCACGAGGCCCCGCCGGGGGCCAAGCTCGGGGAACTCGAACTCGCGCTCGAATTCGGCGTGCCGCGCACCCAGGTGCGAGAGGCGTTTTCTGCGCTCGAGCAGCGCGGACTGATCGAGCGCATCCCGAACCGGGGCGCGATCGTCGCCCGCCTCGACCCGGCCGACCTGGTGCACATCTACGACACGCGCGAAGTCCTCGAAGGCCTGTGCGTGCGACTCGCCACGCAGAACGTGCCGAATGCGTCGTGGCAGGACCTCCTCACCCTGTTCAAGGGGCCGATGCAGGCCTACGTCGAGAAGGGCGACTTCGACGCCTTCCTCGAAGGCTATGCGCAGTTCCGCCTACGCAGCATCGAGGCGACGCGCAATCCCCTGCTCACCCAGATGCTCGACAGCATCTACGAAAAGACCCAGGTCCTGATCCGCCGCATCATCATCCTCCCGGGGCGCGCGCAGCAGGGCCTGCGCGAGCATGTGGCGGTGCTGGAAGCCATGCGCCGCGGGAAGGCGGACCTCGCCGAGTCGCTGCGGCGCGAAAACATGCGCAGCGCCAAGGACTGGGTACTGCGCTACCAGAAATATGTCCTCTGAACTTTCCGACCAGGCCGAAGCCGGCGCGGCGGGCGGGCCGCTGGCCGGCTATCGCGTGCTCGAGATGGGCTCGACCGTCGCCGGCCCGTTCTGCGGGCGCCTGCTGGCCGACTTCGGCGCCGAGGTCATCAAGGTCGAGACCGCCGAAGGCGACCCGGTGCGCACGATGGGCAAGCGCTTCCACGGCAAGTCGCTCTACGCGGCCAGCATTTTTCGCAACAAGGCAATGATCTCGGTCGACCTGCGCCGCCCGGAAGGCCAGGAGATCGTCCGCGGCCTCGCGGCCAAGAGCGACGTGGTGGTGGAGAATTTCCGGCCCGGCGGCCTGGAAAAATGGGGCCTCGGGTACGCCGACCTCTCGGCGCTCAACCCCGGGCTGGTAATGGTGCGCATCAGCGGCTTCGGCCAGGACGGGCCGTACAGCCAGCGCGCCGGTTATGGCGTGATCGGCGAAGCCGTGAGCGGCCTGCGCCACCTCACCGGCGACCCGGACCGGCCACCCACGCGCGTGTCGGTTTCGATGACCGACTACATCACCGGCTTGTACGCTGCGTTCGGCGCGGCACTGGCGCTGCTTGCGCGCGGCAAGACCGGGCGCGGCCAGGTCATCGATGCGGCGCTGTACGAGTGCGCCTTCAGCTTCATGGAGCCGTGGATTCCCGCCTACCAGAAGCTCGGCCATGTGGCCATGCGCACCGGCTCGCGCCTGCCCGAAAGCACGCCGAACAATCTTTACCCCACCGCGGACCACCAGTTCATCCACATCACGGCGATGGGCGAGGCGGTGTTCCGCCGGCTCGCCGTGACGATGGGCCAGCCCGGCCTCGCGGACGATGCGCGGTTTTCCGACGCGATCGCGCGCTCGGAAAACTTTGCCGAGCTCGACGACCTCATCGCGGCGTGGACGCTAAAGCACCCGCTCGCAGACCTGGAGACACGCCTCGCGCAGGCCGGCGTGCCGGCGACGCGGATCTTCACCATCGCCGACATCTTCGGCGACCCGCACTACCGGGCGCGCGGCTCGATCGTCAATGCGCCGGATGCCGACCTCGGCGAAGTCGCAATGGCCGCGGTGGTGCCGCGCCTGGCCGCCACCCCGGGCGCCGTGCGGCACAGCGGCGGCCGCATCGGCCAGGACACGCGTCGCGTGCTGGGCGACCTGCTCGGGTTTACCGACGCACACATCGACAACCTTGCCGCGGCCGGCGTGGTGAATTGCGCAGCGGCCGCGGCCCCCGAATCGCCACAGGAGAGCTGAGCCCGTGAGTTCCGATCCGGTGAGTTCCGATCCCCTGAGTTCCGACCCCGTGAGTTCCGACCCCGTGAGTTCCCACCCCACCCCGCGGCATTTCGACGCAACGATGCGCGCCTACGACGAGCGGCACGCCAAGGCGCTGGCCATGGGCGGTCCGGACAAACTTGCCCGTCGCAAGGCATCCGGTGTCCTCAATGCGCGCGAACGCATCGCCTACCTGTGCGACCCGGGCAG
>JBBQCV010000403.1:0-2138 GCA_038319115.1 Burkholderiales bacterium | reverse complement strand
TAATCGGTGCGGATCGCATCGCCCTTGTCGAGCACGAAATCGCTCTCGCCCGCGTAGGGGATGGTGTTCTTGAACGAGTTGAGGATGCCGTGCGCCCACTCGAACCCCAGGCGCAGGCAGGTGCCCATCATGTCGGCGTGGATCTTGCGCTCGGTGTCGCCGAAGCGAATGCGCTTGAATGTCTCGAGGTACGCGTCATCGAGGAGGTCGGCCGCGCGCCGGATCATCTGCACCTCGGCGTCGGTCTTGACCCAGCGCACGCGGTCCATGAGCGAGGTGCACTCGACCATGTGCATTGCGGGCAGCGCCGCGTGGATCGCTTCCCAGTGCAGCGCGCTGAAGTAATCCTTCTCGAAGCCCACCCTGGCCGTGGCGAGGCCCGCTGCGCGGATGACTTCGGCCAGCTTTTCCTGCGGCGAGTCGACGTAGCCTTCGTACTGCACGATTTTTTCCACCCAGCCGTCGCGCCGCGCGAGGCCTTCGGCGGTCTTGTTGGTGAGGATCACCGGCGCGTCGTTGCGCGGCCACAGCAGCACCACCGGCCGGGTCGAATCGGTGAGATCCATGTGCCGCTGCAGCGTGCCCGGATACACGACCCCCGACAGGTAAGTGAAGTTCTGGCCCGAGCGCAGCACGAGGGCGTCGAGGCCCGCCTCGTCCATGAGGGCGTTGAGACGGGCGAGGTTGGCGGTGATCGGGCGCTGGTTCATGTCACTGCGGCTCGATGCCGGCGGCCTTCACGATGCGCGCGAACTTGTCCGACTCGGCGCGCAGCAGGGCGCCGTACTGCGCGGGCGTGGACACGAACACTTCGAGCCCCTGCGCCGCGACCTTGTCGCGAAAATCCGGCATCGCCAGGATCTTTGCCACCTCCGCGTTGAGGCGATCGATGATCGGCTTGGGCGTGGCCGAATGCGCGAGCAAGCCGAACCACAGCCCGACGTCGAATCCGCCCAGCCCCGCCTGCGTGAACGTAGGCACCTTCGGGTCGGGGAACGGCGCGTCGCCTGAAAGCGCAAGTGCGCGCAGGCGCCCGGACTTCACGTTGCCAAGCACCGTAGCCGGCGTCTGGAAAGACAACTGCGCCTGGCCGGCCATCACGTCGGCCACCGCGGGTGCCGACCCCTTGTACGGGATGTGCACGAGCTTGACCCCGGCAAGGCTATTGAACATCTCGGTGGCGAGCTGGTTGATCGAACCGCCGGGGGCGGCGCTGTTCAGCGCGCCGGGTTTCGATTTGGCGAGCGCGATGAACTCCTGCAGGGTGGCCGCAGGCAAGCTCGGCGTCACGACGAGGAACAGCCCGGTGCGCGCAAGGCTCGCCACGGGTGCGAAATCCTTGAGCGAATCGAACGGCAGCGGCGCCTTGGTGATGAACGGCACGAGCACATGCGAGTTGCCCGGGAGCAGCAGCGCGTGCCCATCGGGCGGTGACTTGAGCAACTCGTTGGAGGCAATGACAGTATTGCCGCCGGGACGGTTATCGACGATCACCGGCTGGCCCAGCGCCTCGCCAAGCTTGGGAGCCAGCAACCGCGCGAGGATGTCGTTGGTCCCGCCCGCAGTGAACGGGATGATGATGCGCAGCGGGTGGCTGGGAAAGCCTTGCTGCGCGATAGCGGTGGCGGAAAAAGCGGCGGTCAAGCAGAAAAAGGAGGCGCGCAGGGCGCCCATTCGGAATTTCATGCGAATTCTCCTGTGAGGGTTGACGCTCTATTCGGCCTCGAGCCCGATGCGCGATGCGAGCGCTCGCAGCGAGTCGGTCTCCGAGCGGATCAGCTGGGCAAGCTCGGCGGGCGAGCTGGGTGCGGGCAGGATGCTCATGTCCTCGAGCTTGCGCCGCATGTCCGGCGAATTCATGGCCGCGACGACCTCCGCATGCAAGCGCTCGATGATCGGCGCGGGCGTTCCGGCGGGCGCCAGCAGGCCGTACCACGATCCCCCGGTGAACCCAGGCAGGCCGGCTTCGGCCATGGTGGGAATCGTATCCGCGCGCGCGAGGCGCTGTGTGGCGGCAACGGCGAGGATCTTGAGCTTGCCGGATTTCACCAGCGGCAGGGTCGCGGAGGGTGTGGCGAAAGTGTACTGGATCTGCCCGCCGGCGAGGTCCGCGATCACCGGTCCGCTGCCCTTGTACG
>JBBQCV010000402.1:0-2145 GCA_038319115.1 Burkholderiales bacterium | reverse complement strand
ATCATCGGGGGACAGGCGTATCCGCAGGCCATGTTTGCCGACAAGGAGGTCGCAAGCAGCTTCTTCGATGGCGTGATTGCCGCGTATGCGCCGAGCCTGCCGGAAATACTGCTTGGTGCAGGGGGAACGGCGCTGGCGCTGGCGCTGACCATCGTCGCCCTCAAGGTGCTGCCTTTTGTTCCGCAAAGCCTGGCGGACGCAGAAGTGGAAGCGTCCGCCGCGTGAACCGCTTGTTCGTTTCTGCCGCCCACAAGTCCTCCGGCAAGACGACGCTGTGCATCGGGTTGTGCGCCGCGCTGCGCGAGCGTGGCGAGGTCGTGCAGCCCTTCAAGAAGGGGCCCGACTACATCGACCCGCTGTGGCTGGGCCTCGCCGCCGGGCGCCCGTGCTACACCCTCGATGCGTACCTGAGCGGTGCGGAGGAACTTCGCGCGGAATTTGCGCGGCGCATGGCGGGTGCCTCGCTCGGCATCGTGGAGGGTAACAAGGGGCTGTACGACGGGCTCGACCTCGAAGGCGCCAACAGCAACGCGGCGCTTGCCGTGCTCCTGCGAACCCCGGTGGTGCTGGTGCTCGACGCGCGCGGCATGACGCGCGGCATCGCGCCTCTCATCCTGGGCTACCAGGCGTTCGACAAGAATGTGCAGATTGCAGGAATCATCCTGAACCAGCTGGGCGGTTCGCGGCACGAGGCCAAGCTGCGAGCGGTAATCGAGCACTACACGGACGTACCGGTGTTTGGCGCCGTGCAGCACGACGAACGCCTGACCATCGTCGAACGGCACCAGGGCCTTGTGCCAAGCAACGAGGCCGATGCCGTGGCGGCGAGCGGGCGGGTGCGCGAGATTGCCCGGTGTATTGCCTCCCAGGTGGACCTGGATGCCCTGATGGCGGTTGCGCGCGGTGCAGGGCACCTTCCACCGGTGGCCGTGTCCGGCGGCAATCCGCCAATCAAACCGGGTGCCCGCGTCGTGCGGATCGGTGTGGCGCGTGACGCGGCATTCGGGTTTTACTACCCGGGAGACCTGGAGGCCTTACGCCAGGCCGGGGCCGAACTCGTCACCTTCGACGCAATCCACGATCGACGACTGCCGGTGATCGATGGCCTGTTCATCGGTGGTGGGTTTCCTGAAATGCACATGGAAGCGCTCTCCCGTAACGTCGAGCTGCGCGCCGAACTGCGGTCGGCGATCGAAGCGGGGCTTCCGACTTATGCCGAATGCGGTGGACTGATGTATCTGGCGCGCGGCGTGGAATGGAACGGCCGTCGCGCCGAGATGGTCGGCGCCGTTCCGGCCGATATCGTCATGCATTCGCGCCCTGTCGGGCGCGGTTACGTGCACCTTCGTGAGACGGGTGCGAGTCCGTGGGCGGGTCCATTTTCCTCGTCCGCGACGCACATGCGAGCCCACGAATTCCACTATTCGAGCGTCGAGAATCTTCCCGCCGACGTGAAGTTCGCCTATGAAGTCGAGCGCGGGCATGGCGTAGACGGGCGCCGCGACGGGATCGTGCGGGGGAACATGCTCGCATCGTATTCGCACCTTCGCGATGTAGAAGGAAACCGGTGGGCGCGACGTTTTGTGGAGTTCGTCAGGCGTTGCCGGACCGGCGCACAGCGCGTCGCGTCCGGATTATCCTGACCTGACAGGAGAAAGCCGATGCTGATGGAAATTGAAGGGCGGACGGTTCCGACCGACGAGGAAGGCTACCTGGTGCAGCCGACGGACTGGGATGACGCCATTGCCGTGGAGATCGCCCGGCAGGAGAATCTCCAGTTGACCGACCCGCATTGGGCGGTCATCCGGTTCATGCGATCCTATTACGAGGACCATCAGATCGCGCCGGATGCGAGGCATGTAATGAAGCATCTCGCTGACTATCTCGGCCCCGCGAGCGGGGGGAGAAACGACCTGTTCGAGCTGTTTCCCTATGGCTATGTAAAGCAGGCGTGCCGGATCGCCGGAATGCGGCGACCGCGGGCGTGGAGCACCGGTTGAGATGGCGAACGAAGAGGGCATCTCATGATCACCATCACTCCCAAAGCAGCTGAGCAGATTCGCAGTTCGCACGACCCGCAGGCCGCCCCGGCCGAGATCTACCTGCGCCTCGCCGCGCGCCTCGATGACAAGGGCACGATCGAGT
>JBBQCV010000401.1:0-2159 GCA_038319115.1 Burkholderiales bacterium | reverse complement strand
CAGGTTGAATGCGCGGCAGATGCGCCGGCGCGCCCCGTAGAGCTTGGCGCCGATCCCGAGGCGACGCATGGCCGGGTCGGCGAACACCTCGGCGCCGTACAGCGTGCGGCCGCCCGGGAAATGGGTACTGAAGGTGCCTTTGCCAGTCACCTCGTCCCAGGAATGCCACACCCCCCAGTCGTCCCAGCGGATGATGAGCGAGCTGGCCGCACCCACCACGCGCGAGCCCAGGCAAGCCACTACCTGCCCCTGGGGGAACGCGTCGAGCTGCTTTTCAAGGTGCTCGCGATCCCACACGCCGGCCCCGGAGTACACGCGCGACTGGATGGCCACGATGTCCGGGATGTCCGCGTGGGTGGTGTGACGAACGACGATCGATTCAGCCATTGCCGCTTATCGTACTAGGGGTGGAACGGGCTTCAAAGCGGGAAGAACATCGGCAGCAGGATCGCGTAGGCGATCAGCATGATGACCAGGAGCGGCAGCCCGCCGCGCACGAAATCCGAAAACCGGTAGCCTCCCGCGCTCATGACCAGCAGGTTGGTCTGGTAGGCCATCGGGGTGACGTAGCAGAAATTGGCGCCGAACATGATGGCGAGGACCAGCGGCTCGGGCGCCACCCCGAGTTCGCGCGCAATGCTCACGGCGATCGGCGTACCCACCGCGGCGGCGGCGTTGTTCGAGACCACGTTGGTGAACACCGCGGTCAGCAGCATGAGCAACGCGAGCACCCATTGGGCCGACAGCCCATGGGTGGCGGAAACGAAGGACGCGGCGAGCCACGCGGTCGCCCCGGTGGCTTCGAGCCCCGCTCCAAGCGCAAGGCTGGAGGCGACCAGCAACACCACTTTCATGGAAAGTGCCGAGGCGGCGTCCTCCCATGTGATGCAGCGCGTGAGGATCATTGCGCCGGCGCCGGCCAGGGCCGCGATCGAGATGGGGATGAACTTGAACGCCGCGCCCACCACCACGGCGGCGAGGATGACGATCGCGATCGGCGCGTGGCTGCTGCGCGGCAACTCGTAGGTCTGGTCGAGGATCAGCAGGCGCGCACGCGAGCGCAGGCCGCGGATGGCCTCTTCGCTGCCTTGCACGAGCAGGATGTCGCCCGGGTGCAGCGGCACGGTGGCGATGTCCTCGTGGTTGCGCATGACCTGCTCGTTGGTGCGGTGCAGCCCGACGATGGTGACGTCGTTCCATTCGCCGAAGCGCGAGTCGCGCAGCGTGCGCCCGTTCAGCACCGAGTCCTCGGTCACCACCGCCTCGACGAGGCGCTCGTCCTTGGCCTCCAGCTTGTGCTCGTCGTCGATCGCTTGCTCAAGGTCATCGGTCTTGTGCAGGGTGGCGCCAAGCTGCTTGGCCGCCTCGTGCAGCGTCTTGGCATCGGCGGCGACGAAAATGCGGTCGCCCGCCTGCAGGCGCAGGGTGGGCAGGCGCGCCAGCTCGAGGCCCTTGCCGCGCACTACGCGGCGCACTTCCACTTCGGTGCCCAGCCTCTCGCGGATGCCGGCGAATTCCTTGCCTTCGGCCGAGGCGCCTTCGGGAATGTGCAACACGGCCGAGAACACCTGCGGCTCGGCGTTTTCGAGGGGGGCATGGCGCTCGGGAATCAGGCGCGGCAGTACCAGCCACAGGTAGAGGATGCCGGCGACGGCGGCCAGCGCCGTGACGTGGATGAAATCGAACATCTCGAACCGCCGCACGCCCAGGTCGGCGGCGATCGCCACCACGATCAGGTTGGTCGAGGTGCCGATGGTGGTGCCCATTCCGCCGAGCAGCACCGCGTAGTTCATCGGCAGCAGGGTCTTGGAGGCCGAGGACTTCGAGCGCAGCGCGGCGCCCACGAGGATCGGCATCATGAGCACCACGATAGGCGTGTCGTTGAGCACGCCGCTGGCCGCGGCGCACAACACGAGCACCACCAACAGCGCCCCGCCGGGAAACGCCTTGATCATCCTCGCAAGCAGGCGCGAGGCGGGCTCCAGCGCGCCGGTGACGACCAGGCCGCGGCCCAGCACCATGAGGCCGCAGATGGCGATGAGCGCCTCGTGGCCGAAGCCGAAAAAGAACGAGGTCGGCGCCACGCTGACCCCGCCGCGCTCGTAGGGAAACACCTGGAACAGCGTGGCGAGCAGCACCAGCACGATGAGGCTGGTGGT
>JBBQCV010000400.1:0-2166 GCA_038319115.1 Burkholderiales bacterium | reverse complement strand
TGCCCCACGGTCTTCGCAGCATCGGAGGGCGCGGCGAACACGTTGATCGACAAGGTCGTGGGATCGCGTCCTGCGCAACAGCCTGAACGGCGTCTCGTGGCGGGTGCCGTGGGGCACAATGGTTTACCCCAACAAGCACGGCAATGCCGAATGCCTCAAAGTTCGCCCACCCTCGTCACCGCGATATTTGACCTTGGCCGCGAGAGCCTCCCGCCGCCGTTCGGGCGCGACACGGACCACTACCGCCGCCACCTGCCCGCGGTGCTGTCGATCGACTGCCCGATGGTGGTGTACACCGACGCCGCTCACCTGGAGCTGGTGCGCGAGCTGCGAGGTGCGCGGCCGACGCGCATCCAGACGCTCGAGCCCGCAGCGCTTGCCGCCAATGACCTGTACGCGCCGGTAGACCGCATTCGCACGGACGAGCGCTGGCTCGCGCAAGCCGATTGGCTGCCGGACAGCCCCCAGGCGCGCCTGCCCGCCTATGCGCCGGTGGTATTGACCAAGCCGCTCTGGCTGTACGAGCAGGCGCAGCGCAATCCATTCGGAAGCACGCATTATTACTGGGTCGACGCCGCGCTCGGGCACACCGTTCCCGCGGAGCTGCTAAACGCGAACGCGTTCAGGCGCCTGGCCGCGCTCCACCAGCGCTTCCTGCTGCTCGGCTATCCGTACGACCCAGACCGCGAAGTACACGGCTTTGAAGCGCAAGCGATGGCTCGCCTCGCCGGCGTCGAGCGCACGCGTTGGGTGACACGAGGGGGCCTCTTCGGCGGGACGGCGGAGGGCGTGAACGAGGTGGCCGCCCATTACAGCCACCTGCTTGAGCAAACGCTGGAGGCCGGCCTCATGGGCACAGAGGAATCGCTGCTCACCATCCTAAGCTACGCCCAGGAAGCGCTCTTCGACCTGCAGTTCATCGGGCGCGACGGGCTCATTTGGCCTTTCGTCGCGCGGCTCGCGGCAGCCTGGCCTGGTGATCCGGTTGCTGCGCGCGCATTGCTGCGCGACTTGTGCGAGACCTGGTTCGTTTCGTACAACACGCCGCTGCAATTCGAGCGGCTGCTGGATTCGATTGCCAACGCGGAGCCCGCGTTGCTTGGCACCGCGCGTCGCGTGCTGATCAATAACTCCACGGACGAAACTACGTTCGCCCAATACGACGCGCTGTGCACGCGCCACGGAATAGAGCAGGTGCGCGAAGGCAACCGCGGACGGTGCTCGACCTCAGCGCGGGCGGCGGCTACACCAGCGAGCTGCTCGCGCGGGCCATCGGGCCGGCTGGAAAAATCCACGGGCAGAGCCGCGCGACCGCGAAACGGCCGAACCGCCGATGCCCAAGGACGAGTTCGCGCTGAAGTTCCTGAAGCCCTGACGTTACGCAGGAAGATGTACCGGTACCGGCACAAAATTCCCCCGCAAGGCGCGCCAGGCGCGGAGGTTAAGTAACGAATGTCATGAATTCGGGCGGCAGCCCGGCTCACCGCGTCAGAACTTGTCCGGCTGCGTCGAGGGCTCGGTTTTCTTCACAGCATCCAGCGCCGCGCCCGCCTCGAACACCCGCATGACCGTCGGATAAGGCGCCAGGTCGCAGTTGTAGCGCTGTGCGTTGAACACCTGCGGGATCAGGCAGACGTCGGCCATCGTGAACTGCGAGCCGAGGCAGAACTTGCCCGAGCGCTTCTCGCTGACCAGGAACGCCTCGAGGCTCCTGAAGCCCTCGTTGACCCAGTGCGGGTACCAGTCGCCGTTCACCTTGGCGTCGTCCAGGCCATACGTCTTCAGGTACCTGAGCACGCGCACGTTGTTGAGCGGATGCATCTCGCAGCCGATGATCTGCGAGACCGCGCGCACATACCACTTGTCCTCGGCGCCCTTGGGCATCAGCGCGGGCTCGGGATGGATGTCATCCAGGTATTCGATCATTGCCATCGACTGGGTGAACACGCGCCCGGCCTCGTCGACCAGCGCGGGCACCAGGCCCTGCGGGTTCTTCGCGAGGTACGCCGGATCCCGATGCTCGCCCTTGGGCAGGCTGACGAAGCGGGGCACGTAATCGATCCCTTTGTAGGCGAGCGCAATCCGCAGCCGGAACGAGGTCGAGGAGCGGAAGAATGTGTAGAGTTCCATCATCCTCAGGCTGCGGCCTTCTTGCTGGCCGCGTCG
>JBBQCV010000399.1:0-2187 GCA_038319115.1 Burkholderiales bacterium | reverse complement strand
ACGAGGCCTGGGACAACATGCGCGAGGCGGTCGCGAAGGCCCGCACCCATTTCGAGAAGCATCCGTAGCGGCGGAGGAACCCATGTCCCCCCACACGCCTGCCCGTTTCGTCGCGGTCCTGTTGTTGACCGCCTTTGTCGCCCCCGGTGAGGCGGCCGAGCGCACGGCGACGGCCCGCGTCGTCGCCGACCGGGGTTGCACCGTCTGCCACCGCGAAGCTCCCGACGCGCGCGCAGCGGGCGATGCGCCGCCGCTTGCGCCGTCTTGGCTCGAGATCGCGACGCGGTATCGCGCAGACGCCGCGGCCCAGGCCCGGCTGGTCCGCGTTGTGCTAAAAGGCGCCGATCCCGGGCCGCCGCACTGGAAAGGAAGGCTCGAATTCAACTCGATGGGCGGCAACGCGCCGAGCATGACGGCGGCGCAGGCGCGCGACGTGGTGCGCTGGATCCTGTCGACCCGTTGATGTGGGCCACGCGGCGCGGCGCGTGAGCACATGCGCCTGGATCACGCACGCGGCCTGCCATGGCCACGACATGGGCGAGGGCCATCCCGAATGTCCCGGGCGCCTCGATGCGATCTGCGACCACCTCCTGTCAACGGGGATCATGCAGCTGCTGGTGCCCTACGACGCGCCGCGGGCGACGAACGAACAGCTCGCGCGCGCCCACACGGCGCTGCACGTGCTCGAGATCGAGTCGCTCGCGCCAAAGGATGGCCTGGTGCACCTCGACCCCGACACGGCCATGGGCCCCGGCTCCCTTGAGGCCGCGCTGCGCGCCGCCGGCGCCGCCGTGCTCGCCACGGACCTGGTGCTGCGTGGCGAGGTCACGCGCGCCTTCTGCGCGGTGCGCCCGCCCGGCCACCACGCGAAGCGCGACGCGGCCATGGGCTTCTGCATCTTCAACAACGTGGCCGTCGGTATCCGGCATGCGCTCGACGTGCACAGCATGGCGCGCGTGGCCCTGGTCGACTTCGATGCCCACCACGGCAACGGCTCCGAGGACATCCTGGCTGGTGACGATCGCGTGCTGATGGTGTCGACCTTCGAGCGCGGCCTCTACCCCTTCCTCGGCGAGGAGCCGCGCGGGCCGAACATGGCAAACGTGGCGCTCGCGCGCGGTGCGGCCGGCGAGGCGCTGAAGGCGGCCTTCGACACGGTGTGGCGCCCGCGCCTCGAGGCCTTCGAGCCGCAGATCATCTTCATCTCCGCGGGATTCGACGGCCACCGCGCCGACGACATGGCCGGTCTCGCGTTCGTGGAGTCGGACTACGCCTGGATCACACAACGGATCGTGGAGCTGGCCGATCGCCATTGCGCCGGCCGCGTGGTCTCCTGCCTCGAGGGCGGCTACGACCTGTTCCACCTCGCCCGCAGCGTCGCGGCCCACGTGCGTGAGCTGGCGGGGGCCTGAGCCCATGACCACGAAGAGGCCGGCGTCGGAATACCCGCCCACCCTGATGGACCTGCTGCACGATTGCGCCTGCTACCCGCACCCGGCCGGCACCGTGCAGATGATCGAGACCCACATCTCGTGGGTGCTGCTGGCGGGCGACTTCGCCTACAAGGTGAAGAAACCCGTGAGCCTGCCGTTCCTCGACTTCTCCACGCTCGAGGCGCGGCGCCGTGCCTGCGAGGAGGAGGTCCGGCTGAACCAGCGCACCGCACCGCAACTCTACCTCGGGGTTGTTCCGATCGGCGGCGCGCTGGCCGCGCCGCGCGTGGGTGAAGGCCGCCAGGTGTTCGAGTACGCGGTGAAGATGCTGCGTTTCCCCCAGGAGGCCCTCTACAGCGAGCGCGCGAAGCGCGGGATCCTCGATGATGCCGACATCGATGCCCTGGCCGAGGCCGTGGTCGCGCTGCACCGGCAGGCGCCCCGGGGCGGCGCGGCGCAGCCGATGCCGGCAGGCGCGATCGCCAACCTTGCCGAGATCGCCGCGCTTTGCCCGGCGCCGGCGCGCGCGTGCCTCGAGGTCCTGGAGGGCTGGACCCGCCGCGAGGCGGCGGCGCTCGCGGGAACCTTCGAGCGGCGCGCGGGCGAGGGCTTCGTGCGCGAATGCCATGGCGACCTGCACTTGGCGAACGTGGTGCGCATCGACGGGAGGCCCGTCGCCTTCGATTGCATCGAGTTCTCCGCGCCGCTGCGCAACATCGACGTGATGAGCGAGGTCGCCTTCACCACCATGGAC
>JBBQCV010000398.1:0-2193 GCA_038319115.1 Burkholderiales bacterium | reverse complement strand
GCCCTCGACTGGGTGCAGCAGCTCTCGGGCATCGCCACCAAGACGCGCCGCTACGTGGACCTCGTCAAGCACACCAAGGTGCGCCTGACCGACACGCGCAAGGGCTGGCCGGGCCTGCGCATGGTGCAGAAGTACGCGGTGCGCGTGGGCGGCGCCCACAACCACATCTTCAACCTGTCCAACTGCGTGCTGGTGAAGGACAACCACATCAAGATCGCCGGCAGCATCGGCAATGCGATCGAGATCCTGCGCTCGCGCGCGCAGCACACATTCAAGATCGAAGTCGAGTGCGAGTCGCTCGCCATGGTGCAGGAGGCGCTCGATTGCGGCGTCGAGATCATCATGTTCGACAACATGGACCTCGACGAGATGCGCGATGGCCTGAAGCTCGTCAACAAGCGTGCCATTACGGAAGCCTCGGGCGGGGTCAACGAGGACACCGTGGTGGCGATCGCGGAGACCGGGGTGGATGTGATCTCCGTGGGCGACCTGACCCACACCGTCAAGGCCGTGGACATCAGCCTGGACGTGAAGGACATCAAGCCGAGCGCGCTGCGCACCATCGAGCGCCTGAAGTCGCAGGCGGCCTGAGATGGCGCGATCCGTGCGGTTTCGCTCCAAGCACGGCATTATCGTCGCGCTCGACGCCGACACCGTCGACGCCTGCAAGCGCACCGTCGATGCGACCACTTCGGTCGAGGGCGTGGTGGGCTACAAGCTTGGCATGACCACCGCGCTGCGCCTGGGGCTGGCCGAGGCGGTGCGACAGTTCCGTGCGCACACCGACCTGCCACTCCTTTACGACCACCAGAAGGCCGGGCCGGACGTGTTCGACATGGCGGCCAAGTTTGCCGCACTGTGCGCCGAGGCCAAGGTCGACGGGCTGATCCTGTTCCCGCTGGCCGGCCCGCGCGCGGTCGAGGGGTTCGTGGGCGAATCGATCAAGCAGGGCATCCTGCCGCTGGTGGGCGGCGACCTGCCGTTTCCCGACTTCAACATGAGCGGCGGGGGCTACGTGGCCGACGATGCGCTCGAGCGCATCATCGACAAGGCGGTCGAGTCGGGCGCCAATCATTTCGTGGTGCCGGGCAACACGCCCGACAAGCTTCGGTACCACTCGGCGCGCCTCAAGTCCATGCTGCGCGCACCGGTGTTCGTGGTGCCCGGCATCGGCCCGCTGGGCGGCAAGATTGGCGAATTGGTGGCCGCCGCCAACGGCTGCAGCGTCTACGGCGTGGTTGGCCGCGCGGTGTACGGCGCGCCGGACCAGGCGGTTGCGGCGCGCGCGCTGGTGGACGAAGCCATGGCGGCCGCCTGATGGTGCAAGGCAGGGCGCGCCCTGGCGGTGACCCCCGGCCGGTGGTGTTGTTCGACTGGGGCGAGACGCTGATGTGGGTGCCGGGCATGATCCACGACCCGGATCGCCACCTCGCCTGCGTCGACACCATCTTTGCGGCGCACATCGGCCCCCACCTTGGCGGCGCGCCCATGGCGAGCACCGCGTTCATCGATCATTACCACGCGGCGTGCCGCACCCAGATCGCCGCGTCGAAGGAGTCGCAAAGGGAGCATACGTTCGATGATCGCTTTGCAATGGCGTTCGAACTGGCGGGCGCCAAGCCGCTTTCCAACCGCGCGACCTATCGCAGCATGTCCGATGCGCTGGGCCGTGAGGTCGTGCTCGGCGCGCGCCTGCTCGAGCACGCGGCCGAAGTGATCCCCGAGCTTGCGCAGTCGTATCGGCTCGGCGTCCTGTCCAACTACCCGCACGGTCCCGTAGTGGCCGCGTCGCTCGAGCATTTCGGGCTGCGCAAGCATTTCGAGGCCATCGTGGTGTCCTCCGACACCGGCTGGATGAAGCCGCACGCCGGGTGCTACCAGCCCGCGCTCGACGCGATGCAGGCACCGGCTGGCAGGACGCTCATGGTCGGCGACGACCTCAGGAACGACATCCTGGGCGCCAAGGCGCTCGGGCTTTACACCGCTTGGATCGCGCCCGGCGCCAAGGCCGCCGATCCCGCCGTGGACATCCACCTCCAAAGCCTGGCCGAACTGCCGGCGCATTGCGCCAGGCTCTTCGCGTAAGGCATTCATGACGATGCAAACCCATCTCCTCATCGACGGCAAGTTCGCCCCGGCGGCATCGGGCGCCACGTTCTCCACCGTGAGCCCGATCGATTACGCCCCGCTTGC
>JBBQCV010000397.1:0-2199 GCA_038319115.1 Burkholderiales bacterium | reverse complement strand
CGCCTTGCGGTTGGGCAGGCCGGTGAGCGGGTCGTGGCTCGACAGGTGGCGCGCGCGCTCCTCGGCCAGTTCGCGGTCGCGCCGCTTGGAGGCCGCAACCTCGCCGAGGAGTGCATTGTGCGCATCGATGAGGTCGCCGATCTCGTCGGGCCGCCGGGTGCGCACCATGTGCAACTCGGCCCCGTCGGGGTCCGCGCCAGCGGCGCGCGCGCTCGCACGCAGCAGCATCACCGGCCGCAGCACGAACTGGTGCAGCACCAGCATCGTGCCCGCGGTGACCACGAGGACGATCAGCGCGACCAGCGCCGCGATGCGTATCGAATAGCGCGCCACTTCGCCCGCCACGTCGGAGGTGTCGACCCTGGCGGCGGCGGTCACGCCGTGCTCGCTCGGCCACGCGATATCCATATGCCTGCCGTCCGCCGAGCGCACCCCGCCTTCTGCCATCGGGGCGGCGAGCGCGAGCTGGCGCTCCAGGCCCGCCACGCTACCGGCGGCGGCGATGTGCGCGCCATTGGCATCGCGCAGGAGCACGCCGCTGATGCCGTAGCGGCCAACGGAATTGCGCACTCCCGCGCCGAGCAGTGGGATGTTCTCGCCGTAGTTCGTCGCCGCAAGGACCGGCTCCACGGCGATGATGCCGTAGGTGGCGCGCTGCGCCAGCAGCCCGGCCTCGAAGCGCTGCGCCGAAGGCACGAGGATCACGCTTTCCACCGCCAGGATCAGCAGGAACACCGTCGCGGCGATTTTCCAGCACAGGCGGCAGTGCGTCAGGTCCTGCCAGTAGCGTGTCAGCATGATCGGTCTCGCGGCGGCGGTGTATTCACTTGGTCGCCCGGTGGACCGCCCGCTTACACCAACACCCGACAATCACGCCTAGACACCACACCCGGGCTTGCCGCCGGTTGAGGACGGCAACATCCGTCAGTCGATCAGCTTGCCGCCCTCGTAGAACGGGTACGGCCCGGCGAACTGGCCGACAAAGGCCGTATGGCTGATCATGCCGGCGGCAGGCGTATACGCATGCAGCCCGTAGGCGGGTGGGTCCATCACAAAGCGCGACGCCGCATTCTCGGCCAGGTCAAGCGCCACCTGGTGCGCGGGACCCGGCACGGTGCAGGCAATGGTGCCGGCGAAACGCGCCTGGATCGGCCGGTGCAGGTGGCCGCACAGCAGGCGTTCCACCTGTGGGTGCTTTTCGATCACGCGCGCGAGGTCCGCCGACCCTTCCAGCCCCTGCCGGTCCATGTGGCCGATAAAGGTGTGGAACGGTGGATGGTGCATCAGCACCACTGTCGGCTTGCCCGGCGCTTCGGCCAGCTTGGCATCCAGCCACGCGAGGCGCGGGGCGTCGACGAGGCCGCCGGATTTTCCGGGCACGGTGGTGTCGAGCGCCACGATGCGCACCGGGTGGTCGTCGATCGCATACACGATGGCGCCGTCGGGCGTGCCGCCGGGTTGGTTGAGGTATGTGTGATCGGGAAACGCCGCGCGCAGCGCGCCGCGCTCGTCGTGGTTGCCTGGCAGCAGGTACACCGGCATGGTGAGCGGCGCGATGAGGTCGCGCAGCACAGCGTACTCGTCGGGTCGGCCAAAATCGACGAGGTCGCCGGTGAACACCACCACGTCGGGCCGCTGCGGCTGCGCGAGCATGTGCGCGATGCACGCGCGCAGCATGCCGGCCGTATCCACCACGCGATACGAGAGCTTGCCGCCGGCCTTGATGTGCAGGTCGCTGACCTGCGCAAGCAGGAAAGGCTTGGTGGGATCGGAGACGCGATTGATCATGCGGTTGCCATGAAAAGCGGGGCGCGCGTGGGTCGTGCTCTGCAGGCTGCGACGGACTACGCGGCTTCAGTCGGCCTTGATGCCGGCCTGCTTGATCACCTTGGCCCAGCGGTTCATGTCGGCCTCGAGGAACTTGGCGAAAGCCTGCGGCGTGCCCGAATCGAGCTCGGCGCCCAGCGCAAGCAGCCTTTTCTCCACGTCGGGGTGCTTCAGCGCGGCATTGATCTCGGCGTTGAGATTGGCCACAACATCGGCGGGCGTGCCGGCCGGTGCTAGGTAGCCGAACCACGTGCTGACCTCATAGCCCGGATAGCCGCTCTCGGCCACGGTGGGGGTCTGCGGCAGCGACGCCGAGCGCTTGGGCGTGGTCACCGCCAGCGGGCGCGCCTGGCCGGCCTGGATACGCGTCTT
>JBBQCV010000396.1:0-2215 GCA_038319115.1 Burkholderiales bacterium | reverse complement strand
CACCGCGGGTATTTTCATGGTGGCGCGCATGTCGCCCCTGTTCGAGCTGTCGGAAACGGCGCTTTCGGTCGTGCTGGTGATCGGCGCGATCACGGGGCTGTCGATGGCCCTGGTGGCGATCACCCAGTTCGACATCAAGCGGGTGGTTGCGTATTCGACTCTTTCGCAGCTGGGCTACATGACGATGGCGCTCGGCGCCTCAGCCTACTCGGCGGCGATATTTCACCTCATGACCCACGCCTTCTTCAAGGCGGTCCTGTTTCTCGGCGCGGGGTCTGTGATCATCGCAATGCACCACGAGCAGGACATGCGCCGCATGGGCGGGCTCAGGAAGTACATGCCGATCACTTACTTGACGGTGCTGATCGGCGCGCTGGCCAATGCGGGCTTCCCGCCGTTCGCCGGCTTCTTCTCCAAGGACACGATCATCGAGATGCTGCAGGCCTCCGATACGCCCGGTGCGGGTTTTGCCTACGTGGCAGCGCTGGCCGGGGTGTTTCTCGCGGGACTGTATTCGCTGCGCCTCGTGTTCATGACCTTCCACGGCAGCGAGAGGATGGACGCGCATACCAAGAAGCACCTGCACGAGACGCCCTGGGTAGTGACCTTGCCGCTGGTGCTTCTCGCGATCCCGTCGATCGCGGCGGGCTGGACAATCGGCAGCGTGGTCTATGGGGATTTCTTCAGCGGCGCGATACACCTTTCGCCGGAGCACCTGGAGGATATGGCGGAACTGACCGGGGAATTCCACGGCATTTGGACGATGATGCTGCACGGCCTGACGGCGCTGCCGTTCTGGCTTGCGCTCGCCGGCGCACTGACCGCGTGGTATTTCTACATCCGGCGGCCCGACCTGCCGAAGGTGGTGGCCGGAAAGTTCGGTGTGCTGTACGCGATCGTCGAGCGCAAATACGGGTTCGACGAGCTCTACTCCTGGATGTTCGCTGGCGGGGCGCGCGTGATCGGCGGCGGCCTCTGGAAGTATGGCGACCAGACGCTGATCGATGGACTGGTGGTGAACGGCTCGGCCAGGCTGGTGGGCTGGTTTTCGGGTGTCGCCCGGCTGTTCCAGACCGGCCTTGTCTACCAGTACGCCTTTACCATGATCATCGGGGTCTTCGTCCTGCTGACGCTGTGGTTTGCCCACGCATGACCCGCATCGGCACCCGCAAAGAATAACGATGCAACCTACGGTTCCTCTCCTCAGCCTGGCCATCTGGGCCCCGATCGTGGCGGGCCTTGTGGTACTTGCGACCGGCAGCGACCGCAACGCCGCACTGGCACGCACTATCGCCCTGGTCGGTGCGCTGTTCGGGTTCCTGGTCACGATCCCGCTGTACGCCGGATTTGACAACGCGTCTGCCGGGATGCAGTTCGTCGAGCTCAAGCCGTGGATCGAGCACTTCAACATCAACTATCATCTCGGCGTAGACGGGATCTCGGTGCTGTTCATCCTGCTCAACAGTTTCATCACCGTGCTGGTGGTGATGTCGGCCTGGACCGTGATCGAGAGCCGCGTCGCGCAGTACTTCGCGGCGTTCCTGTTCCTCTCGGGCATCATGAACGGCGTGTTCGCGGCGCTCGACGGCGTGCTGTTCTACGTGTTCTTCGAGGCCACGCTTATCCCGATGTTCATCATCATCGGCGTCTGGGGCGGGCCGAACCGGGTCTACGCGGCGGTAAAGTTCTTCCTCTACACGCTGCTCGGGTCGCTCCTGATGCTGGTTGCGCTGCTGTATCTCTACAGCAAGTCAGGCGGCAGCTTCGCGATCCTCGACTGGCACAAGCTGCCGATCGCGCTGGGCGCGCAGAAGCTGCTGTTCTTCGCTTTCCTGTTCGCCTTTGCGGTCAAGGTGCCGATGTGGCCGGTGCACACCTGGCTGCCCGACGCCCACGTCGAGGCGCCCACCGGAGGCTCGGTGGTGCTTGCCGCGATCATGCTGAAGCTCGGCGCCTATGGTTTCGTGCGGTTTTCGCTGCCGATCCTGCCCGACGCGAGCCGGGAACTGGCGTGGTTCATGATCGCGCTGTCGCTTATCGCGGTGGTCTACATCGGCCTGGTCGCGCTGGTCCAGGCCGACATGAAGAAGCTCATCGCCTATTCGTCGATCTCGCACATGGGCTTCGTGACCCTGGGCTTTTTCATCTTCAATCCGTATGGCGTCGAAGGCGCGCTGGTGCAGATGATCTCGCACGGCTTCATTTCGGCGGCCAT
>JBBQCV010000395.1:0-2228 GCA_038319115.1 Burkholderiales bacterium | reverse complement strand
ACGCCTCCTCCACCGAGCGAGGCAGGCAGTCCGCCGGGAAAGGCCCGAAGCGCTCGCGATCGGCATGCGCATCGACCAGGAACCACGCGGCGCGCTTGAGCCGGGGATCGAGGCTCATGGCGCCGCCAGGGCGATGTTCTTAGCCGCGAAGGTCTCGCGCAGGGCCGTGGCAAAGGCCACGGCTCCGGGCTGGTCGCCATGCAGGCACAGCGTGCCGGGCGAAACGGGCACGCGCTTGCCCGACAGGCTGACGACGACGCCGTCATCGATCATCGAGAGCACTTGCGCCACCGATTTCTTCGCATCCTCGATCATCCCGCCGGGCTGGCCGCGCGGCGCGAGGGTGCCGTCGTCCATGTAACCGCGATCGGCGAACACTTCGCCTACCGTTTTGAGGCCGTGTTTGCGGCCTGCGTCCATCATGCGGCTGTTGGAAAGGGCATAGAGCTGCACCTCGCCGCCGAGGTCGCGCACCGCGCGCGCGATGGCGTCCGACAACTCTTCGTCCATGGCCGACATGTTGTAAAGCGCGCCGTGGCATTTGACGTGATGCAGGCGGCCACCGGCCGCGCGCGCGAACGCCTCGACCGCGCCGGCCTGGTAGAGCACGAGGTCGTAGATTTCCTGCGCGCTGACTTTCATCGTCCGCCGGCCGAACCCGGCCAGGTCCGGCAGGCTGGGGTGTGCGCCGATCGCAACGCCGTTGTCGAGCGCAAGGCGCACGGTCTTGCGCATCGTCGCCGGGTCGCCTGCATGGAAGCCGGCCGCTATATTGGCCGAGGAAATGAGCGGCATGAGATCGGCGTCGGCGCCCATCTTCCACGCGCCGTAGCTCTCCCCCATGTCGCAGTTCAGGTCGATGCTTTTCATCGTTACTCCAGTTGCCATGCCAGTGCCTGCTCGATCTCGCGCACGCGCTCGCGCGCGGCGCGCCGCAACGCCTCGGCCTCCCCCAGCGTGGCTTTTACGAATCGCACGCTGCCCCCGGGCGCCAATTGGGCCAGCGCCGGGATCTCGGCAGCGGCGATCTCGGCGATTTTCGGGTATCCCCCGGTGGTCTGGTGATCGGCCATCAGGGCGATCGGCGTGCCGTCGTTGGGCACCTGCACCGTCCCCAAACAGGTTGGCTCCGATAGTATCTCGACCGCCTTGCCGCGCGTAAGCCGTGGGCCGGCCAGGCGATAGCCCATGCGGTTGGAATCCGGCGACACGCGCCAGGTGGCGGCGAAGTAGGCCTCCCGGGAGGCCGCGTCGAACTGGCCCCAGTGGCGCCCCTCCATGGCGTGCGCGGTGTGGGCGGCGCCGAAGGGCAGGGTCAGTTCCGGCGCCGTCCAGCGCACGGTGCGCAGCCCGGGGCGCGAAACCTCGCCCTTGCCTTTGCGCGCGAGGCGGCCGAAGCGCTCGTGCGATAGCTCGCGCATGTCGGCCACGCCGGCGAGGATGTCCCCGGCCTTGAGCGCCCGTCCGCCCAGCCCGCCGAACGATGCAGGCATATAGGTGCTGCGGCTGCCGAGGACCATCGGCGTGGCGAACCCGCCGGCGATCGCAAGATAGGCCCGGGCGCCGCGCTGCGCCGCGCCCGTGGAAAGCACCGACCCGCCGCTCACCAGCACCGGGCGATTGCGTGGAAACGGGTCGCGCCCGATACGCGCCTCGAATGCAGCGCCGTACAGGGCGACCAGCGTGTCGCGGCTGAAGAAAAGCTCGGGTCCCACTACAGTGCACTCGAGCGTGGCGGCCTGCGGCGGGTTGCCCACCAACCGGTTGGCGATGCGGTGCGCGACCAGGTCCATTGCACCGCAAGGCACGATGCCCAGGTGCTGCAGGCCGTGCCGGCCCAGGTCCTGCACCGTGGTCAGCAGCCCCGCGCGAGCGACGCGGATACTCATTTGCGTGCCGTCCGCGCGGCGAGGGCATCGAACTCCGCGCGATCAATGGATTTGAACTGAACCCGGTCACCGGGGCCCATGAGTGCCGGCGGCTCGCGCGCGGCGTCGAAGATGCGCAGCGGGGTGCGGCCAATGATGCTCCACCCGCCGGAAATCGAGAACGGATACACCACCGACTGCGTGTTGGCGATGGCAATCGACCCGGCGATCACCACCGGTCGTGGGGTCGTGCGGCGCGGGACCGAGAGCTTCTCGTCCAGCCCACCGATGTACGGGTGGCCGGGGGCAAATCCGACCATAAGGACGCGGTGCGGGGAGGCGCAGTGGCGGCGGATGGCC
>JBBQCV010000394.1:0-2248 GCA_038319115.1 Burkholderiales bacterium | reverse complement strand
TGGTCACCGCCTTGGTGGTGTTGCCCACCGCATCCAGCGGATCGGTCACCGCGCGCACGGACTCGGGCAAGTTGGACATCTCGGCGATGCCGCCGGCGTTGTCGGTGATCGGGCCGTAGGCGTCGAGCGCCACGATGATGCCGGCCATCGACAGCATGGAGGTCGCGGCCACGGCGATGCCGTACAAGCCACCGAGCGTGTAGGAGGCGTAGATCGCCGCGCACACGAACAGGACCGGCCAGGCGGTCGAGCGCATCGACACGGCGAGGCCGGCGATGATATTGGTGCCGTGGCCCGTGGTCGAGGCCTGCGCTACGTAGCGCACAGGGTTGTACTCGGTGCCGGTGTAGTACTCGGTGATCCACACCAGCGCGCCGGTGAGCACGAGGCCCACGACGGCCGACAGGTACAGTTTCATGACCCCGCCCTGCGCGGCGTATTCCGTGCCGTTGAACACCCAGAGGGTGAGCGGGTAGAAGCAGATCAGCGCCAGCACGCCGGCCACGATGAGGCCGCGGTACAGCGCGTTCATGATCTTGGTGCCGTCCTTGTGCTTCACCATGTAGCAGCCGACGATCGAGGCGATGATGGAGAAGCCGCCCAGAACCATCGGGTACAGCACGGCCTGCATTTCGGCGCCCTTCATCATGAGCGCGCCGAGCAGCATGGTCGCGATCAGGGTCACCGCGTAGGTCTCGAACAGGTCGGCCGCCATGCCGGCGCAGTCGCCGACGTTGTCACCGACGTTGTCGGCGATCACCGCCGGGTTGCGCGGGTCGTCTTCCGGGATGCCGGCTTCGACCTTGCCGACGAGGTCCGCGCCGACGTCGGCGCCCTTGGTGAAGATGCCGCCGCCAAGGCGCGCGAAGATCGAGATCAGCGACGAGCCGAACGCGAGGCCAATGAGCGGCTGCAGGACTGCGTGCAAGTCGAGCGTCTTGCCCAGGCCGTGCGGCGCTGAGTTGAGGAGGACCGCGAAGAACCCGGCCACGCCGAGCAGGCCAAGGCCGACCACCAGCATGCCGGTGATGGCGCCGCCGCGGAATGCGACATTGAGCGCGGGCGCGATGCCGCCGGTGGCCGCCTGCGCGGTGCGCACGTTGGCGCGCACCGAGACGTTCATGCCGATGTAGCCCGCGGCGCCCGACAGGATCGCGCCGAGCGCGAAGCCCACTGCGGTCGTCCAGCCCAGCCCCGGCACCAGGCCGATGATGAGGAACAGCACCACGCCGGCGATGCCGATCGTCGTGTACTGGCGGTTCAGGTAGGCCTGCGCGCCCTGCTGGATGGCGGCGGCGATTTCCTGCATGCGCGCGTTGCCCGCGGGCAGCGACACGATCCACTTCGCCGAGACTGCGCCGTATCCAATGGCAATTGCCGCGCAGACCAGCGCGAAGACGATCTGTTCCATTGCTGCTACTCCCCTTTTTTACTGACAGATTTGCAGGCTGGGAGGCCCGCGAGAAGGCGCGAATTCTAGCAGAAAATCATCGACTTTCAGCCCTCCCAGCGAACCATGCGGCGGCCTCGCCGCGTCCCGGCGGAGGGGCTCGCACGCCGCGGCGCGCGGGCCGGTTACTCGAGCGCTTCGAACACGCGTGCCTTGATCGCGTCGACCGAGCCCTGCCCCGAAATGCAGCGGTACCTCGGCGCGCGGGAATCCCCCGAGGCCTCCCATTGCTTGTAGTAGTCCACCAGCGGCCGGGTCTGCGCCGCGTAGACATCGAGCCGCTTCCTGACCGTGTCTTCCTTGTCGTCCTCGCGCTGGATCAGCGGTTCGCCGGTCGCGTCGTCGCGTCCCTCGGCCTTGGGCGGGTTGAATTTAACGTGATAGGAGCGCCCCGACGCGGGGTGCACTCGCCGACCGCTCATGCGCAGGATGATCTCGGTCGACGGCACCTCGATTTCGAGCACGCAATCGAGCGCCACTCCGGCAACCTTCATCGCGTCGGCCTGCGGGATGGTGCGCGGGACGCCGTCGAGCAGGTAACCGTTGGCGCAGTCCGGTTCCTTGAGGCGTTCCGTCACCAGCCCGATGATGATGTCGTCGGACACCAGCGCGCCCGAATCGATGACTTTCTTCGCGGCTACGCCCAGCGGCGTACCTGCCTTGACCGCTGCGCGCAGCATGTCGCCGGTGGAGATCTGCGGGATGGCGTACTTGTCCCTGATGAAGGCAGCCTGTGTGCCTTTCCCGGCACCCGGTGGGCCAAGCAATATGAGTCGCATGCTGTTTCCCTGTCCCTCG
>JBBQCV010000393.1:0-2292 GCA_038319115.1 Burkholderiales bacterium | reverse complement strand
GTCGGCTGAATCGACCAGGCGCAGGACGATCTCCATGCCCTCGGGGTGCTTCAGGTCGAGCGCGATGCTTTTCTTGTTGCGGTTGAACACCGGGTAGAAGCCGGCGCCCGCGCCGTGCAGGCGCCGGGTGTTGTCGCCTTCTGGCGGCTCGACCTTGATGACCTCGGCGCCGAGGTCGGCCAGCACGAGCCCGCAGCTCGGGCCCATGACCATGTGTGAAAATTCGACGACCCGGACGCCCGCCAGCGGCGTTTGCGCCATCTAGGCGGAGGCTCCCGCGCGCGCGGCGGCACGAAACCCCTTGGGCAGGCCGGCCTCGGCGAAATGGCCGTACACCGGTTCCTCGGGCAGGCCGTCGACGAGGATCTTGCGCGCGCGCAACAGCGCATCGAAATCGATGCCGGTGCTGAGGCCCATGCTCTCGAACATGAACACCAGGTCTTCGGTCACCACGTTGCCGCTCGCCCCGGGGGCGAAGGGGCATCCGCCAAGGCCGCCCATCGATGAATCGAAGGCGCGCGCGCCCTCTTCGTAGGCGGCCAGTGCGTTGGCCAGGCCCAGACCGCGCGTGTTGTGGAGGTGTACCCCGTCGAGCTTGTCGCCGATGGCATCCCGCACCTTGCGGTAGATGCGCCGCATCTGCGCCGGATTGGCATAGCCCACCGTGTCGGCGAGCGCCACGCAGTCCACCCCCGCGTCGACAAGCAGCCTGGCGATGCGCACGACTTCACTCTCCGGCACTTCGCCCTGCAACGTGCAACCGAATGCGGTCGCCACCGCGCCCTCGATCTCTGGGCGTCGCCCGGCCGGCATGGCGGCGCGCAGCTCGCAGCACGCGCGCACCTGCGCCACCATTTCGTCCGGGGTCATGTTCACGTTCGACACGCTGTGCATGTGGCTTGCGGACACCGGGAAGCCGATCTTGTGCGCACCGGCCTCGACCGCGCGCTGGAATCCCTTCACGTTGGGCGCAAGCGCGACCACCTTGAGCCCGGGAATGGAACGCGCATGCGCCACGATCTCGCCCGTATCGGCCATGGCGGGAATCAGCTTGGGCGGCACGAACGAGCCGACTTCGATCTCGCGCAACCCTGCCGCCGCCAGTGCGCTGATCCACTCCTTTTTGGCCGCGGTCGGCATGAGGTGATGGGCGTTCTGCAGGCCGTCACGCGGACCGACTTCGCAGATCTGGACATCGGTTTGGGGCTGGGTAGCCTGGGACATGGTGGGCTCCTCGGGGAAGGGACGATTCTATCGCGCCGCCACGGCGATTCGCCCTGCGGAGGCCTCGAAACGCCCGACGGCCCAGCCCGATGCGGCGGCCAGTGCGGCGAAGGCCAGCATCACGCCCAGCGACGCCGACCATCCGCCGAAGCGTTGGGCAGCGAGGGCCACGAACAGCGGGCCGAAGAACTGCCCGAGCTGCGCGCCCTGCATGATCATCCCCTGTGTGGTGCCGATGTGCTGCGGGCTGCGCGCGTGAACAGGGCCGCCGGCCAGCACCGCCGCGGGGATCACGCCGCCCACCAGCGAGAAGGCGAGGACGCAGGCGAGGCGAACCGTGTCGGGCAATCCCGCGCTGAACGCGACCGCGGCGGTCAGCGCCATGACCCCGCTCGCAACGAGGATGAGCTTGGATCGGACCACGCCGCGCTTCAGGATCCAGCCACCGGCGAGGTTGCCCGGCACGTTCACCGCAACATAGAGCGCGGTCACGAGCGAAGCCGCAGAGGGCGTCATGCCGCGCTCCCCGACCAGGAACGTGGGCAGCCATATCATTACCGAGCTCCATTGGCCGACATAGCTGAAGAACACCACGCACAGTGCCATGCTGCCCGGACGCATCAAAGATTCGGCGACCAGGCGCATCGAGCCGATGCCGCCGCCGAAGCGCGGTGCCGGCACAGTCCGCGCAAGCAGCACCGCCACCACGGCGGTATAGGCCGCGATGCCCAGCCACAGACTGCGCCAGCCAAAGGTGGCGAGGGCCACGGGGGCGGCGAGCAATGCAAGGGCGCCGCCGGTGGGCATGTAGGCGCTCCACAGGGAAAAGGCCATCGGGCGATCGTGCGGTTGGGTGACCCCGGCCAAAAGCGGCACGCCCGCCACGGTGAACAGCATGAACCCGACGCCCTCGACGAAGCGCGATCCGAGCAGGCCCGCGTAGTTGCTGGCGAATGCGCCATACAGGCCGCCCGCGAACAGGCAACCCAGCCCGATGAGGGCGAAGCGCTTCTGGCCGTAACGATCGACGATTGCGCCGACGAAAACGCCGACGGCTCCGCCCATGAC
>JBBQCV010000392.1:0-2308 GCA_038319115.1 Burkholderiales bacterium | reverse complement strand
GATATGCGTAAAAGTCGCGAAGTAATGCCCGAACCCATCGCGACGAAAGCGTTTAGCGGAAAGTTCATGGTGCGCATACCACCACAAATTCACCGCACTCTCGCCATTCAGGCAGCCGAGTCTGGAATCAGCCTGAATCGCCTGGTTTCGAGCAAGCTTTCATAGGAAAGACGCGAATGCCGGGACGTCCTCGATCGGTGGAGAAGATGCTATTTTGATGGTAATTTTTGTGCCATGAAGATGCGTGCGTCGTTGAAGGCGGCGGACACCAGCGTGCCTGGCGTCTCCGGGTGTCACGGTATTCGAACCCATATTCTGTAATTCGGAGCGCTTAAAGTGTCCCTGCCGACCATCCTGCAAAACCTCTCGCTGCCGGTGATCTGTTCGCCGATGTTCATCGCCGGCAACCCGCGCCTTGTCGCCGAGCAGTGCAAGGCCGGCGTGGTCGGGTCGTTCCCGGCGTTGAACGCGCGCCCTAAGGAAAAGCTCGACGCGTGGCTGACCGAAATCGAGACCGAACTCGACACCCACCGCAAGGCCAATCCTGGGGCGATCGTCGCGCCCTATGCGGTGAACCAGATCGTGCACAAATCGAACGATCGCCTCGCGTATGACGTGGAAGTCTGTATCCGCCACAAGGTGCCGATCACGATCACGTCGCTGCGCGCACCGCACGAGGTCGTGGAGGGCGTGCATTCGTACGGCGGCATCGTGCTGCACGACGTCATCAACGTGCGCCATGCCGAGAAGGCGCTCGAGGCGGGTGTCGACGGCCTGATCCTGGTCTGCGCGGGCGCAGGCGGGCACGCGGGAACGCTGTCGCCGTTTGCGCTGGTGGGCGAGGTGCGGCGCTTTTTCGATGGCCCGATCGTGCTCTCGGGCGCAATCGCCACTGGCGATGCGATCCTCGCCGCGCTTGCCTCGGGCGCGGACCTGGCCTATATCGGCACGCGCTTTCTCGCCACCCCCGAGGCGAGCGTGCCCGAGCGGTACAAGGAAGAGATCCTGCGCGCGGCCGCGGCCGACATCGTGTACACCGATCTCTTCTCCGGCGTGCACGGCAATTACCTGAGGCACAGTGTGGTGAATGCAGGCTACGACCCGCTCAACCTGCCGAAATCGGACCCCGCCAAGATGAATTTTGGCACCGAAGGCGGCGCGGAGAAAAAGGTCTGGCGCGACATCTGGAGCGCGGGGCAGGGCGTAGGCCAGATCCAGGCCATCCAGCCGGTGGCCGAAGTGGTGGCGCAGCTCAAGCGGGAATACGTCGCCGCACGCCAGCGCCTGCAACTGGACTGACGCCCGGACGGCTCGCACGCGCGGTGTCCCAACCCATGCCCGAACTCGAAACCGAAAAGCGCGGCCCGCTCACATGGCTGTGGCTCAACCGGCCGCAGGTGCGCAATGCCCTCGACGAAGCGCTCACTACGGCGCTGGGCGCGGCGTTGACGAAGCTTGCCAAGGATGCCGGTACACGCGCAGTGGTCCTTGCGGGCCGTGGCCAGGCGTTCTGCGCGGGCGGCGACCTGAGCCGCATGGAGAAGGCAGCGCGCTTCACGCAGGCCAAGGCGCGCAAGGACGCGGCGCGCTTCGCCAAGCTCCTCTATGCCATCCACACCTTTCCCAAGCCGGTCATCGCGCGCGTGCACGGGCCGGCGTTTGCCGGAGGAATGGGCCTGGTGGCCGCGAGCGACCTCGTCGTGGCAAGCGATTCGGCTGAGTTCTGCCTGCCCGAAACCCGCATCGGCCTCGTACCCGCGATGATCAGCCCCTACCTCGTACGCGCGATGGGCGAGCAGCAAGCGCGCCGCTTCATGCTTACCGGCGAGCGCATGTCGGCACGCGACGCGCTCCGCCTGGGGTTCGCGCACGAGTGCGTCGCGCACGACGCGCTGGACGAAACCATCGCCCGCCTCGGTGAGCGGCTCGCGCAGGCCGGCCCGCGCGCGCTCGCGAGCACCAAGAAGCTGCTCGCGCGCGTCGGCAAGGCTCCCATCACGCCGCGGCTGGCGGTGGAAACCGCTGCGGTGCTGGCCGAGGCGCGCGCCGGCGCCGAAGCGCGCGAGGGCATCCGCTCGTTCCTCGAAAAGCGCAAACCGGACTGGGCGACGCGCGGTACCGACCCGGTTGGTGGCGAACCCGAGAGCTGAGCCATCCCGCCGCCCGGTTCGCGCTACCATTGCCGTTCCCCCCGCTTTTCTCCCCAGATTACCGTCCCGAGGTCCTGCCATGAATAAAGCAATCGTGCTCGCCAGCCGTCCGCAGGGGTGGGTCAAGCCCGGCGACTTCCGCCTCGAAACCCTGCCGA
>JBBQCV010000391.1:0-2314 GCA_038319115.1 Burkholderiales bacterium | reverse complement strand
GACCCCGCCGCAGAGCCGGAAAATGGTGTCGAACCCTCCAGCCGGCACTCTGGAAAGCGTCACGCTGTGCGATAATCTTCAGTTCGGCGGGCGCGGCAGGCACGCGTGTCTCACGCAGGCCAGTGGGTACGCAGCGCGGCGGGCATTGGGGCCCGGCGGGCAACGCCTGAATGCGCGACAACGCGTGCAACGGACCAATGGCACAGACACTTTACGACAAGCTTTGGGAAGGCCATGTGGTGCATGTCGAGGAAGACGGCACCGCCTTGCTTTACATCGACCGCCACCTCGTCCACGAGGTGACCAGCCCGCAAGCCTACGACGGGCTCAAGCTCGCCGGACGCAAGCCGTGGCGGATTTCCTCGGTGGTGGCGACGGCCGACCACAACACGCCGACCACCGGCTGGGACAAGGGGATCGAGGGCATCGCCGACCCGATCTCGCGCCTGCAGCTCGAAACGCTGGACGCCAACATGCGCGAGTACGGCGCCAAGGCGTATTTCCCGTTTCGCGACAAGCGCATGGGGATCGTGCACGTGATCGGGCCGGAGCAAGGGGCGACCCTGCCCGGTATGACCGTCGTTTGCGGCGACTCCCACACCAGCACGCACGGCGCTTTCGGGTGCCTCGCGCACGGCATCGGCACCTCAGAGGTGGAGCACGTGCTGGCGACCCAGTGCCTGGTGCAGAAAAAGATGAGGAACATGCGCGTTACCGTCGACGGCGTGTTGCCGCGCGGCGTGACCGCCAAGGACATTGCGCTCGCGGTGATTGGCAAGATCGGCACCGCCGGTGGTACCGGCTCGGCGATCGAGTTTGCCGGGTCGGCGATCCGCGCGCTGTCGATGGAAGGCCGCATGACCTTGTGCAACATGGCCATCGAGGCGGGCGCACGGGCCGGCATGGTGGCGGTCGACCAGACCACCATCGACTACCTCAAGGGTCGCCCGTTCGCGCCGAGCGGGCCGGAGTGGGAGCAGGCCGTGGTGTACTGGCGCACGCTGAAGAGCGACCCCAACGCGAAATTCGATCGCGAGGTGACCTTCATTGCCGCCGACATCACCCCGCAGGTCACCTGGGGCACATCGCCCGAGATGGTCGTACCGGTTGATGGCGAGGTGCCCGACCCCGACAAGGAAAAGGATCCTACCCGCCGCGAGGGCATGGAGCGCGCGCTGGTGTACATGGGCCTCAAGCCGCGCACGCCGATCGAGGACATCCTGATCGACAAGGTGTTCATCGGCTCGTGCACCAACTCGCGCATCGAGGACCTGCGCGCCGCTGCGGCGGTGGCCAAGGGCAAGCGCGTGGCCTCGAACGTCAAGGTGGCGATGGTCGTGCCGGGCTCCGGCCTCGTGAAGGTGCAGGCGGAGAAGGAGGGCCTCGACCGCGTATTCAAGGACGCCGGCTTCGAATGGCGCGAGCCCGGGTGCTCGATGTGCCTGGCGATGAACGCCGACCGGCTCGAGCCGGGCGAGCGGTGCGCCTCGACGTCGAACCGCAATTTCGAGGGGCGCCAAGGGGACGGGGGCCGCACGCACCTCGTTTCGCCGGCAATGGCAGCCGCGGCCGCGATCGCCGGGCATTTCGTCGATGTAAGGCAGTGGCGCTAGCATGGAAAAATTCACCGTACTCACCGGGCTGGTGGCGCCGATGGACCGCGCCAACGTCGATACCGACGCGATCATCCCCAAGCAGTTCCTCAAGTCGATCAAGCGCACCGGCTACGGCCCGAACCTGTTCGATGCGTGGCGCTACCGCGATCACGGCGAGCCGGGCATGGACAACTCCAGGCGCCCGCTCAATGAGGACTTCGTGCTCAACCAGCCGCGCTACAAGGGCGCCGAGATCCTTATCGCGCGCAAGAACTTCGGCTGCGGCAGTTCGCGCGAGCACGCACCGTGGGCATTGCAGGATTATGGTTTTCGCTGCGTGATCGCGCCCTCGTTCGGTGACATCTTCTACAACAACAGTTTCAAGAACGGTTTCCTGCCGGTGGCACTCGCCGAGTCGGAAGTCGATAAGCTGTTCTACGAGGCCGCCACTTTCCCGGGGTTCAAGCTGGTGGTGGACCTCGGTGCGCAGACGGTGGCCACCACCAGCGCCAGCCTGTCGTTTCATTTCGAGGTCGACGCTTTCCGCAAGTACTGCCTCATCAACGGGCTGGACGAGATCGGCCTCACGCTGCGCCACGCCGACAAGATCCGCGCGTTCGAGGCGATGCGTACGCAGCAGTTCCCGTGGTTTTTCCGCTGATGGCGGCGAAGGAAACAATGAAGATCGCTGTCCTTGCAGGCGACGGCATCGGCGCCGA
>JBBQCV010000390.1:0-2316 GCA_038319115.1 Burkholderiales bacterium | reverse complement strand
GAGGGCACGCGGTACAGGCTGGCCAGCATCTGCGAATCGCCGGCGCGGCGCAGCACCACGCTGCGCTCGCCGTCCTGGGTGGGGTCGGCGGTGTACATCTCGGGCAGCTTGCGCGCGGGCCTGGGCAGCGGGCCGAAATGCCTGGTGACCATGGCGAGCGCCTGCTGCTCGTCGAACTTGCCGCCGATGAGGAGGATCGCGTTATCGGGCTGGTAGTAGGTGCGGTAGAAGGCGCGCAGCCGCTCGATCGGGACGTTCTCGATGTCCGAGCGAGCGCCGATCACCGAGTTGCCGTAGTTGTGCCACGGGAAAGCGATCTGCAGCATGCGCTGGCGCAGCACGCCGCCGGGATTGTTCTCCCCGGACTCGAATTCGTTGCGGACCACGGTCATCTCGCTGTCGAGGTCGGACTTGCGCACGAAAGCGTTGAGCATGCGGTCGGCCTCGACGCCGAGGGCCCACTCGAGGTTGGCCGGCGTGGCCGCGAGGGTCTCGTAATAGTTGGTGCGGTCGTAGGAGGTCGAGCCGTTGAAACGCACGCCGCGGCTGGAAAATTCCTCCTTGAGCTTCGGGTGCTTCGTGGTGCCCTTGAACAGCATGTGCTCGAGCAGGTGGGCCATGCCCTTCTCGCCGTAGCCTTCGTTGCGCGACCCGACGAAGTACGTGATGTTCACCATCACCGAGTCGACCGAGCTGTCGGGCGCCATCAGGATGCGCAGGCCGTTGTCGAGGCGGTATTCGGTCACGCCCTCCACCGAGGTGACCCTTTGCGGGCCGGCGGCGAGGGCCGGCTGGAAACTAAGCGCGGCCAGTGCAAGGAACGTGAGGCGCAGCAGCGAGCGGGTCAAATGAGTGGGCGGCATGGAATTTTTCTTTGGCGGGCTTGCGAAAGGGGGATTGGATCGGCGCGGAGCCGGTTGGTTCAAAACAGCACGCCGAACAGGTGCAGTGCCAGCATACCGGCAAAGATGGTGAGGAAAGTGCGCCGCAGGCGCCACGCCACCGCAATCGCCACCAGCCCGGCCAGCAGGCGGGCATTGCCGAGGGACAAGTCGAGGCTGCCCGAGTGCAGGAGCAGTTCCGGGGCGTAGATGGCGGTGAGGACGGCGGCCGGCACAAAGCGCAACGCGCGGCGCAGGAGCGTCGGGAGCTGCACACTGTCGGGCAGCACGAGGAACGAGCAGCGCAGCGTTACGGTCAGGAGGCCCATGGCGAGCATTGCAATCCAGACCGTCGCGAGGCTCATGCGGGCTGCCTGCGCTCGGTGATGAGCCCCGCGGCGATCCCCGCGACCGCCGCCAGCAGCAGGCCCAGGCGCATCGGCAGCGGCGCCGCAACGACCACGGTGACGCCCGCGGCGAGCGCTGCGGCCACCATCGAGCGGTCGCGCAGCAGCGGCACCGACATGGCGATGAACGCGAGCGGGGCGGCGAAATCGAGCCGCCACGCCGCTGGCACGGCCGTCCCCGCGATCACCCCGAGGATGGTGGCCGCCTGCCACGTGGCCCAGATCGGGAACGCCACGCCGAGGCAGTACCAGTGGCGGTCGGCTGCGCCCGGATGCTGGGTGAAACGCGTGATGCACAACGCATAGGCATTGTCGGAAAGGATGTAGCCCAGGCCCAGGCGCCAGCGTAGCGGCAGGCCGGCGAGATGCACGCGCATGGAGGCGCTGTACATCACGAAGCGCAGGTTGACGAAGAACACCGTCACCAGCACGACCGCCACGGGCGCCGCGGCGCCCAGCAACTGGGTGGCGGCGAGCTGGGAGGCGCCCGCGAACACCACGAACGACATCAGGATGGATTCGAGGGGCGGGATCCCGCCCGCGACCATGGCCACGCCCGTCACGATCCCGAACGGGAAAACGCCGAGCAGGACCGGCGCGGACGCGACCAGTCCGGCGCGAAAGGCGGCAGGGGCTTGGGAGTTCACGGGAGGCGGATTGTACCGGCGCCCTTGAAACCCGGCCCGCGCGCCCCCACGTCCCGCCCACCGGCCCCATCCAACCAGGGAGCCCCTATCAAGGAAAGGCGCGCGAATGACTCAGACAGCATCCCGGGAGACCCTCGGGTTCCAGGCCGAGGTCAAGCAGCTGCTCAAGCTGATGATCCACTCGCTCTACAGCAACAAGGAGATCTTCCTGCGCGAGCTCATCTCGAACGCCTCGGACGCGGCCGACAAGCTGCGCTTCGAGGCGCTCGCCGACAACTCGCTGTACGGCGAGGACGCGGAGCTCAAGATCCGCGTGAGCGTCGACAAGGATGCGCGCACCATTACGATCGCCGACAACGGCGTGGGCATGTCGCGCGAGGA
>JBBQCV010000389.1:0-2319 GCA_038319115.1 Burkholderiales bacterium | reverse complement strand
GCGGGCGGCGCATGAGCGCCGCATGGTCGATGAACTGGGCGAGCGCCGCGACCGCGTCGATGTCGTGCGCGAAAGCGGCGAGGCCCGCGGCCTGGAATTGCCGCGCAGTCGCCTCGAGCGGCGCGGCTACCGCCAGCGGGTTGCCGGTCTGCGCCACGTATTGCGCGCAATCGCGCACGAAGCGCGGCACGTCGTAGCCCAGTCCCGACGCCGCGAGGCTTACGAACACCGCATCGGTCGCGTTGTGGCGGACGAGCACCGGCAGGATGTCGCTGAACATGCCGCTGTTGGTGAGCAGCGCGGCGGTCAGGTCGATTGGGTTGCCCGAAGCGCCGAACTCCGGCAGCACCGCACGCAATTCGGCGCGCGTAGGTTCGTCGAACCGGGCGAGCTCAAGGCCGTGCTTGTCGGCTGCGTCGGCGGCCATCACGCACGAGGCGCCCGAGTTGCTGATCGCCACCATGCGCCGGCCCTGCGGCTTCCAGCCCTTGAGGTACAGGTCGGCGGCGTTGACGAGGCTGCGGATGTCCGGCACGCGGTAGATGCCGTGCTGGCGAAAGAATGCGTCCACCACGCGGTCCTCGGTGGCGAGCGCGCCGGTATGCGAACTCGCGGCGGCCGCACCGCGCGCCGACACGCCGGCCTTGAGCGCGACGATGGGCAGGCCGCGTTCGCGCGCGACCGCAGCGGCGCGCGCAAGTTGCGCCGGGTCGGCGATCGCCTCGAGGTACAGGAGGAGCAGGCGCACCTCGGGATCGAGCGCCACCGCAAGCGCGAAATCGGCCACTGTCAGGTCGCTCTCGTTGCCGGTGGCATGGGTGTGGCGCACGCCGATGCCTTGATTGCGCAGGAAGGCGTACGGCACCACGCTCATCGCGCCCGACTGGCTCACGATGCCCACCGGCCCGTCCATGGGGTCAACTTCGCTGAGGATGGTGGAAAAGGTGGCGATGGCGCCGTTGGCGAAGTTGGCGATCCCCTGCGTGTTGGGGCCGACGATGCGCATGCCGGCGGCGCGCGCGGTGCGCACCATTTCCTCCTGCGCGCGCTTGCCTTCCTCACCGATCTCGCCGAAGCCCGACGTAATGACCACTGCCACCTTTACGCCGCGCTTGGCGCAGGAGGCGACGGCTTCGACCGCGCCCATGCCGGGCACCGCGACGATGGCGAGGTCGGGCGCTTCGGGGAGCGACGCGATGTCGGGGTAGGCCTTGAGTCCCTGGATCACGGGCCGGTTCGGGTTCACCGGGTAGATGCGGCCCTTGTAGCCGGCCCGCAGCATGTACTTGATCGGGCGGCCGCCGATTTTTTCCGGGTTGTCGGAGGCGCCCACCACCGCGATCGACTGCGGGTCGAGCGCCGCGGTCAGGCGTTCGTCGTGCGCTGCCGGGACTTTCGAATTCGTGTCGCCCATTTCAGTTCCAGCGCGCATCGCGCTTCTCGCGGTAGGCGCGCATGGCTTCGGCGAAATCGTCCGACGCGAGGCCTTGCCGCTGCAGGTCCATGTAGAGGTCGAGCGCGGCCTCGAAGTCGGCGCTGGCCACGAGGTTCATCGCGCGTTTGGTGGCGCGCGCCCCCTGCGAGGCATTGGCCACCGTCTTGGCCACATAGGCGTCGAATTCGGCGTCGCGGTTCTCGTCCGAAACGAGGCGGGTCACCAAGCCGATGCGCAGGGCTTCGATGCCGTCGATGGGCTCGCCCCACAGCGCCATTTCCTTGGCGCGACCCATGCCGACGAACTTCGCCAGCCGCCAGACCGCGAGGCCCGGCAGCAGGCCTTCCTTCGCCGCCGGCAGGCCGAACTTGGTTGCCGGCGTCGCGATGCGCAGATCGCAGGCGAGGCCGAGCTGTACGCCGCCGCCGAGCGCATACCCATGCATCAGCGCGATCACCAGCTTGTCCATGGTTTCGATGAGGCGCAGGCACTCCTCCCACAGCGCGAAGTTGTCCGCGCCTATCTTGCCGGTGGAGAGGTCCTTGAGGTCGATGCCGGTACAGAAAGCGCGCCCCTGCCCGCGCAGCGAAAGGACCCGCACCGCATCGTCGCCCGCGGCAAGCTCCAGGGCGGCCTTGAGGTCGCGCTTGGCCGGGAAGGACATCGCATTCAGCCGCTCGGGGCGGTTGAAGGTGATGGTCGCGAGCTTGTCGCCGCTCGCGTAGGACAGGTGCTCGAACTCGCGGCGCACGGCGTCGCGCTTTCAGTCGGCGCGCGCGCCGGAGGCCACCACCACCGGCTGGCCGAGGCTTTCCGCCAGCCGCGGGGCGATGGTGCGCGCGATGATGTCGTTGCTGCCGCCGGGCTGGTAGGGCACGACGATG
>JBBQCV010000388.1:0-2337 GCA_038319115.1 Burkholderiales bacterium | reverse complement strand
CCGCATGCAGGGCCTCATGCACCGCCGCTCGATGGGCGCCAACGAAGGCATGCTGTTCGTGTTCGACGAAGCGTCCGTGCAGTGCATGTGGATGAAGAACACCCTGATCCCGCTTTCGGTGGCCTACCTCGCCGATGACGGCACCATCATCAATGTCGAGGACATGAAGCCGCAGACCGAGGAATCGCATTGCGCCAGGAAGCCGGTCCGGTTTGCCCTCGAGATGAACGCCGGCTGGTTCGCCGCCAAGGGCCTGCGCCCGGGTGCCCGCCTGCGCGGCCTGGAGAAGTACGCGCCGCGCCAGTAGTCACGCGCCGTCCGCGCCACGCAGTCAGTGGCGGTGGCGGTGGTGGATGTCGGGGTAGTGCGGATGCTTGTGGGTCACCGGCGTGTGCGCGTGCGCATGCGCATGGGGCTCGTCGCCATCCCACTCGAAATCATGGCTGTGGCGGTGATGCTCGTCGTGAGTATGGCCGTGCGTGTGGTGCGTGGGTTCGTGCGTATGAGTGTGCTCATGGCGTTCGCTTATGTGCAGCCACACGCCGGTCGCCATCAGCGCCGCGGCGGCCCAGAACGCCGGCCCTGAACGCTCGCCAAGGTAAGCCACCGACAGCGCGACGCCCACGAACGGCGCGGTCGCAAAATAGGCCCCCGTGCGGGCGGTGCCCAGGTTGCGCAATGAAACGACGAACAGCACGAGGCTCACGCCGTAACCGGCGAGGCCGATAACCATCGCCGGCAGCGCGATCGCAGGGGCGGGCAGGGTTGCGCCGACGGCAAGCGCGAGACCGAGGTTGGCCGCACCGGCGACGCTGCCCTTGATGGCGGCAATCGCGATCGGGTCGCCGGCCGAAATCCGGCGCGTGAGGTTGTTGTCGAGCGCCCAGAAAAGGCAGGCCCCCGCGACCCACGCCGCGCCCACCTCCAGTCCACGCAAGCCCCCGGGCGCTACTGCAAGCACCACGCCCCCGCCGGTGATGAGTGCCATGCCCAGGGCGATCCGGCGATCGAAATTCTCGCGAAAAGCAAACCACGCAATGAGGGCGGTGAAGACGCTTTCGAGGTTGAGAAGCAGGGACACGACCGAAGCGCTGGTCGAGGCCAGCCCGAACATGAGCATGGCGGGCGCAAACACGCCGCCGCAGACGACGGCGCCTGCGAGCCACGGCAGGTCGCTGCGCGCGAGGCCGATTGCGACCGGCCCCGCTGCGACCCGTCGCGCAAGCATCCAGAGCGAAAGCCCGATCCCGCTGCCCGCGTAGAGCAAGCCGGCGAGTGCGAACGGATGCACGCCCTCGCCAAGCGCTTTGGCTGCGGGCGTGCTGGCACCGAACAGTGCCGCGGCCGCGAGGGCGCCGGCAATCGAACGCTTCATTCCGGGTCCGGGCACCCGTGTCATCGGGGCGCAGCCCCGACACCAGTTTCGCCGCTGGCGCGCCGCCGTGTTGTAAGGGCCAACCCTTGCGGCGGATCAGAGTCCGCCGTTCTGCTGCGCCACCATGCAGTACAGCATCGGGATGGAAAGCATCGTGTTGAAGCGCGAAGCGAGCATCGCAAAGCGCGCCGCCTTGGCTTTCTCGGCCGGGTCCACCTGCACGATGCCGAGGGCCTTTTTCTGGTTGGGCCAGATGATGGCCCACACGTTGATCCCCATGATTAGGCCCAGCCACATGCCGATGGCGATGGCGGTATAGGGGCGGGAGAACGTGGCGAGCGCGCCGAGGTAGCCGTTCATGCCGGCAAGTGTCAGGCCGGTCACCATGGTCGCGAGGGCGGCCCAGCGGAACCAGAAAAGCGCCGTCGGCGCGATCACCTTGCCGATCGCCGGTTTCTGCTCGTCGGGGATCTTGGGCATCGACGGGATCTGCACGAAGTTGAAGTACCACAGCAGCCCGATCCACATCACACCCGAGAGCACGTGGAGCCAGCGCATGAAGAACGCCATCCAGGCATGGCTGCCGCTCACCGACACCCCGCCGGACATCGCGCCGACCAGGGCGAGCATGACGATCAAGAGGACTACGCCGGCGGCAATCGTGCGTCCCAAGGATTGGAATATGGCACCCATGGCTGACTCCTTTTGTTTGTTGTGAGCCGGGGGCGGGCGGAGCCCCGCAGGCAATATCAGTCCGAATTTCAGTCTAGCATAAGCTTTTTGGGGGTATTTCCGCCGGGACGGGGGCTGCCTCAGTGTCCGCCGCTCACCAGCCCCGAAGCCGCCAGCAGCAGCACGCCGATTTCGGCAATCACGATGAAGGCGCAGGCCGTCTCGCCCCGCCGCACGTAAGTCACAGCCAGGCGCGCATAGCACCCCACGGTCACCAGCGCCAGGAACGC
>JBBQCV010000387.1:0-2407 GCA_038319115.1 Burkholderiales bacterium | reverse complement strand
CCGCCGGGGCGCACCGCGCTTGCATAGATGCGCCTCGCCGCATCGATGTTGCCTGCCTCCAGGTGCCACAACGCGAGGTGCCAGCTCAGGTGGCAATGCAGTTGCGCCTCGCGCGGGAAGTCGCGCATCCAGTCCTCGAGGTAGGCGAGGCCGGCGCCATCCTCGCCGCTTTCGTAGAGCACGTGGGAAAAGACATGCGCGCCGTGCGCGTTGCGCGGATAGGTGGCGAGCGAACGCTCGATCAGCTTTCGCCCCGCCTCGACCTGCCCGGTTTCGCTCAGGGCGAAAGCGTGCGTGGAGAGGAACCACCAGTCCTCGCCATACTCGCCGGCGAGGGCGTCGAGCTGGCGCACCTGCTCCATCTCGCGGCCGGCGCGGCCGGAAAAGCCGATCAGCCCGAACACGCCGGTGCACGGCGCGAGCACCATGACGTCGCGTGGGAATTCCGCCAGGTGCTCGATCGCAGCCGCCAGCGGCGGCGCACCCACGCCGTCGACGAGGCTGGCGACGATCTCGACGTTGCGCCGCTCGCGGCGCGGCAGCTTCGTGCTCAGGGAACGCGCGCGTGCCACCGACGCCTTGGCCGCGTCGATGCGCGCATACAACTGCTGCGTGCGCCCGAGCGCGGCATGCGCGAGCGCAAATCCCGGTTCGGCCGCGATGGCGCGGCCGAACGCGGCCTCCGAGCCAGAATTGGCCGACAGGAAAAGGTCGACGCCCTCCACGTATGCATCGCGCGCATCCTGCGATGCGCATGACATTTCAAGCCCGTAACGGTCTGCCTGCATGAGCCCTCTCGATCTGGCGATAGGTTACAGTACGCTACACACGTTGCAGCCCCAACTCGCGCCGCAACCTGAAGTTAAATCCTCCCACGCGCAAAGCACAATGAAATATTTCCGCTTGGACGCCTTGATAAAAGTGGCCGCTGCAGCGCTCGCTGGCCCGTCCAGCCTGGCGGCCTGCGTTCGCGCCGACTACGCGAAGTGGCGCGCCCTCGCCAAGGCGGAAAACATCGTCATCGAATGAGTCGCGCCGACTCCGCTGCCAAGGAAGCGCCGCCGCCCTGCCTCCCGCCGAGCGACGCATTGCGCGCGCCGGCCCGTCCGCTGCCCGCCGGCACGGTCGACTGCCACGCGCACATCTTCGACCGCTTCGGGCGGTATACGTTCGCAGCGGACCGGCACTACACGCCGCCGGTGTGCACGCGCGAGGCCTGGCTTGCGCTGCATGCCGCGCTCGGGGTGGCCCGCGGCGTGCAGGTGCACGGCTCGCCATACGGATTCGACAACTCGATCACGCTCGATTTCCTGCGCGAGCACCCAGGGCGCTTCCTCGGCGTCGCGGCCATCCGCCCCGAGATCAGCGATGCGGAACTCGAGCGCCTGAGCGCGGCAGGGTTTCGTGGCGCGCGCCTGATGGACCAGTATCCCAGCGGCGCGACCACCTCGATGCTCGAGCCGCTCGCCAAGCGCCTTGCGCCGTTCGGCTGGCACCTCGAGATCAACGTGGCCAAGTCCTCCGACTGGGTCGAACTCGAGCCGCGCCTGCGCCGCTGTCCCGTGCCGCTGGTGTTCGACCATCTCGGGCGCGTGCGTGGCGGCGAAGGCGTCGGCTCGGCCGGGTTCGGCGTGATCCGCCGGTTGCTGACCGAGCGCGACGACTGCTGGACCAAGATCTCGAGCTGGTATCGCCTGTCTGATAGCGGCACGCCCGCCTGCGAGGACATGCGGCCGCTGGTGCAGGCGCTGCTGCAGGCCCGCCCCGACCGCTGCGTATGGGGCACCAACTGGCCGCATCCGGGGCTTGCTACCGGCGGCTGGATGCCGAACGATGCCGACCTCGTCGACCAGCTCGATGCCTGGCTGCCCGATGACTCGGTGCGCGAACCGCTGTTCGCCACCAACGCCGCGAAACTGTATCGATTCGGAGGCGGCTGATGCTGCCGTTTGCCCGCCTGGTGCTCATCCTCACGCTTGCGCTTGCGCTGGCGCTGCCCGGCGCAGTGCTCGCGCAGGCTTACCCAGCCCGCCCCGTAAAGCTGGTGGTGGGCTTCACGCCCGGGGGCGGCGTGGACATCAATGCGCGCCTGCTGGCATCCAAGCTCACGGAACTGCTCGGCCAGCAGGTGATCGTCGAAAACCGCCCCGGGGCCGGCACCAACATCGCCAACGAGTACGTCGCCCGCTCGGCGGCCGATGGCTACACGCTGCTCATCAACACTGCCGCGGTCGCCATCAACATGTCGCTCTACAAGAATCCGGGTTTCGACACGCTGCGCGACTTCGCCCCGGTGTCGATCTTCTCCTCGAGCCCGAACATCCTCGTGGTCAACGCGCAGCTCCCGCTGAAAAGCGTGGCCGAGCTCATCGCCCAGGCGCGCGCCGCCCCGGGCAAGCTCAACTAT
>JBBQCV010000386.1:0-2427 GCA_038319115.1 Burkholderiales bacterium | reverse complement strand
GTTCATGCCTGCCTCCTTGCCGAAGCCCGTTAGCGGGCTCGAAAGTTAAACTTTATTTTTTAAGACTGGCTTGCCGCTTGGCTCACCTGCCAATTTTGTATCGTTACCGGTACATTGATCGGGGCGCTACTGCTCCACCTTCACTCCCGCCACCTGGATCACCTTGGCCCACTTGGCGATTTCGTCAGCGAGGAACCTGGCCGCCTGCTCAGGCGTGCTGCCCACGGTCACGATGCCCATCGCCTCCAGCCTGGGCTTCACGTCGGCGGCGTTGACTGCCTTGGCCACCTCGACCGACAGCCGCGTGACGATGTCGCGCGGCGTGGCGGCGGGGGCGAGGAACAGCAACCAGGTGGCCGACTCCATCGCCGGACCGCCGGCCTCGACCATGGTAGGCACCTCGGGAAAGCTCTTCAGGCGCTGCGCCGAGAACATGGCCAGCGCGCGGATCTTGCCGCCCTTGACGTGAGGCATCAGCGAGCTGGGCGTGTCGACGAGGATCTGGATGGTGCCGCCCATGAGGTCCTGCAGCGCCGGCGCAGTGCCCTTGTACGGCACATGGACCATGTCGGTGCCGGTGAGCTGCTTGAACCACTCGGTGGTGAGATGCGCAGCCGCGCCGATGCCCGAGGATCCGAACGAGATCTTGCCCGGGTTCGCCTTGGCGTAGGCAACCAGCTCCTTCACGTCCTTGGCCGGCAGGGTGTTGGTCGCGGCCATGATGAGCGGGGCGGTCATGGTTAGCGACACCGGCGCGAAGCTCTTCACCGGATCGAACGGGATCTTGCCCGCATACAGCGTCGCGTTGGCGGCGTGCGCACCGATGACGGTCACGAAGGTATATCCGTCGCCTGGCGCGCGCGCGGCTTCGCCCGCGCCGATGAGCGAGTTGGCGCCGGGCTTGTTCTCGACCACGATGTTCCAGCCGGTCTGCTCCTGCACCTTCTGCAGCACCATGCGCGTGCCGGTGTCGGTGATGCCGGCCGGGGTGTAGGGCACGATCCAGCGAATCGGTTTGGACGGCCACGCCTGCGCGCCGGCGAGCGGCGCCCAGGCGAGCGCCAGGGCGGCGAGCGCGAGCGTGATGGGCGAAGTCTTCATTTTGTCTCCTCGATGCGCGGCTATTTTATGTGCGGCTATCTTAAACGTAACCCGGGCCTTCGATGGCCGGGTTGCGGAGCAGGAATTTCTCGTCCACCTCAAGCCCAAGCCCCGGCTTGTCGATCGGCCAGACGTTGCCGTCCTTGTCGACCTTCCACGGTGTGGAGCACAGCTCGTCGCGAAACTTGTTGGCCTTAGACACATCCGCTTCGAAGTAGCCGCCGTTGTCGATCGCGGCAAGGAAATGGATGCTCGCCGCCTGGTTGAGCCCGGTCATCGAACTGTGCGGGTGGATGCGCAGCTTGTAGGCCGAGGCCATCGCCGCGATGCGCAGCGCCTCGGTGATGCCGCCGGTCTTGGACAGGTCGGGCTGCAGCACGGTGATCGAGCCGTCCTCGAGCACGCGGTTGAATTCGAACCGCGTGTAATGGTTTTCGCCGGCCGCAAGCGGGGTGTTGCTGAAGGTGGAGGCCAGCTCGTAGCTCACGTAATCGTGCGCGGGAAAAGGTTCTTCCAGCCAGGCCACGTTGAGGTCCTGCATCGCCGGCATGGCCGCGCGCGCGTCGTTGACCGTATAGCCGGTGTTCGCGTCGGTGAGGATCTCGATGTCGTCACCCACGAATTTGCGCACCGCCTTGATGCGCTGCAGGTCGCGCTTGGGCGAGTCGCCCACGCGCAGCTTCACTGCCTTGTATCCCGCCTTGAGGTGGGGCTTCAACTCGGCGATGAGTTCCTCCGGCGGCTGGTAGCCCAGCGACACGCCGCCTGCGTAAGCGGGCAGTCCGCGATACGCGCCGCCGATCAGCTTGTAGATCGGCATGCCGGCGGCCTGGCCGCGAATATCCCACAGCGCGCAGTCGATGCCGCTCATGGCGAGGCAACATCCCGCACCCATGCCGTGGCTGCCCAGCTGCATCTTGTAGATCCTGGCCCAGATGCCGACCACGTCGGTGGCTTCCATGCCGACTACGAGGCGCTTGAGCGTGGTCTCGATCAGCTTGGCCACCGCGGTGTGGGCGCGGCCGTGGTGCGATTCGCCCCAACCCACCAGGCCGCCTGCGGTGGTGACCTTGACCACCACCGCGTCGCGCTTGATGGCGGTGCCTATGCCCAGCGTGACCTGGGCTTTCTTGGGCACGGGGAAGGAGGTGGGGTAGGCCTTGATGTCGGTGATTTTCAGGTCCTTGGATGCCATGGCTGCCTTTCGGGATTGACGAAACTGGTGGGGGGAGAACCGGCGAGCATGCGCAGCGTCTCTTCGGCTGCGATGCGGCCGACGCGCACGCGCGATTCGCGCGTCGAGCCGGCCAGGTGCGGGGTGAGGAT
>JBBQCV010000385.1:0-2427 GCA_038319115.1 Burkholderiales bacterium | reverse complement strand
CATCTGCGGCAAGATCGTCGACGCGGCGCGAGCGCGTGAGGCGGCGCGCAAGGCACGCGAGATGACACGCAGGAAGGGCGTGCTCGACGGCATGGGCCTGCCGGGCAAGCTCGCCGACTGCCAGGAGAAGGATCCGGCGCTGTGCGAGCTGTACCTGGTCGAGGGCGATTCGGCCGGCGGCTCGGCCAAGCAAGGGCGCGACCGCAAGTTCCAGGCGATCCTGCCGCTCAAGGGCAAGATCCTCAACGTCGAGAAAGCGCGCTTCGACAAGCTGATCTCCTCGCAGGAGATCGCCACCCTGATCACGGCGCTGGGCACCGGGATCAAGGAAGACTACGACATCGCCAAGCTGCGCTACCACCGGATCATCCTCATGACCGACGCGGACGTGGACGGCTCGCACATCCGCACCCTGCTGCTCACGTTCTTCTTCCGCCAGATGCCCGAACTTGTCGAGCGCGGCCACATCTATATCGCCCAGCCGCCGCTGTACAAGGCCAAGCAGGGCAAGGAAGAGCGCTACCTCAAGGACGAGCACGAACTGAACGAGTTCATGCTGCGCCAGGCGCTGGTGGACGCTTCGCTCAATCCTTCGGCCGAAGGCGAGCCGATCCGCGGCGAGGCGCTGGGCCTGCTGGCCAAGTCGTACCTGCTCTCCGAGGCAGTAATCGAGCGCGTGTCGCGCTGGACCGATCGCGACGTGCTGCAGGCGATGCTGCGCGGCGCCCAGGTCGACCTGTCGAGCCGGGAGTCAGCCGAGGCCTCGGCGCGCGCGCTGCTCAGCCACATCCCGGGCAACGGCATGCGCATCTTCGCGCACCAGGACGCCAAGACCGAGCGCTACCAGATCCGCATAGAGCGCATCCTGCATGGCAACCTGCGTCTCACCAGCATCGACCATGAGTTCGTGGTGTCGGGCGATTACGCACAGATCCGGCGCACCGCTGACATGCTACGCGACCTTGTCGGCCCCGGCGCGACAATCCAGCGCGGCGAAAAGAAGCACAGCGTGAAGGATTTCCCCGAGGCGATGAAATGGATGTTCGCCGAGGTGCAGAAATCGATGAGCATGCAGCGCTACAAGGGGCTCGGCGAAATGAACCCCGGGCAGCTGTGGGAGACCACCATGGACCCGGCCAAGCGCCGCCTGCTCAAGGTGCAGATCGAGGATGGCATCGCCGCCAACGAGATTTTCACCACCCTGATGGGCGATGAAGTGGGACCGCGCCGCGCCTTCATCGAGTCGAACGCGCTCGGCGTGCGCAACCTCGACGTCTAGGCGGCGGGCTTTTTGGCCTTGGCCTTTTTGGCCGGGGCCTTCGCTTTGGCCTTAGCTTTGGCCTTCGGCTTGGGCTTGGTCGCCGTGGCGCGCGCCGGTTTGGCCTTGGCCGCCGCCTTCTTGAGCGGGGCGGGCGCGGCCGTCTCCGGCGCGGCTGGCTCGTTGGCCGCGGGTTTCCTCGCCACCGCGCCGGGCTTGGCCACGCGCGCCTGGAACTCGAAACCAATCTTCCCGCCAGGTGTCTTGACCAGGAATGCCTTGAACGGGCGGCCCTTCTTCGAGATGAACCGGTTGAGCAGGTCGGTCCTGCCGGTGGCTAGCAATTTTTCCATCTGTTCGCGTTCTATGGGCTGCTGCAGGATGATCTTGCCCGAGCGGAAATCGCAGGTGCGTGGCGAACCGACGGCCTTTTCGCACACGTAAGCCATGCCCGAATCGAACACTCGTGCGCCGCACTTCGGGCAGGCACCCAGCGGCTGCTGCGCACTGAAGTCGGGTGTTTCCCCGCCTTCGTCTTCGGGCCGCGCCTGGCCGAAGTCGAAGTCGATGCGCTGCTCGTCGTTCAGCTTGAGCACGGCGGCGAACGGGCGCCCCATGCGGCTGCGAAAGCCCGTCAGGGGCCCGATGGTGCGGTTACGGATCAGCTCGGCCACTTCCTCCGGCGCCCACTCGCGCCCGGAGATGACTTTCCACAGGTTGAAGTCGCACGCCTGGCACTGGAACTTGCGATAGTTCTCCTGGATCACTCCGTCGCATTTCGGGCAAGGCGCGCCTACGATCGCGAACGCGGTGTCGGGGATGTCGCCGCCCTTGATGCGCGCCACAAGGTCGCGCGTGACCGACTCGATGTGCTCCATGAACTCGTCACGCTTGAGCTTGCCCTGCTCCATCTGCTTGAGCTTGAACTCCCAGTCCCCGGTCAGCTCGGGGGAGGTGATCTCGGAAACCCCGAAATGCTTGAGCGCGAACAGGAGAGAAAACGCCTTGGGCGTCGGCACGAGTTCGCGCGCGTTGCGGTGCACGTACTCTTCCTTGATAAGCCCCTCGATCACTGCCGCGCGCGTGGCCGGGGTGCCCAGGCCCTTCTGGCTCATGGCTTCGCGCAGCTCGTCGTCCTCGACCAGTTTGCCGGCCCCCTCCATCGCTGA
>JBBQCV010000384.1:0-2436 GCA_038319115.1 Burkholderiales bacterium | reverse complement strand
TCGGCAAGCGAGCCGGCGCATTCCACGCCGATCCCCATCTTGAGGAGTGTGAGTTCGAGCAGTTCGCGGATGTCGGGCTCGTCATCGACGACCAGCACCAGGCTGTCACGCTTGCCCGGCATACGCTCGGCTTTCCTCATGCGCCTGCCGGCTCCATGCAGATAATCCTGAAATGCGCCCCGGGGCCGCCATCGACGTACTCCAGGACGGCGGAATTCGCGGCACACAACTCGCGGGCCAGGTACAGGCCCAGGCCGGTACCGGCGCTGTAAGTGGTGAAGAAGGGCTCGAAAAGCTGACCCTGGCTCGCCTTCGGCACGCCCTCGCCATCGTCGATCACGTTCAATTCTACTTGATCGGCCAGCGCGTCGACGACCACGCGTACCGCGCCCGGCACGCCGCTCGAATGGCGCGCCGCGTTGCGCAGCAGGTTCCACAGGACCTGGTGCAGGTGCCCGCGGTCGAAGCGCACCCAGGCGTCGGGACGAACCTCGAGCGCAAGACGCTCCGGCGCGACCGCCTCGTTGCGCGCGAACTCCTCGATGAAGCCCTTGAGCCACGGGTCGAGGCGGATGCGCTCGGCCTCGACGCGGTCGCGCCGGTTGAGCTGCAGGACGTCGGACACCAGCCGGTCCAGGCGCTGCGTGTTGTCGCGGATGATGCGCGTGAGGCGCGGGCGGTCGCCGTCGCGGCGCCCCGCCTCGCCCTCCTCCCCCCCACCCTCTTCCTCCTGCTCCTCATCCAGCAGTTCGGCCGCATGGCTGATCGCCGAAAGCGGGTTGCGGATCTCGTGGGCGATGTTGGCCGTGAGGCGACCCAGCGCGGCGAGCTTGAGTTGCTGCGCCTGCTCGCGCAGGCGGGTCATGTCCTCGATGAAGGCGACCGTGAGCTCCTCCTCGGTTCCGGCGTCGATGAAGCGGATGCGAAGGTCACGACCGCGCGCCGAAAGCTCGATGACGCCAGCGCGAGCGCCCTGCCGGCCGGCGATGCCGTGGCGCCAATGTGTCCAGCTCGCGGCGGCATCGGGGAGCAGCGCGGCGATGTCGGCGCCCGCCACCCGGTCGAGACCAAGCATGCGCGCGCTCTGCGGATTGGCCTGCGCGATGCGGCCGTCGCGATCGAGCACCAGCACGCCGTCCTGCATGTCGGCCAGCACCAACTGGTTGACGCGCTGCTGGGAGCGCAGCGCACGCCCGCGCTGGCGCGCCAGGGTTTCGTTGGCGACCACGCGCTGGGCGAGCTGGTTGGTGATCGCCGCAGTGGCGAAATACCCGATCGACAGCAGGCCCGGTTGGAGAAAATTGCTGGTGGGCGCATCGAACACGAGCACCCAGTACCCCTGCTCGAGCAGGATCGCGATCGCCGCGAGCGCCGCATACAGGTAGGTCAGGCGTTGCGGGGCGACCAGCGCCGCGCCGGTGAGCGAGATGAGCAGCATCACCCCCAGGCCGCTCTTCATCCCGCCGCTGGCATACATGAGCACCGTGATCGCGGCGATGTCGGCAAACACGTGCAGGCTGAGCTGCAGGTTGAAACGCTCGCGCAGCAGGAACATCTCGGCCTGGAACACGCAGGCCACCAGCAGGTAGGCCCCGCACGCATACAGGAACAGCGGCAGGCTGTGCTGCCCCAGCGGCAACTCGTCGTGGTAGAAGAGCGCGGTCCCGAGGAACACCGCGACTACAGCGATGCGGTAGACGTTGAAATAGCGCAGCGATACCCAGAACGAATCCGGCACCCGTTCACCGGCTGGCGGCTGCAGGGCAGGCAGCGGCGCGATGGCAGCCACCCCTCAGCGCGCTCCCAGCTTGCGGTGCTCCTCGGTACAGAAATAGCGCCGCGCCGCCGGCTCCCCGGGGTCGTCCGCAACCACGGCTTCGCCCTGCGGCAGGTGCACCCCGCAATGCGCGCAGGCCACCAGTTCGGGTGTCGCGGGCGGGGGGGCCGCGCGCGCGCCCCCCCCGCGCCCGCCGAGCGCCCGGCGCAACAGCCAGAAAAACACCAACACGACGATGGCTACGAGGACGATCTTGCTCATGGTGTGGGCACGCTCTGCAGGGGCCGGCTGGCGGAAGGGGCCTGGGTCTGGGTGACGGTCACATGGACCGAAAGCTCCTGGTCACCGCCGCCAAGGATCACGCCGTGCATCGGTGCGACGTCGCTGAAGTCGCGCCCCCAGGCCAGGGTCACGTGCTCGTCGTCGACCACGAGGTCGTTGGTCGGGTCGAAGTCGACCCAGCCCACTTCGGGGCAGAACACCGACACCCACGCGTGCGAGGCGTCCGCGCCCACCATCTTCACGTGGCCCGGCGGTGGCGATGTCAGGATATAGCCGCTCACATAGCGCGCCGGCAGCCCGAGCACGCGCAGGCACCCGGTCATGAGGTGGGCGAAATCCTGGCACACGCCGCGGCGCAGCTCGAGCACCTCGGACAA
>JBBQCV010000383.1:0-2455 GCA_038319115.1 Burkholderiales bacterium | reverse complement strand
GCCGTTTCGCCACTCTTCCTCCATGGCCGCCCGCACGCCCAGCCCCTGCTGCAGGTAGACCGAGCGCCGGTCGGCGCGCATGCAGGCCTGCGGAAAGCGCGCGATCTGGTGCGCCATGGCTTCGGCGGCCTGGCGAGACGTGCCCTCCGGCACCACCTGCTCACAGCAGCCGATGCGCAACGCCTCGTCGGCCGTCACCTTGCGGCCGGTCAGGATGATCTCCATCGCGCGGCCGGTGCCCACCAGGCGCGGCAGCCGAACCGTCCCGCCGTCGATGAGCGGCACGCCCCAGCGCCGGCAGTACACACCGAAATACGCCGACGTTTCCATGATGCGCACGTCGCACCACAACGCGATCTCGAATCCGCCGGCCACCGCGGGGCCTGCGATCGCGGCGATGACCGGCTTGTCGAGTTCCAGGCGCGTCGGGCCCATGGGGCCGCGTGGCGCCTGGCCACCACTCTCCGGGTAGGCCAGCGTCGAGAGGGGCCGAGGATTACCGACCAGCGACGCGCTGTATTTGAGGTCGAAGCCGGCGCAGAATGCACCGCCCTCGCCCCACAGCACGGCCACATCGGCCGCCGGATCGGCGTTGAACTCCCGGAACGCCGCTTCGAGCGCATCGGCACTCGCCGGATCCATCGCGTTGCGCGCCTCCGGGCGGCTGTGGATCACCGTCCACACGCCGCCGTCCTTCTCGATGCGTACCGTCATCTTCGCCTCCGGCCCGCCGCCCGCGGCGGTTGCCCGCAATGGTACAGTCCGCCGCAACGGGAGGAACGCCACACATGCGCCAAGCCGCCTGGTATTTCGATGTGATCTCCCCCTTCGCGTACCTGCACCTGATGCGCTTCGGGGAACTGCCCGCCAGCCTTTCGATCGAGTACAAGCCGATCCTGTTCGCTGGCCTGCTGAACCACTGGGGCCAGAAGGGCCCGGCCGAAATCGCGCCCAAGCGAAAGTGGACCTACCGCGCCTGCCAGTACTGGGCCGATTCGCGCGGCATCGCGTTCCGCTTCCCGGCTGCGCACCCGTTCAATCCGCTGCATTACCAGCGCCTGGCCCTCGCCTGCGGCGCGCGGCCTGCGGCGATTCGGCGCATCTTCGAGCACGTCTGGACTACGGGCGGCGATCCGGCCGACCAGAAGGCCTTCGGCGCGCTCGCGCGCTCGCTCGGCATCGATGACCTCGCGCACCTGGCCGATCCTGCCATCAAGCAGGCGTTGCGTCGCAACACGGAAGACGCGGCGAATGCCGGCGTGTTCGGCGTGCCGACATTCGTGATGGCCGGGGAAATATTCTGGGGCAATGACTCGGTCGACTTTTTCAACGCGTGGCTGGAAGACCGTTCGATTCTGGCGAGCGCGGAGATGCAGCGCCTGGATGCGCTGCCCGTGGCCGCAGCGCGCAAGGCATAGCACCGCGGTCGCCACATTGCCGGGCGAACCCGGGGCGAGAATTGCCGGCGTCACAATCCGCCCTTAGACTGCGCGGATGAAAATTCATCCGCTCCGCACGCTGTCGCCGCGCCCCGCGCGCATCCTCACGCTCGCGCGAACTCTCGCCCTCGCTGCCGCCACCGTCGCGGTGCTGGCCTCGTGCGCCACCACCGACCGTACCGTGGCCGCAAGGCCGCGCCTGGTCGTTTTCCTTGTGGTCGACGGACTGCCGCAATGGCAGGTCATCGCCTATCGCGACCAGTTCGCACCCGACGGCTTCGCGCGCTTCCTCGATCGCGGTGCGTGGTTCGCAAACGCGCACTATGGGCACGCGTTCACCGTCACCGCCGCTGGCCACGCCACCATGCTGACAGGCGCTTCCCCGCAGCGCACCGGCATCATTGGCAATGAATGGCTCGACCCGGTCACGGCCCAGCGGGTCTACAACTCGGGCGACGAGGCGTACTCGTACATCGACAACAAGACCGAAAAACTGGCGGGCACCAGCCCGCGCAACCTGAAGGTGGAAACGGTCGGCGACGTGCTGCAGCGCGCCGACCCGCGCGCCAAGGTCATCGGCATTTCGGGCAAGGACCGCGGCGCGATCCTCACCGCAGGCAAGACCGGCACGGCCTACATGTACATGGGCGACAGCGGGCGGTTCGCCTCCAGCACTTATTACATGAAGGCGCACCCGGCCTGGGTGAGCGCATTCAACGCCGCCAAACCCGCCGACCGGTATTTCAAGCAGGCCTGGATGCCGGTGCTGGAGGAAGCCGCGTATGCGCGTTCGCTGCCTGACGACCGGCCTTGGTACAACAAGGGCGGCAAACTGCCCAAGGTGATGGGCGAAGGCCAGGACAAGCCTGCCGCAGCGTTCTACGCCTCGCTATTGCCCAGTCCCTTCGGCGACGCGCTCGCGCTCGATTTTGCGCGCGCGGCCATCGCCGGCGAGGCGCTCGGACAGGACGATGCGCCCGACATCCTGTCGATCAGCCTGTCGGGCCACGACTACA
>JBBQCV010000382.1:0-2530 GCA_038319115.1 Burkholderiales bacterium | reverse complement strand
CTGGAGGATCCCGAAGCCGACGCCGACGGCATGGCGCCGGAAAGCGGCGCGGACGGGGAATCCGACCCGCTTTACGACCAGGCGGTCGCGATCGTCCTCAAGACGCGGCGGGCGTCGATTTCCCAGGTGCAGCGCCATTTGCGCATCGGCTACAACCGGGCGGCACGCCTGATCGAGCAAATGGAGCGCGCGGGTATGGTTTCCGCCATGCAGTCGAATGGCAATCGCGAGGTGCTGGCCCCGGCCGGGGCCGCGGCTGAAGAATAGAATTATTCGGCGCGGCAGCTGTCACAACGGTTCTACCCCATCCGGCGGCCTCGAATCGATGGTTAACCGGCGATACCGCTTGAGCGGCAGGATCGTCCAACTGGAAACACCCAAAATCCTCCGATGAGATACCTACTGTTCGTGGCATTCACGGTCGCGTGCGTTCCGGCACACGCGGCAAGCATCGACATGCTCAAGTCGTTCCTGCAGAACACGGAGAGCGGCAAGGCCCGGTTCGCGCAGATCATCGTCGACAAGAACATGAAAAAGGTGCAGCAAGGCACCGGCACGATGCACTTCGCGCGTCCCGGCAGGTTCCGCTGGGAGTATGAGAAGCCCTACGAGCAGCTCATCGTCGGGGATGGCACGCGCCTGTGGATCTACGACAAGGACCTGAACCAAGTCAGCGTGAGAAAACTCGATGCGGCGCTGGGGGGCAGTCCCGCGGCCCTGCTCGCCGGCAGCAACGAGATAGAGAAAACCTACACCCTGACCAATATCGGCGCCCAGGAGGGCCTCGACTGGCTGGAAGCCGTTCCGAAATCGAAGGAAAACGCGTTCGAGCGCATACGCCTGGGGTTCAACAACGGGACCTTGGAGGCGATGGAACTGCGCGACCAGTTCGGGCAGGTGACGGTGATCAAGTTCGCCGCCTTCGAGCGCAATCCCAAGCTGGCACCCGAGCTGTTCAGGTTCACCCCGCCCAAAGGCGCTGACGTCATCACCGAGTGACGGACTTATTTCAAAAGGTCGGGCCCGCGGCGCCGCTCGCCGAACGGCTGCGCCCGCGCACCCTCGACGAGGTCGTCGGGCAGGCGCATCTGCTGGGTGCGGGCAAGCCGCTGCGGCTGGCGTTCGAATCGGGCAAGTCGCACTCGATGATCCTGTGGGGACCTCCCGGTGTCGGCAAGACCACCCTGGCGCGGCTGATGGCGCAGGCCTTCGATGCCGAGTTCGTTGCGATCTCGGCGGTTTTCTCCGGCGTCAAGGATATCCGCGAAGCGGTGCAGCGTGCCGAGTTGCGGCTGCAGCAGAGCGGGCGCCACACCATACTATTCGTCGACGAAGTCCACCGCTTCAACAAGGCGCAGCAGGATGCTTTCCTGCCTTTCGTCGAGCAGGGACTGCTCACCTTCGTCGGCGCAACCACTGAAAACCCTTCCTTCGAGGTCAACAGCGCTCTCTTGTCGCGCGCCGCGGTGTACGTGCTGCACCCGCTGTCGGACGCGGAGCTTGCGGCCCTTCTCGGCCGCGCATTGGACCATAGCCCTCAGCCGTTGACATTGAGCGACACTGCGCGCGCGCTCGTCATCGGCTACGCCGACGGCGATGCGAGGCGCCTCATCAACATGCTCGAGCAGATCGATACCGCCGCAGCGACGCGCGGCCTCCAGCATGTCGACGAGCAGATCGTGCGCGACACGCTGACGCAGAGTCTCAATCGATTCGACAAGGGTGGAGACCAGTTTTACGACCAGATTTCGGCGCTCCACAAGTCGGTGCGAGGCTCCGCGCCCGACGCAGCGCTGTACTGGATGTGCCGCATGCTCGACGGCGGCGCCGGCGCGCTATACGTCGGGCGCAGGCTCGTGCGGATGGCGGTAGAAGACATCGGGCTCGCCGATCCTCGCGCGCTGCGCGTTACCCTGGATGCGTGCGAAACCTACGAACGCCTGGGCAGCCCGGAAGGGGAGCTCGCGCTGGCGGAGGCGGTCGTGTATCTCGCCATTGCGCCCAAGAGCAATGCGATTTACGAGGCATACAACGCTGCTCGCGCCCTCATACGCACCGACAAGTCGCGCCCGGTGCCTGAGCGCCTGCGCAACGCCCCCACGCGATTGATGAAGGAGCTCGGCTATGGCAGGGAATACCGCTACGCGCACGACGAGCCGGAGGCGTATGCGGCGGGCGAGCACTATCTGCCCGACGGCCTGACCGAGACGAAATTTTACGAGCCTACGGAGCGCGGGCTCGAGGCCAAGATCAAGGCGCGCCTGGGCGAGCTGCGCGCGCTCGACGCCAAGGCGCGCGAATAGGCGTCTTGCCTATTTAAAATCGTACAGCCGCGCCGGATTGGCGGCGAGCACGCGGTTGCGCGCCGCTTCATCGGGTATCTAGTCGAGCAGCATGTCCGCGAGGTCGCCGTCGTTGGGCATGAAGTCGGTGTTCGGGTGCGGCCAATCGGTTCCCCATACGCACCGATCCGGCGCCGCGGCCACCAGCGCGCGGGCAAGCGGCGTGACGTCGGAGAACCAGGGCGCCT
>JBBQCV010000381.1:0-2538 GCA_038319115.1 Burkholderiales bacterium | reverse complement strand
TGCGGCGGGCGGGCATCGCCGCCGGCACCGTGCGCTTGTCGATCGGCCTCGAGGATGGCGACGACCTCGTCGAAGACCTGTCGCGCGCGCTGAAGGATGCGCAGCGCACGATGAAGCAATAGGCGCGCCGATGGATTTCCAGGTCGATTCCCACGCTGTCTACGCCTACACCGCGACCCATGAACCCGACGCGGCCAAGCCGACCCTGCTGTTCCTGCACGGCGCGGGCCTGGACCATAGCTGGTGGGGTCTGCAGAGCCGCTACTTCGGCTTTCACGGATGGAACGTGCTGGCGTGCGACCTGCCCGGGCACGGCCGTTCCGGCGGTGTGCCGCTGGCGAGCATAGGCGCGGCGGCGGACTGGGCCACGCGATTGCTCGACGCTGCCGGGGTCGCGAAGGCGAGCATCGTCGGACATAGCATGGGTTCCCTCATCGCGCTCGAGTGCGCCGCGCGCCACCCGGCGCGCATCGGGAAGGTTGCGCTGCTCGGCACGGCGTTCCCGATGAATGTCTCTGACGCATTCCTCGAGGCGGCGAAGGCCAACGACCAGAGCGCCTACGATATGGAAACCATCTGGGGTCACGCGCCGCTGGTGCCCTTTGGCGCCAACCCCAATCCCGGTATGTGGATGTACGGCGACATGCTTGCGCGGCTCGCGCGGCTCGGGCCGGGTGTCCTCTACACGGACCTCAAGGCGTGCAAGGAGTACGCGGCCGGATTGGAAAGTGCCGGCCGCCTGCAGTGCCCCGTGCTGGTGGTGATGGGCGCGCAGGACATGATGACGCCGCCCAAGGCGGCCGCTGCGCTCATCAAAGCCCTGTCGGCGGTGACAGCGGTTTCGATCGGCTCGTCGGGCCACTCGCTCATGGCCGAGGCCCCCGACGCCACGCTGGATGCGCTGATCCGGTTCTTCGCCTGACCGAAGGCCTCGCGAACGCATAGCGCAGGCGCGCCCCGGACGGAGGGGGCCGCCCCAAGTGTCAAGATTGTTGGCGCAGCGGCGATTGCGCTGCCTCTTGGGCGATAATCGGCCAGTCGCAGGCCCTCGCGGCCGTGAAGTCTCGTGGAGAGTTGCGCCATGGCCCAGATCCAAGTCCAGTCCGCCCTGGGAGCGTCCGCACCGCAAGGTGCGGCGGACGCGAAGGCGCCCAAGATTCCGCGCCTCAGGCAGGACATCAAGCTGTATCCGGGCCCGCGCCACCGCGACGGCTCGCCGAGCTGGCGCATCCTCGACCCGGTGCGCAACCGATTCTTCGAGATCGGCTGGCTCGAGTTCGAGCTTCTCGCCCGGTGGGCCGAGCACGATTCGATCCCCAGCCTCATCGCGCGCGTCGAGGCCGAAACCCCCTTGCGCCCGACCGAAGACGAGGTGACCGGTTTCGTCCGCTTCCTCCAGACCAGCCAACTGGTGGTCCCCGAAGGGCGCGAAGACCGCAGCACCCTGCGCGGTCGATGGATGAAGGGCGTAAAGCCGTGGTACGAGCAGCTCTTCCATAACTACCTGTTCTTCCGCGTCCCGCTGGTTCGGCCGGACAAGTTCCTCGAGCGGACCCTGCCTTTCGCCGAGCTGTTCTTCACGCGCAGCTTCCTTACCATCGTGCTCGGCGTGTTCCTGCTCGACCTTTACCTGATCTCGCGCGAGTGGGACGAGCTGCGCAGGACCTTCTCGTATTTCTTCAGCCTGCAGGGCGGGCTTTATTTCGCCATCGCGGCGAGTTTCTCGAAGATCCTGCACGAGCTGGGGCACGCCTACGCGGCCAAGCGCTATGGCGTGAGGGTTCCGGCGATGGGGCTGGCATTCCTGGTCATGTGGCCGTTCCTGTACACCGACGTGGGCGAGACGTGGAAGCTCGCCGACCGCAAGAAGCAGCTCGTCATCGCCTCGGCCGGCATGATGACGGAGCTTGCGCTGGCGTGTTTCGCCACCCTGTTCTGGACCATCACGCCCGAGGGCCCGACCAAGCACGTGCTGTTCATCCTGGCCACGACCACTTGGGTCATGACGCTGGCGATCAACGCGAGCCCGTTCATGCGGTTCGACGGCTATTTCGTGATGTCCGATGCGCTCGACTTCCCCAACCTGCACGAGCGCAGCGGGGCGACGGCGCGCTGGTGGCTCAGGCGTACATTTTTCGGGCTGCGCGAACCCTTGCCCGAGCCGACGTTCACCTCGGGCCAGCGGGTCGGGCTCGTCCTGTTCGCGGTGGTTACCTGGACCTACCGCCTGGTCATTTTCTTCGGCATCGCGCTGATGGTGTACCACCTGTTCTTCAAGATCCTCGGCATCGTCCTGATGATCCTCGAGCTGGTCTGGTTCATCTTCCGGCCGGTCTGGTCGGAAGTGACCTACCTGTGGTCCCAGCGCAAGGACGTGCGCCTGCAGTGGTCGCCGATTTCGGCAATCCTCGGCTTCGTGCTTTTCGTGGTGTGGCTGGTGCCGGTGAGCAACCAGATGACGGCTCCCGCGGTATTGCGGGTGGCGCACGATCAGGCGGTCTACGCCCCGTTTGCCGCCCAGATCAAATCGGTCGAGGT
>JBBQCV010000380.1:0-2538 GCA_038319115.1 Burkholderiales bacterium | reverse complement strand
TAGCGATGGACATGGTAGGGGCTTTGCGCCAGCCCGACGCAGAACGACCCCACGACATCCTCCAGGCGCAAAGCCAGCTCCAGCGCTTCGCCGTTGACTTCCCACAGTCGCGCCATTGCTGCCTCGGCGCTGTGCGCCAGGCGATCCACATCGATCGTGGTAAGGCGGCCGTGATCGAGAACCATGCGCCCGCCTATCATCACGCTATCCACGCCGGTCGCATCCTCCGCGTTGACGACCTGGTTTACCGCGCTGTTCAAGGGTATGTAATTCAGATTCCTGAGGTCGAGGAAAACGATGTCGGCCTTGTATCCTGGAGCGATCAGGCCGAGGTCGTCGCCAAACCCGAGCAGCCTGGCGCTGTTTACGGTCGCCATGCCCAGCGCTTCGTCTGTTGTCAGCCAACGCTGGTAGTCGGGGCCCTGTACCCGGGACGTGAATGAGGCGAGCCTCATGGCCTCGAACATGTTGAGGTTGTCGGAGCAACTGCGTGAATCGGTGCCCCACCCGACGTTGAGGCCGCAATCCAGCATGAGTCGGACCGCGGCCAACCCGCTGCCGTAGCGCATGTTGCTGGCAGGATTGTGCGCGACCGAGGCGCCGGCGTCGGCGAGCCGCTTCATATCGTCGCGGTCGAGCCACAAGCCATGTGCTGCGGTGAAATTCGGACCCAGGACGCCGAGGTCGGCCAGGTGGGCGGTCAGCGTTTTGCCGTAGCGCCTCATGCCGGCTACGGCCTGCACCTTGGATTCGGCCAGGTGGGTATGGACGCCGACGTCGAACTCCCGCGCGAGCTGCTGGGTCCCCACCAGGAACTCGTCGCTGCTGTGGAGCGGGCTGTGGGGCGCCACGCCAAGCTTCACCCGGCTGCGATCAAACGGCCAGTCGTGCAGCGCCTTCCTCGTGACCGCAAGACTTCTTTCCGAGGGCGAAATCCGCTGCGACTTGCCGAACGCGTTCTGCACATGGTCCGGCAGCGCCTGCAGCAGACCGGGGATGGCGGCGTAGAACGACTGCGTCGCCATGAGGGGGGCTACTACCGCGCGCATTCCCGCATCGGCATAGCCTTGACCTAAGGCCGTCAGGCCATCGATGGTCGGCTCAGGAAACTCGTAGACCAGGTCGAAACAGGCGGTGCAGCCTTTGCGTATGAGCTCTGCGGCGCCCAGTTGAGCCCCGAGATACTTGTCGGCGTCGGACTGGTTGCTGCGGATGGCCGAATTTGCGCTGAGCGCGAGCTCGAGGGTCCATCGATCGCCCATGCTGCGCGGAATGTTGCCGTGGCTATGCGTGTGGGCGTTGATGAGGCCGGGTATCAGCAGGCGGTCGCTGGCATCGATCACCGCTGCTTCCGCCGGGGCCTCAAGCCCAGGCGGACCGACTTCGGCGATGGTGTCGTCCTTGATCAGAATATCCGCGTGGGGCGCGCCCCGCATCGTCGCCGCAAGTGCCGACCCGCCCTCGATCTGCGCGGTTTGCACGCCCGCATTCAAGACGCGGGCCCCGCGCACCACGGCATACGGTGACAAAGCAGGTTTCACGATTGAGACGTGCGCGTGCCGCGCCGCGGTGCGATCGCGCTGCAGGACATGATCATCTATTCCGGACGCGCGCCGGAGTCGCGCACGAGCTTGCCCCATTTCACGGACTCGGATTTGAGGAACGCCGCGAACTCCGCCTGCGTGTTGCCGATCGGCTCCGCGCCCAGCGCGGTGAGGCGGTCGCGAACGTCAGGGCTGCGCAGGATCCCCGCGATCTCGCGATTGAGCTTGGCGAGGATGTCGGGGGGCGTGCCGGCGCGCGTCAGCACGCCGTACCAGGGCGTAAGTTCGAATCCCGGCACGCCCGCTTCGGCCACGGTCGGATACTCGGGTGCGGCCACGGCCCGTTTCGCCGAAGTCACGGCGAGCGCCCTCACTTTTCCGGTCTTGACGTGCGGCAGGCTGATGGGCAGGTTGCCGAAGTAGAGCTGGGTCTGCCCCGCCTGCAGATCGATCATCGCCAGCGCCCCGCCTTTGTACGGGACGTGCACCATGCGCACTCCCGCGAGCGTATTCAGAAGCTCTCCTGCCAGGTGCCCCGGTCCGCCGATGCCGCCCGAGCCGAAGAGCAACTGCCCCGGGCGCGCCTTGGCCAATGCCACGAGCTCCTTCACCGAGTTCGCCGGCAGGGAGGGATGGACCAGCAGCATGAACGGCGCGAGTGCGCCGAGCGTGATCGGCGCAAAATCCTTTTCCGAATCGTAGGGCAGCTGCTTGAACAGGCTGGGATTCGTGACGTGGTTGTCGGTCATCATCAGCAAGGTGTAGCCGTCAGGCGGCGCTTTCGCGGCGAGATCGGTGGCAACGATGGTGCCCGCGCCCGGCCGATTGTCGACCACCACCTGCTGGCTCCAGTTGTCGGCCAGCCGGGCCGCAATGGCGCGCGCCATCACGTCGGTGAAGCCGCCGGCTGCGAAGCCGACGAGAAATCGCAATGGCCGGGTCGGATACTGTTGCGCATCCTGCGCGCGCACGAGGCCCGGGGTGCACGCGACGA
>JBBQCV010000379.1:0-2543 GCA_038319115.1 Burkholderiales bacterium | reverse complement strand
CGAGACCGAGCGCGTGCGATTCGCGTACGGTGGAGAAACAATGCCGCGGTTCGACCCGGCTGCTGTGCCGGTGTTGGAGGCCGCGGGTTGGCCATCCGAGCGGCTGGAACGCACGCGGCGAAGGTATGCGATGGACTACGTGCGCACGGCGCTGGCCGTGCTCGATGGATTCAGCGACTTCCCCGATGCCATGAGCGAACTCGGCCGCGTGGCGCGGCTGGTGGGGCTGCAGTTCTACGAGGAGGCGGCGGGCGAGTCGGGCCATGCGCCGCAGAGCACGAGCCAGGAGAGTGCGGCACAGTTCGCGGCATGGCTGCATGCGCTGCTCGAAGGGCAGGGGGAAGCGGTCACGCTGGAGACGCGCGAGGGCTCGATGTGCGTGCGCATGGAGGAGTGGAAGCTCATCGACGGGTTGGAATTGCGCGACCCGGCGGGGGCGTTCGATGCATGGAACGGGCTCTGGGCTGGCGCCTGCGCGGCGCATGACCGGTTCCTTCGCTTCGAGGCGACGCGCGCCGTGACGGCGGGGAAGGTCTCGGCGCGCTGGGACATCGCTCCGGCTGCTTAGCGCTGAAACGAATCACTCCGGTTGAATGCGCTGCCAGATCGTCCGGTGCGGCATTACTTCCCGGCCGGACGCCTCCGGGACGATTTGCTTTTCGTGCTATCACCCAGCAGTTCGTCCAAGGCATAGAGCGTTTTCTGCGGAAAGCGCTCGAGGGGGTAGTACCGCGTGATGATTTCCTTCGCCTGGTCGAAGCCGGCGATGCCGAGGTGACGCAGGAGGTAAAGAATGTCGTCCTCGTCGTGGAATTCGGCGCCGATGCGGAACGCGAGGCACTTCATGGCGAGCAGGTATTCCGGCTGCGCGACCATGACGCCCAGATGGCTCAGCTCCAGCCATGTCCGGTAATCGCCGCGCTCGCTCAGGTAGCCCTTGACCGCGGCGTTCAGCCAGTCTACCGGCATTCCTGCGCGAGACGACACCCGCCGCGCAGCCTCGCGCACTTCGCGCGCCGGCCGAAAATAGGCTTCCACGTCCTCGGTGGACGGGCGCGCCGCGTACGCGAGACACATCACCGCGCCACCCACCAGATAGAGTTCGCCCTGCGTTTGCGCGCCGGCAAGCTCCTCGTTCAACAGTTCGAACAGCCGGCGCATGTCCTTGGCAGACAGGGCGGCCATGTCAGACCTGGCCGCCTGCCGCTGTGTCGATGAACAGGTTGCGCCGCCTGAATGCCGGTGGGGACTGCGTGAGCAAATGCAGGCGCAGGCTGACGAGCGCGGTGCCGAATGCCGGACGGCTCAGCGGCTCGATGTCGCGTGTCCAGGAGGGCGGGTCTATTCCCGCAGCGGCGCACAGTTGCTCGACCATCGCGGCGACATAGTTGGCGTGAAATTCGCCGAGGATAGGCGGCGGCGTGTCGACCGCGGCCGCGAGCTCGCTCGCACCGAGCCGGGCCAGCCATGCGCTCAATCCGGCGAGCACTATCCGGTCCCCGCCCGAGCGCGCGAGTTCCTTCAAGCGCGCCTGCCACTGCGTGGCCGAGGCAGGCAGCGCCTTGCCCAGCACGTAGGCCGACAGGCCCAGGCCCGCACTGCGCGCGGCGCGCGCGAGCGCCGCCTTCTCGGCGGGCGTGACGCGGATCTGCAGTTGTGCGGTCCGGACGGGGGGGCGCATGCGATAAGCCTGGCGGTTTGCGGAGATAATGTCAATACATCTGTAATTACAGTAGTGTCCCAACGGTTTTCAGGGGAGAACTCCCTGGATCGGCACATTTCCCAGCGCTGAATCGGTCGGGGGTGATGGCGACACGTAGCCTTCGAGCCACTCGTCCAAAGGCCGCGTTGACCCGCATTCGGCCCTCTGACATAGTGCCCTCACCACTATTCGCGTTTCAGCAAGCGACCCGCCAGCCGCCGATGTTGACGCGGCCTCGACCACAAGAACAGGACCGTCTCCTCAATGTTTGAACAAGCATTCCGCAACATCGACGACATCCTGTGGAAAGAGGCCGGCTGCACCACGGAGCTCGACTACACCGAGCAGACCTCGTGGCTGCTGTTCCTCAAATACCTCGACGGTTTTGAGGAGGACCGCGCCACCGAAGCCAGGCTCGAAGGCCGGAAGTACAGCTATATCCTCGATAAGCCCTATCGCTGGGAAAGCTGGGCCGCACCGAAGGACAAGGCCGGAAAACTAGACCACAACACCGCGCTCTCGGGCGACGACCTGCGCGATTTCGTCAACGCGAAGCTCTTTCCCTACCTGCACGGCTTCAAGCAGAAGGCCAGCGGCCCGAACACCATTGAATACAAGGTCGGCGAGATCTTCGGGGAGATCAAGAACAAGATCACCAGCGGCTACAACCTGCGCGAGATCATCGACCACATCGACGCGCTGCGTTTCCGCTCGCAGGCCGAGAAGCACGAGCTCTCGCACCTCTACGAAGCCAAGATCAGGAACATGGGCAACGCCGGGCGCAACGGCGGCGAGTACTACACCCCGCGCCCGCTGATCCGCGCCATCGTGCGCGTCACCG
>JBBQCV010000378.1:0-2560 GCA_038319115.1 Burkholderiales bacterium | reverse complement strand
CCAGCTGCGCCGCCTGCAGATCGTGCCGCACCTGCGTGGCCAGACTTTCGGCGGAAGCTTTTCGGTCGACGGGCGCTGCCTCTCGGTCGCATGGACGCTGGGCAATGGCGCGGTGCTGCACCTGCGCGCCAATTTCTCCGCTGAGCCCGAGGATGCCGCGGTAGACGCGCCGGGTGAATCCATCTACGCGACTGCAGGTGCGAGCCTGGGCAACGCGTTGCCGGGCTGGGGTGGACTGTGGACCCTGGCTGCGGCATGACCGACCCGGCGCTTGCCGAGTTGGCAGCATTCTGCGGCATCGAGCCGGGGTACCACGATATCTGGGGCACGTGGCGCGCCGCTTCGGACGAGGCCGTTGTCGCGCTGATCAGCGCATTGGGTGTGCGCATCGACGGCCCCGGCGGCGCATCGCAGGCCGTTCAGGCGCTGCTGGAAGAACGCTGGTCGCGCGCCCTGCCAGACAGCGTGGTTGTGCGCAGGAGCGATCTGGGGCAAGGCATCGCGTTGCGCCTGCCTGTCGCGCCGGCGGACGGGGGAGGCAAAACGATCGAGTGGCGCCTCACCGAGGAAGGTGGCGCGATCCGCGACGGCCTTGCCCGGGTTGCGGAACTCGAATGCGCCGAGGAATGCATGGTCGATGGGCACCTGCGGCGCGTGGTCAGGCTTGCGCTGCCGAACGTTGCGCATGGGTATCACCGCATCGCCCTGACACTCGATGGGCGCGCACTGGGCGAAGCCACCCTCGTCGTGGTGCCCGAGCGCTGCCACCTGCCTGTCGATGCCGGGCAAGGCAGGCGCTGGTGGGGGCTGTCGATGCAACTCTACGGTTTGCGCTCGGGGAGCAACTGGGGCATCGGCGATTTCGGCGACCTTGCGCAGGTCGCCTCGCACTGGTGCGCCAACGGCGCGGCATTTATCGGGGTCAACCCGCTGCACGCCCTGTACTCGAGCAACCCGGAGCACGCGAGCCCGTACGGCCCCTCGAGCCGGTTGTTCCTCAACCCACTCTACATAGCGGTGCCCTTGGTGGAAGAGTTCGCCGACTGCGCTGAGGCACGCGCGCTGGCCGGGTCCGCCGCGTTCGCGGGTCGGCTGGATGCGCTGCGGGATGGGGCGATGGTCGATTACGCGGGGGTCGCTGCGGCGAAGCACGCGGTACTCCAGTTGCTGTACGAATGCTTCCGTGCGCGCGACCCGGACCACGCCCGCGTGGCTGCATTCGCGCAGTTCCGCACCGACGGCGGCGAGGCGCTGCAGCGGTATGCCGTGTACGAGGCCCTGCACGAGCATTTCCACCGGCTCGATGCATCGACCGGGAGCTGGCAGCAGTGGCCGCAGGCCTACCGCAACCCGCAGTCCGATGCGGTGCGCCGGTTCGCGCTCGGCCACGAGGAACGCATCGGCTATTTCCTCTACCTGCAGTGGCAGGCGGCGCTCCAGCTGCAGGCCGCCAACGCGGCGTGCGGCGAAGGCGGTGCGGCCATCGGCCTCTACCTCGACCTTGCAGTGTCGATCGATCGCGGCGGTGCGGATGCCTGGTCGCGGCAGGACCTGTATGCGCTCGGGGCCAGCGTGGGCGCACCGCCGGACGATTTCAATCCCGACGGCCAGGACTGGGGATTGCCGCCGTGCCGGCCGCAGGCGATGGGCCGGGCGGGCTATGCCTCCTTCGTCGAGACGCTGCGCGCCAACATGGCGTCGGCCGGGGCGCTGCGCATCGACCATGTCATGGGCCTGGCGCGGCTCTTCTGGCTGCCGCTGGGCGGCAAGGGCGGCGATGGCGCCTATGTGCGCTATCCCCTGGCCGACCTGCTGGGCATCATCGCGCTCGAGAGCGAGCGCCACCGCTGCATGGTGATCGGCGAGGATCTCGGCACGGTGCCCGAGGAGCTCAGGCAGGCGCTGCGCGAATGGGGCGTGCTTTCCTACCGCCTGCTGATGTTCGAGCGCGGCGATGGCGGCAGCTTCAACCCTGCCGGCGTACTTCCGCTGCAGTCGCTGGTGGCTTTCTCTACCCATGACCTGCCGACATTCGTGGGGTACTGGCGCAAGCAGGATCGGGCCACCCGACGGTCGCTGCTCGGCGCGTTGCATGCCGAGGGGGTGCTGCCTGTGGGGATCGCGGACGGTGCAGACCTCCCGCCGGCCGAACTGGCAAGGCTCAACCACGCGGTTCACCTTTACCTTGCGCGCAGCGAGGCGCTGCTGCTCGCGCTGCAGATCGATGACCTCACCGGGGCGGCCGAGCAGGCCAACCTGCCGGGCACGCCGGACCGTTCGCCCAACTGGCGGCGCAAGCTCCCGGTGACCGTCGAGGCCATGCATTTGGATGAGGCCTTGCGCGCGGTAGCGGCCGGGATCGGCGCCGCGCGGGGCGCCACCCCAGACGCAATCACGCACGATGCCGGGCAGACGCCGGGTTCCACCGCGTGATGCGCTGATGGGCATACCGCGCGCCACGTACCGCATCCAGCTGCGGCGCGAGTTCGGGTTTCGCGACGCCGCCGCCCTGGTGCCCTATCTTTCCGAACTGGGCATCAGCCACGTGTACTGCTCGCCT
>JBBQCV010000377.1:0-2575 GCA_038319115.1 Burkholderiales bacterium | reverse complement strand
GTAGGCCGAGATGCGCAGGAAATACATCGGGATCTCGCGCTTCTCGACCACCGCGCCGGTGCGCCACCCCTTGCCGTCGATGACCTGCTCGTTGGCGAGCACCGTCTGGTCGACCGGGTCCCAGTTCACCACGCCGGTCTTCTTGTAGGCGAGGCCCTTCTTGAACAGGCGCACGAACAGCCACTGGTTCCATTTGTAATAGGAAGGCGAGCAGGTGGCGAGCTCGCGCGTCCAGTCGATCGCGAACCCAAGGCTCTTCAGCTGGGTGCGCATGTAGGCGATGTTGTCGTAGGTCCACTTCGCCGGCGGTACCTTGTTGGCCATTGCGGCGTTCTCGGCCGGAAGGCCGAAGGCGTCCCAGCCCATCGGCTGCAGCACGTTGTAGCCGCGCATGCGGTAGTAGCGCGTCAGCACGTCGCCGATGGTGTAGTTCCGGACGTGCCCCATGTGCAGCTTGCCCGAGGGGTAGGGGAACATCGACAGGCAGTAGTACTTCGGCTTCGCCGGGTCTTCGACGACGCGGAAGGAGGCGGATGCGTCCCAGAAGGCCTGGGCCTCGTGTTCCACCGACTGCGGGGGATAGCGGTCTTGTAGCTCGGACATTTCCTGGCGCCCCGGCGCAAGGCACGCAGGCGAATGGGTGATAGGGGAAAAAGATTCGCAAAATCAGCGGCGAACTGAAAATTATAGCGGAATCCACTGCAGCCCCCCGGGCGTGGATGCATGCCGGGGCATGGGCGGACCGGGGGCCGGTGTCGGCTGAGACGCGGCGGCTATAATCGACGGGCTTTGTCCCTCCATCTCGAACTCCTCAATCCCGAGCAGCTTGCCGCGGTCACGCTTCCCGACCGGCAGCATGCGCTCATCCTCGCCGGCGCAGGCTCGGGCAAGACGCGCGTGCTCACCACGCGCCTGGCGTGGCTGATCACCAACGGATTCGTTTCGCCGGCCGGACTGCTGGCGGTCACTTTCACCAACAAGGCCGCGCGCGAAATGCTCACGCGCCTCACCGCGATGCTGCCGGTGAACACGCGCGGCATGTGGATCGGCACGTTCCATGGCCTGTGCAACCGCATGCTGCGCCTGCATCACCGCGACGCCGGCCTGCCGCAGGGCTTCCAGATCCTCGACACGGCCGACCAGCTCGCGGTGGTCAAGCGCCTGCTCAAGGCGATGGACATCGACGACGACCGGTTCCCGCCGCGAGAAATGCAATGGTTCATCAACGGGAACAAGGAGGAAGGCGTGCGCGCGGGAGAAGTGCAGCCCACCGACGACCTGTCGCGGCGCAAGATCGAGATCTATGCCGCCTACGACGCACTGTGCCAGCGCGAGGGACTGGCGGACTTTCCCGAACTTCTGCTGCGCAGCTACGAACTGCTGGCGCGCAACGAACTTCTGCGCGCCCACTACGCGCAGCGCTTCCGCCACATCCTCGTGGACGAGTTCCAGGACACCAACCGGCTGCAGTACCGCTGGCTCCGATTGCTCGCGGGTGCGGAAACCGCGATCTTCGCGGTGGGCGACGACGACCAGTCGATCTATGCGTTTCGCGGCGCCAATGTGGGCAACATGGCCGACTTCGAGCGCGACTACAAGGTCGAGCGCGTGGTGCGGCTGGAGCAGAACTACCGCTCGCACGGCAACATCCTCGATGCCGCCAACGCGCTGATCGCCAACAACGCCAACCGGCTGGGCAAGAACCTGTGGACCGCGGCGGGGGCGGGTGAGCCGATCCGCGTGTTCGAGGGCGAGTCCGACGGCGAGGAGTCGCGCTGGCTGGTGGAGGAGGCGCAGGCCCTTTCCCGCGACGGCATGCGCCTGCAGGACATGGCGATCCTGTACCGGTCGAACGCGCAGTCGCGCATCATCGAGCATGCCTTGTTCAGCGCCGGGGTGTCATACCGCGTGTACGGCGGGCTGCGCTTTTTCGAGCGCGCCGAGGTCAAGCACGCACTGGCCTACCTGCGCCTGGTGGAGAACCCGGAGGACGACAACGCGTTCCTGCGTATCGCCAATTTTCCGCCGCGCGGCATCGGGGCGCGCTCCATGGAGGCGCTGCAGGATGCCGCGCGCGCCGCCGGCAGCAGCCTGTTCGCCGCTATCGGCGCGGTCGGCGGCAAGGGCGCGGTCAAGTCGGCGGGCTCGCTGGGGGCGTTTCGCGCGCTGATCGAAACGCTGCGGCACGAAACGCGCGGCCTGCCGCTGGCCGAAGTGGTCGACCATGTGATCGCCAAAAGCGGCCTCGTGCCGCACTACCAGTCCGAGCGCGAGGGCGCCGACCGCATCCAGAACCTCGCCGAACTGGTCAACGCCGCCGCGGCCTTCGACGCCGACGAGGCCATCGTCGACATGGCCACCGGCGAAACCACCGACCCCACCGTGGTCGAGCCGCTCACCGCCTTCCTCTCCCACGCCGCATTGGAGGCCGGCGAGCACCAGGCCGGCGAAGGCCAGGACGCGCTGCAGATGATGACCGTGCACTCGGCCAAGGGCCTGGAGTTCTCGGCGGTGTTCATCACCGGGCTGGAGGAAGGCCTTTTCCCGCACGAGCAAAGCTTCGCGGCGCGTGACG
>JBBQCV010000376.1:0-2638 GCA_038319115.1 Burkholderiales bacterium | reverse complement strand
CGGCACGAGCAGCAGGCTCGAGTCGTCGAAGTTGCGGCGCAGCTGGCTCGCGTTGGAGGCCTCGCGCATGAGGTCGAGCTCGTCCTCCAGGTGCTTGGCGAACTCGGCCACCACCTCGCGCGGCTTGAGGCGCCGGCCGTCGGCCCACAGGCGCTCGACCAGGCCGGCCGCCGTCTGCATCAGGGCTACGTCGCGCGCGATGATGGCTTCCACGTCAGGGCGCAGCACCTTGACCGCGACTTCGCTGCCGTCGGCAAGGGTGGCCAGGTGGACCTGCGCGATGGATGCGCTGGCCACCGGGTCGCGCTCGAAGGAGGCGAAAGTCTGGCTGATCGGCCGGCCGAGCGAGCGCTCGATCTCGGCTGCGGCGACGTCCGATGCAAACGGCGGCACCTGGTCCTGCAGCCGCGCGAGCTCCTCGGCCAGGTCGTGCGGCAGCAGGTCGCGCCGCGTCGACAGCACCTGCCCGAACTTGACGAAGATCGGGCCGAGCGCCTCGAGCGCACCGCGCAGGCGCACCCCGCGCGGCGCCGTCTGGGCGCCCGCGCCGAGGGCGAGCAGCGAGCGCACGCGGCCCGGCGGGATGAATTCGTGCAGACCGAATCGCAGCGCGACCGACAGGATGCGCAGCAGGCGCAGGAAGCGGTTCACGCTTGGCGGTCGGTCGCGCGGCCGAGGCGGGCCATGCGCTGCTCGAGGCGGGCGAGGTCGTCGCGCAGTTTCGCCACGCCGGCCGCGTGCGCCTCGAACTCGGTGCGCGTCACCACCATCCGACGCTCCTCGATCGCGTATTCCATGACGTTGTCGGCCAGCCGCTGCACGGCGTCCTTTTGCCACGCGGCAAGGTCGCGCAGGGTGCCGACCACGCGGTGCGCGACGGCGTCCCCGAACACGCGCGAGAGGTCCTCTTCGAGGTCCCAGCGCAGGTAGCGCATGAGCGCGAGGATCTCGGTGGCGAGCTGGGCATTGCCGACGATGTCAACCGCGCGCATGAGGTGCTCCTCGCCGCGCGCGAGCGCGGCGGGGAACTCCGGCCGCGTCGTGATGGTGAGCGTGGCTGCGGCGCCCTCGGCCGGCTCGGCGACCTGGCCGTCGGCGGCGATTTCCAGCCGCAGCGGCGGGAGCGGGCCGGGGCGGATCTCGACCACCTCGCCGGCAAAAGGGGCGAGCCTTTCGCGCGCCCAGGCTTCGCGCCGGAGCAGGAAATTGAGTCCGATCGCGGCGCTGTTATCGAGGAAACCCATGGGCGGTGGTGAAAGGCAGAAACAACAAGGCCACCTTGCGGTGGCCTCGGGTGCGAATTATCGCAGGGTTGGTCAGTGCATCTGCTGGATGCCGGCCAGCAGCCAGCCGGAGGAGCCGTCCGCCGGCTTGGTGAGGTTCCACACCTCTTCGAAGCTCGACGGCGCCTGGCCGGGCACTTCGCGCACCAGCCCGGAGAAACGCACGCTCGCCCAGTGCATCGCGCCTTCGGTCACCACCTCGAGCAGGTCGGCGTTGAGCGTGACCACGTCGGTGAACTGCTTGGCCCCGCCGCGCGCCTCGACATCGCCCTTGAGGGCCTCGTACATGTCGGGCGTGGTGAAGTCGCGCAACTCGGTCAGGTTGCCCGAGTCGTTGGCGGTCTGCATGCGGATGTACGACAGCTTCGCCTGGCGCAGGAACCCCTCGGCGTCGAATCCGGCGGGGATATTGGCCGGGGTCAGGGCGGGCTGCGGCTCGAACCCGGAGGCCTGCGAAGGCGGCGGCGCGGCAACCGTTTCATTGCCCAGGCCCGAGTACTGCATCGGCCCGCCGGCGGGGGCGGCCTGCGGCGCGGCCCGGCCGCGCATGAACAGGCGGATTGCGAACACCACCGCGAAAGCCAGCAAGGCCATCATGAGGATGCTGCCGATCGCGCCACCGAAGCCGTTGCCCGCGAACATCGACCCGAGCAGGCCGCCGATGGCGAGGCCGCCGAGCATGGGCGCCCAGCGGCTCAGGCCGGAAGCGGGCTGCGCGGCCGCAGGCGGGGTCGCCGGCGCGGCCTGCTGCGCCTGCCGCGGCGGCGTGGCTTGCGGGGTATTGGTGATGCTGCGCTGGGTGCCGAGGCTGCGCCCGCCACCGACCTTGGCTGCGTCGGCTTCGCCTACGGCAAGGCCCACGCCCAGGAAGACTGCCATCAAACCCACCAGAATGCGTTTCATCGTATCCCCAGAAAAAGTTGGTCGTACCCTTTTTGCCCAGCCATCCTACCCTGTCTGCATCAGCTTTTGTATAGCTAAACGCGATAGCCGCGGTGCAGGGCCACCACGCCCGCGGCCATGTTGAAGTATTCGACCCGTTCCAGCCCCGCGCGTTCAATGAGTTCCTTGAGCGCGTCCTGGTCCGGATGCATGCGGATCGACTCGGCGAGGTAGCGGTACGCCTCGCCGTCGCGCGCCACCTTCTGGCCCAGCCAGGGCAGCACGCGGAACGAGTAGGCGTCGTACGCTTTTTCGAGCGGCTTCCACACTTTGGAAAATTCCAGCACCAGCAGCCGGCCGCCGGGCTTGAGGACGCGCGCCATCTCCGCGAGGGCCGCTTCCTTATGCGTCATGTTGCGCAGCCCGAAGGCGACGCTCACGCAGTCGAAGTGGGCCGCCGGGAAGGGCAGTTT
>JBBQCV010000375.1:0-2709 GCA_038319115.1 Burkholderiales bacterium | reverse complement strand
GGTGCTCGCCTTCTACAACAAGTACCGCGACGACAACGCCTCCTGACCCGATCGCAGAAGTCGGGTCAGAGTCGACTTGCATTCCGACCCCCATTTCCCAGCCTTTCCCGCAGAGCGTCGAGGTCCTTGCGCTCGCCGCGCACCTGGAAGATCGCCCCATCCTCGCCGGCACGCTCCTCCAGCACTTCGCAGTTGGCGAACAATTCCCCGCGCAACTTCTGCGCCGACCAAGGCAGGAACAGCTCGGCCTTGACGAGGCGCCGCCTGAAGAACGAGCGGATCGCCTTGTGCAGCCTTGCGACATCATCTTTGTCCCAGGCGCTCATCACGATGCACTTGGGATACTGGGCGCGCAGGGCTTTCGCGCGCTCGGCCTGCGCCGCGGCATCGCCGACCCGGTCGATCTTGTTGAACACGCGCAGGCGCGGCACCTTGCCGGCTTCGATCTCCGCCAGCACTTTCTCGGTCACCTCGATCTGGCGCTCGTAGCCGGAGTCGCTGGCGTCGATCACGTGCAGGAGCAACGACGCCTCGGCGGCTTCGTCCAAGGTCGACTTGAACGAAGCGACGAGGTCGTGCGGCAGGTTCTTGATGAAGCCCACCGTGTCGGTCACCAGCACGCGCGGCACGCCCGCGGGCTCCAACGCGCGTACTGTGGTGTCGAGCGTGGCGAACAGCTTGTCGGCCACCAGCACCTCGCTGCCGGTCAGCGCGCGCATCAGCGTCGACTTGCCCGCGTTGGTGTAGCCGATGAGCGCCACGCGCGCCACGCCCAGGCTCTCCTGGCGCCGCGCGACCTGGGTGCGGCGCTCGAGGTCGAAGACGATGAGCTCGTTCTTGAGCTCCGCGATGCGATCGCGAATCTTGGCGCGGTCCGCCTCGCCAGCCGCCTCGCCCGCGCCCCGGCCGCCGACCCCGCTGCGCTGCCGCCCCTGCGGCCCGGCCAGCTTGGCTGCCTCGCGCAGGCGCGGCGCCAGGTAGCGCAGGCGCGCGATCTCGACCTGCGCCCGGGCCGAATTGGAGCGCGCATGGCGATGGAAGATCTCAAGGATCACCATCGTGCGGTCCATCACCTCGCAGCCGACCGCCTTTTCGAGGTTGCGCGCCTGCGAGGGAGAAATCTCGTGGTCCACCAGCACGAAGGCGGCGTTCTGCTCGTCGGCGCCGGCGAAGGCCTTCTTGGCTTCGCGCGCCGCCACCACGCCATGCTGTGGAAGGCGCCGTTCGGCACCCTTCGGCGGGGGCGCCGCATCCCCCTGCACGAATAGGCGCATCTCCTCGCGCTTGCCGGTGCCAAGATACGCGGCCGAATCGAAACTGGTGCGCTTCTGCGTGAACGTGGCGACCACCTCGTAGCCGAGCGTCTTGGCGAGTTCGCCCAGCTCGTCGAGCGAGGCCTTGAATTCCTCGTCGCCGACTTGGGGGAGCTGGACAGCGGCGACGACCGCGCGCTGGCGGGAGGACTGCGCAGGCTTAATCATCAGGGCGCGATCCGCCAACGCTCGGGCTCGAGGCTCTGGAACAGTTCGATCAGCAGGTTGTCGGGGCCGGCCACCATCACGTACCGGAACTTCGGCTCGGTGCGCACCGGGTTGCGAAAAGCGTAGCCCTCGGCTTGCATGCGGGAGACGAGCCCGTCGAGGTCGTCCGTCTCGATGCCCAGGTGATGCACCGGCCCGCCGCGCTCCGACCGGGGCGGCTGGTCGTAGATGTGGACGAAGCCCTTGCCGATCGCGAGGCGGACGCTGCGCGAGCCCGCCGCCTGCTCGTCCCAGACCGTCTCGGCGCCGAACATGCGGGTGAGAAAGGCGATCGTCGCGTCGAGATCCGAAGCGAAGATATGGGCGTGGTCGAGATTGATGCGCATGGCGTGAGCGAGTGTGCCACGTTGCACGCATGAAATTCCCCGGCCACGAAAAGCACGACGCGCTCTCGCTCGCTGCGCTGGTGAGGCAGGGCGAGGGCGGGGGAGGCGCAGCCGTGGTTCTCCCGGCGGCCGCCCGGATTCTGAGAAAGCCCGGAGGAGCAAGTTGCGGATAATGTAGATCCGCCTTACGATGCCGAGATGGCCAAGCTGACCGTTACCGCGCGTGGGCAAGTGACCTTCAGGAAAGAGGTGCTTCAACACCTCGGCATCAAGCCCGGCGAAAAGATCGAGCTCGAATTGCTCCCGGACGGACGGGGCGTGCTCAAAGCCGCCCGGCCGGCGGGAAAAATCGAGGGCTTTCTCGGACTGCTCGCCGGAAGGACCAGGAAAGTCGCGACGATCGAGGAAATCGGCGAGGCAGGCGCCCGAGGCTGGGCCGGAAAGAAATGAACGTCTCGGTCGATACCAACGTCCTTGTCCGCGCGGTGGTGCACGACCACCCGGCGCAGGCGCGCCTCGCCGCCAGGCTCCTCACCGAGGCCGAATTGATCGCGGTTGCGCTGCCCTGCCTGTGCGAGTTCGTGTGGGTGCTCCGCACGGTCTACGGCTTCCCGCCCGCCGATGCGGCCGCGGCGATCCGTGCGCTGCTTGCCACGGCAAATGTGGCAATGAACAGGCCCGCGGTCGAGGCCGGCTTGGCCGTGCTCGAGGCCGGCGGGGATTTCGCCGATGGCGCCATTGCCTATGAAGGCAACTGGCTCGGCGGGGAAAGCTTCGTTTCCTTCGACAAGGCGGCGGTGGCGCTGCTCGGGGCGCAAGGGCACTCCGCGCGCCTTTTGTGA
>JBBQCV010000374.1:0-2724 GCA_038319115.1 Burkholderiales bacterium | reverse complement strand
GCACAAGCTTATCGCCCGATCGCCCCTGCTTTCAAAATGCTACCTCGCTGCCTTCGGCGCCTTTCTCAGGCGCGTGCGGCATTTGCCCGGGCGCGAAAACGTCATCAACAATCTGTCCAGTTACCCTTGGCCGGACATTCGCTTCGGGCCGGTGAAAGTGCAGGTATGTGCCGGCCAGAGCATACGTATCATTCCCCACCCAGGCGAGTTCGACTTTCGCGCCCTGTTCTCCCCCTCCCTCGACTACGAGGTGGCGGTATTCGACTTCCTGATGAAGCGCATCGGCGCATACGATGCAGTGGTAGAGATCGGCGCAAACGTCGGGGTTTACTCGGTGTTTTTCGCCGCGAGGCGACGCAGTGCCGGGATCCCGGTTTTTTGTTTCGAGCCTTCCAGGCGCGCCTTCGGCCGGCTGGAGGAAAATTTCTGCGCGGCGCACGCCCCCCCGAACGTACACCTGATCCCGGCCGCAGTATCGGATGTGCCCGGACTCGTCGCCTTTTTCGAACCGCGGGGTCATCTCACGAACGGCTCGCTGTCGAAGGAGTTTGCCGGCCTGTTTTCGACTAGCGTGGACGAATCCCTCGTGGCCGCGGTCGACGGGACGGCGATCGACGCGTTGGTATGCGACTATCGAACGGTCCTCATCAAGATCGACGTCGAAGGCGCCGAGGCGCGCGTACTGCAAACCCTGCGGCAAATGATCATTCGCGCGCGACCGGACATCATCCTCGAAGTCCTGGAGCCGTTGCTCGCTCCGCTGAATGGCATGGAGTTCCTGGCGAAGACGTATCGGTTCTTCCTGATCACCGAGGCGGGGTTGGTGGAAAAAGAGCGATTCGAAACCGCGCATGGCTACAGGGACTATTTCCTGCGTCCGCGCACCGCCGCGCACCAGGAATAGGGTGGGTCCGCGGCCGTGAGGATCCTGATCACCGTCGACCCGGAAATCCCGGTGCCCCCCGGTACCTACGGCGGCATCGAAAGGGTGGCCGACTTGCTGGTGAGGGAGCTGGGCAGGACGGGCCACGTCGTCGGGCTGGTTGCCCATCGCGATTCGACGTGTCCGGCGCACGAGCGGCACGGGTGGGTCGGTTCGCGCTCGCGTGGGCTGGGCAACAGCGCTGCGAATGCCCTCCAGCTGGCGAGAATTTGCGCCCGCTTCAGGCCCGACGTTGTGCACAGCTTTTCGAGGCTGCTCTACCTCGCCCCGCTGATGGCGGGGACCATCCCAAAAGTGATGTCGTACCAGCGCGAACCCACCCAGCGCACCGTCCGGTGGGCGCACCGCCTTAGCGGCGATTCGCTTGGCTTCACCGGATGCAGCGAGTACATCTGCCGGCAAGGCAGGCGCGCTGGGGGGCAATGGGAAGCGATCCACAATCCAGTCGACATCGACCGGCTCGCCTTCAGCGGCGAAGTCGCGCCGGACGCGCCGCTCGTATTCCTCAGTCGCATAGAGCGCGTCAAGGGGGCCCACATCGCCATCGAGATCGCCAGGCGCACCGGCCGCCGCTTGTTGGTCGCGGGCAACCACGCGGACAGCGGCGCCGAAGGCGACTACTGGCGCTCGGAGATCGAGCCGCAGCTTGGCAGAGGAGGTATCGAGTATGTCGGCCCGGTTGCCGATCGGGAAAAGGCGGAGTTGTTGCGCAATGCTGCGGCGCTGGTCGTTCCGGTCCAGTGGGAGGAGCCGTTTGGCATTGTGTTCGCCGAGGCGCTTGCCTGCGGCACGCCGGTGATTTCGACGCGCAGGGGCGCGTTGCCCGAGATCGTCAGGCAGGGCATCGATGGGTACCTGGTCGAGTCGACCGATGCGGGTTGCGAAGCGGTACGCCGCATCGCTAGAATCGACCGGCGCGCCTGCCGCGGACGCGCCGAAGCCTTGTTTGCCACACCGGTGATTACGGCAAGGTATGCCGACCTGTACCGCCGACGCATGCGCGGACGCCCCCCCCGCGACGCCTCCGAAAGGACTTCATCCTGAAGCGTGTGGCCCTCGTCGCCGCCCATTTCGTGCCCAGCAACCTGACCGGCGTGCACCGCGCGCGGCTGTGGGCGACGTACCTGCCGGAATTCGGCTGGGAACCGGTCATCGTCACGACGGACTGGAAACATTACGAGGAAGCGCCGGACTGGGACCTCATGGAGTTGCTGCCGCAGGGGCTCGAGGTCATCCGCACCCCCGCGCTGCCGATCCGGCCCATCCGATGGATCGGCGATATGGGAATCCGCGGGCTCTTCTGGCACTACCGCGCACTGTGCAAGCTGGCACGCGAGAAGAGGGTGGATTTCCTGCACATCACGATTCCTTCTGCCTATTCGGCGCTGCTGGGCAGGTTGCTAAGAAGCACCACCGGCTTGCAGTACGGCATCGACTACATCGACCCGTGGGTCCACCGCTGGCCGGGGACGGAGAAAATACCGAGCAAGGCATGGGTGTCGTGCAAGCTCGGGGAGTGGCTCGAGCCCTGGGCGGTGAGGCAGGCCAGCCTGATCACCGGCGTGGGCCCGCTTTATTACGAGGACATGCTCGTGCGCAATCCGGAAGTGCGCACACGCGCCGTGATCGCGGCCATGCCTTATGGCTCGTGTCCCGAAGACCACGTACGGGCGCGCAATCGGCGCCCGGGCAGCGCCCTGTTCGATCCGGCCGACGGACTCTTCCACATGGTGTATGCAGGCGCGATGTTGCCCAAAGCCTATCCGGTCCTGCAACGCTTT
>JBBQCV010000373.1:0-2736 GCA_038319115.1 Burkholderiales bacterium | reverse complement strand
GGTTTTCCCGTACGGCTTTCCGCACGACTTCGGCGCGCTGCTGCGCTACGGACTGAACCGCACGGTCGACGCCCATTACCATCCCTCGGCGTTGCTGCAAATCGCGCCCTTCCTGTGGAAGTACTGGCATTTCTCGCGGCCCGCGCGCCACGCGCAGGTGGCGAGGAAGTACGTGAAGCTGATCGAGCATTGCGTGTCCGAGCACGACGCGCTCGCCGCCGAGGCGGGTGCCGAAGCCCTCATCCTGCGCGGCGGCTGGATGAAAGTCTTCCGCACCGCCCAGGAGCGCGACCGGCGCGTCGCCGAGGCCGCCGGCTGGAAGCGCGAGTTCGGCCTCAACTTCAACGCCCTCGACGCCAAGGCGCTGCAGGCGGCCGAGCCGCACCTCGCGCCGGTGCTGCCCGGCGCGCTGCACTGGACCGACCCCACGCGCGTGGACGACCCGCAGGCACTGTCCGTTGCCTACCTTGGCCTGTTCGAGCGGCTGGGCGGCACCTTCCTGCAGGGCAACGCGGCCAGCCTGCAGCCGCGCAGCACGGCGGGCTGGACGATGCAGACCGCGACCGGGCCCATCGAAGCAGGTGCCGCGGTGGTCGCGCTGGGACCGTGGGCCGGCGTGTTCACCCGGGCGCTGGGCTACGACCTGCCGCTGGCGGTGAAGCGCGGCTACCACATGCATTACCGCGCGGCAGGGCAGGCCAGGCTCAACCACCCGGTGCTCGACATCGAGCGCGGCTATTTCCTCGCGCCCATGCGCGCCGGTATCCGCCTCACCACCGGCGCCGAGTTCGCGCTGCGCGACGCGATCCGCACGCCGGTGCAGCTCGGCCGCGCCGAGCCGATCGCGCGCGACCTGTTCCCGCTCGCCGAGCGCCTGGATCGCGAACCATGGATGGGCTCGCGCCCGTGCACTCCGGACATGCTGCCGGTGATCGGCCCCGCGCCGCGCCACAAGGACATGTGGTTCGCCTTCGGCCATGCCCACCACGGCCTCACGCTGGGCGCGGTGACCGGCCGCATGGTGGCCGAGATGGTGGTGGGCGAGACGCCTTTCGTGGATCCCGCGCCGTTTTCGGCGGCGCGTTTCGGGGTCTAGGACGGGCCCGACATTTCGCATGGGGCTTTGCCTGTCGTAGCCAAAAGCGAACCGCTGGATGGCAGAAATCTTCCGCGCGACTCGCTCCCAGACCAGGGTCGAGCCGCAAAACGGTAGCAATTGGAGCGTAGGCGGCGGGTCGCCATCCTTGCATCGCGCGCTGCATCTTCTACGATCCCATGTCGGCTCGCCACCGTTCGAGGCAGGCCACAAGCTCTTCCGGCAGCTGCTTGGCGAACGCTTCCCCGAGCGGGAAAGCCGGTGAATCGATCAGTGCGTCCAGTATCGCGTTCCCCTGCTTTTCATCCTTCCCACTCTTAAGCGGATTTCGGTTCGGCTTGCGCGCCAGCCACAGTTTCTGCAACGCGAAATTGCGCGGGTCGGGGGCCACGACGCGCGCCGCCGTGCCGTCGAGCGCGCATACGACATGCGAGATGCGCGTTCCGGCAAGGAGCCATTCCTGCTCCGGCAGCGCGGTGGGTCGCAACGGTTCGGCGCGCGGGAACGAACCTGCCAGCGAGGGGGCGATGAGAATGTCGATTTCATACGCCTTCGCATTGCGCGCCTGGAACGGGCGTTCCTCGTTGCGGGTGTAAGTCGAGTCGACCGCCTTCAGCAGAGACAGCACGGGCGCGGGACCCACCGCCGCGAGCGTGGCGGGGCCGCCGGCCCAGGCCAGGTCGAAATCTTCCGTAGCCTGCAACGCCGTATCGAACGTCACGCCGAGTTCGATCGCGTAGGCGGCAAGCGCGTTTGTTCCGATCACCATCAACGCGGTTCCAAGCAGGTTGCCGGCGTCCGCTTCCCTCAGGATCGCCGCGGCTGGCGAGGAGATCGCGGGCATGCGCAGTGCGCGGTATATGCGGCAGGTCGTTGCGAGCGTGGCGCTGGTTGCCGCTCGCCTTTCGAGCGCGGCCTCCTTGCGCTCGGAGTGCCCGGCAAAAATCGCTTCGGTCTCCGGGGATCGGGGGCCCAGGGAGCGGCCGTTATTGTTCGAATCGACGAGCTTGGCCAGGTACTCGCGCCCATTGGAGGTTTTCCAGTAGAGGCGGTACGCATGTGTGCGCGCTTCCCGTTCGGCTGCCAGCCACGCGTCGTACTGGGCTGCGAGGTTTGCGGCGACCCGAAGCTGTTCGTCGTTGAATTTCATTGTTTTTTCTCATTTTATAAAATCCATTAATAAAATGAGAAAAAACATTATATTACAGTAATATAATGTTTCTCATCCATTGTGCATATTCGAGATAAATGAGAAAAATATAACCAATACAATATCTTAGAACGAACGCGGCATCCCCAGTACGTGCTCCGCCACATACGCCAGGATCAGGTTGGTGGAGATCGGCGCCACGAGATACAGGCGCGTCTCCCGGAATTTCCTCTCCACGTCGTACTCGGCCGCGAAGCCGAACCCGCCATAAGTCTGGATGCAGACGTTGGCCGCTTCCCACGAGGCTTTCGCGCAGAGGTGCTTGGCCATGTTGGCCTCGGCGCCGCAGTGCTTTTTCTCGTCGAATAGCGCGGCGGCCTTGTAGCGCATGAGGTTGGCCGCCTCGATCTCCATGTAGGCCTCGGCGATCGGGAACTGGATGCCCTGGTTCTGGCCGATCGGCCGGCCGAAGACGACGCGCTCTTTCGAG
>JBBQCV010000372.1:0-2779 GCA_038319115.1 Burkholderiales bacterium | reverse complement strand
CGATAGGGCTGCGTGATCGCCCAGTTGATCAGCATCGCGTCCACCTGGCCGCGTTCGAGGGCCTCGTAGACGCCACCGAGCGGGATGCCCACCGGGGTGCCGCCGTAGGCCTTCACCATTTCGCCGATGAAGCGCCCGGCTACGCGCACCTTCTGGCCCTTCCAGTCCTCCAGCGTCCTGAACGGCTTGGCCTTGGAGTGCAGGATCGCCGCGTCGGTCGTGTGGATCGAGATGATCTTGATGCCTTTGAACTCGGTCTGCAGCAGGTGCTTTTGCGCAAATTCCATCACCGCCTGGCTCTGCGTCGCGGACAGTCCGGTATTCATGAAGGGCAGTTCGACGCCTTCGAGCCCCGGAAAACGCCCGGGAGTGAAGCCGGCCACGGTCCAGATCATGTCGACCACGCCGTCGTCGAGTTGCTGCGGCAGGTCGGAGGGCTTGCCGCCGAGTTGCATGCCCGGGTAGACCTCGATCTTCAACTTGCCGCCGGCCTCCTTCATGACTTTCTCGGCCCACGGGTTCAGGTGCTTGGTCTGGTCGAGCGCCTGCGGCGCGCTGAACGAGTGGATGCGGATCGTCGTCTGGGCAGCCGCCGGCAGGCTGAGCAGGGCGGCGGCCGCGAGCGGCGCGAGGACGGCATAGTTCATGGGCTGGGCACTCCGTGAGGGTGGACTCGGAAAGGACGCAAGCGCAAAGGGTAGAGGCGAAACTCTAGCAAGAAACAGGCCTCAGGATGCGGGCCGGTTTACGCGGCAAGCCAGCCGCCATCGACCGGCAGGGTGGTGCCGGTAATGAAACTGGCCCCGTCGCCGGCGAGAAACAGCGCCGCCGCGGCGATCTCTTCGGGCCGGCCGATGCGCTGCATCGCGTGGCGCTGCGCGGAGGCGGCGCGCGTCGCGGCCGGGTCCTTGGCGCGCCCGAAAGCGCGCGCGAGCAGCGGCGTGTCCACGGCGCCGGGCGCGAGCGCATTGACGCGGATGCCGTCGGCCACGTAGTCGAGCGCCATCGTGCGGGTCAGCGCGAGGATCGCACCCTTTGAGGCGATATAGGCGCTGTTGCCGCGGCCACCGGCGAGCGCGAGTTGCGAGGCGACCGTGATGATCGCGCCGCCGCGCTGCGACTGCATCGCGGGGATCACCGCGCGCGCCCACAGCCAGGTGCCATCCACATTGGTGCGAAACACTTTGGCCCAGTCCTCGGGCGAGGTGGTCGTCACGCTGCCGCCGCAGGACCAGCCCGCCGCGGTCAGCAGGACATCGATGCGGCCGAAGTGCGCGAGGATCGCGGCCGCATCGGCGTCTACCGCAGCCGGGTCGCCGACATCCGAGGCCCGCGCCACCGCACGCCGGCCGAGCGCTTCGACTTCTCGCGCAACCTCGCCTGCGGCATCCGCATCCTGGTCGACGAGAGCGAGATCGGCGCCTGCCTGCGCGAACGCGAGCGCCGAGGCGCGGCCGATGCCCGACCCACCCCCGGTAACGACCGCAACCCGTCCTTCGAGCGGGCGCGCCATCATGCGGTCCCCAAGCCGGGATTACGCTGGATCCATTCGGCCATGTGCGCCGCGGAGCGACTGCAATCGTACGCGGCGCGGAAGCCGAGTTCTTGCGCGAGGCGCGCGCCGTCCATCGGCGCGCGGTCGCGCTCACCGTGCAGGTTCACGTTCGGCGTTTCGCCCGTGCGCGCCAGCCGGCACTCGAAGCCTGCGTGCTTGCCCGCTAGGGCCTCGCCCCACGCCAGCACCGAGAACTCCTCGCCCGCGGAAACGTTGTACAGGCGCGCGGCCGGTCGAGTTGCGGCGAGCAGCAGGCACACAGCGCGCGCTGCATCCGGCGCGTAGGTCCAGTCGCGCACCCCGGGGCGCGGCAACAGCGCCGGGGTACCGGCGTCAGCCAGCGCCAGCAGCTGGTACAAGGGCGACAGCGTGTCCCGCGCGCCGGTAGGTCGCTCCCACGGGCCGAACAGGCCGGACAGGCGCACGCTAAGCGCGTCCAGCCCCCATAACGCGGCCAGACGCTCCAGCACGCGCTCGGATGCGAACTTGGTGAGGCTGTACAAGCCACGCGGTTCGGCGTGCGCATCCTCGGCAAGCGATGCCACGCCATCGAACATCGTGTCGCCATAGGCCGCGGCGGAGCTGAGATTGACGATGCGCCGCGCCTTCGCATCGCGCGCGGCGCGCAGCACGTGCGCAAGCGAGAGCAGGTTCGTCTCCAGCACCAGCTCGGGCGCTTCGCTGTCGCGCTTCTCGTCGGCCGTGACCGCTGCGCCGAACACCACGTCAGGCGGTCCCGCCTTGGCCGCCTCGGCAACGGCCGCCCGCACCGCGGCCGGGTCGCGCACGTCGCCGGTCACGCAAACGACGGATCCGGTGGGGCCCAGGGATTCGAGCGCGGACAGCGCGGCGCGTGGCGGCGGCGAACGGTCGAACAGCACCACGCGGCCACCGCCCTCCAGGATTGCCTGGGCGATGTTCAGGCCGACGAAGCCGGCGCCGCCTACGATGAGAGTGGCCAGAGGAAACTCCGGTGCATGAATTTCGCGAACCGCATGCTACCGCAGGCGCCGAAAATGATCGCGCAGGGCGCAGAGCGTGCGATCAGAGTCTCGCGGTCGTGCTGCCCGGAATGCCTTCCGTCAGCATTACGGCTCCGAACTATTTTTCCGCCGGATTGCGCGTCACCCATCGAGCCCGTGAGCGCGTTCGCCGCGCACGCGGGGTCAGCCTGGACGCGGCTGGTCCGCAAGGCCCTACTCTCGAACTCGACGCCGCAAGCTC
>JBBQCV010000371.1:0-2786 GCA_038319115.1 Burkholderiales bacterium | reverse complement strand
ACACGCGCAGGTTCAGCCTCTAGAATTCGCTCCCCTGCCGAGGTGGCGGAATTGGTAGACGCACATGGTTCAGGTCCATGCGGTGGCGACACTGTGGGGGTTCGAGTCCCTTCCTCGGCACCAGACACAGAACTGAAGATTGTACTTTAGTTCTCAAAGAGTTCCTAACCCGATCGAGACTTCCCGCGGGCCGGTCCGCGAGGCAGCGTCGCGACAGCCGCGCATGGCGCGCGCGCGCGGCACAGAGGCCGGGTGAGCGACACGTCCTCCTCCATCGACGAGCAGCACGAGCGGCAAAGGCGCACCGAAGCCGCGCTGCGCGAGAGCGAGGAGCGGCTTCGCCTTGCGATCCAGGCCGGCCAGCTCGGCATCTGGGACTGGGACATTGAGAACAACAGGGTCGTCTGGTCCGAGAAGGTCTATGAACTGCATGGCGTGAAGCCGGGCGAGTTCGATGGAACGGTCGAGGCGTTCGCCGAGCTCGTTCATCCTGAGGACCGCGCCGCGGTCCATACCCATCTGCAGCGCGCAATGGAAGGCGGCGAGCATTACGCGGTCGAGTTCCGCGTGCCCCTTTCCGATGGGCAAGTGCGCTGGCTCACCACCCGCGCCGATGTGGTTCGCTCCGCCGACGGCCGGCCCCTGCGCATGGTCGGCGCGACCAGCGATGTCACCCAGCGCGTGCAGCTCTTCGCGGCCGAGCACGCCGCGCGTGAAGGCGCCGAGGCCGCACGCCGCAGGCTGGAGTTGCTGGCCGCCGCGGGCGCCGAACTCACGCGCTCGCTCGACCCGGCCGGGACTCTACAGGCGATCGCCTCCACGCTGGTGCCGGCGGTGGTCGACTGGTGTCGCGTCGACCTGGTTGATGCCGATGGCGAGTTGCAGCGCGCCCTCACCTACCATTCCGACCCGGAAAGGGCGCGCTACGGCACAGAACTCGCCGCACAGCTGCGCGCAGCGCCGGGCGCGATCGGCTCGATGTCGTGGGTCGTGGCGCATGGCAAGCCGCACCTCGCGCATTTCTCGCCGCCGCATGACCTCGACCAGGTCCGCGACCACGACCTGCTGACCTTTGCCGACTCGATCGGCATGCGCTCGTACTACATGGTTCCCCTGATCGCGCGCGGCCGCACGCTGGGGGCGATGGCGGCCATCCAGGCCGAGTCGGGCCGGGAACTCGGGCCTGACGACTGCGCGCTGATCGCCGAACTCGCGCAGCGTGCGTCGCTTGCGCTCGACAACGCGCGCCTCTATGCGGAGGCGGAGGACGCGCTGGGCCAGGCGCGCTCGGCGAGCCGCGCCAAGGACGAGTTCCTTGCCATGCTTGGCCACGAATTGCGCAATCCGCTCGCCCCTATCGTGAATGCCTTGCAGCTCATGCAGGTGCGCGACCCCGACGTCCATGTCGAAGAGCGCCGCATCATCGGGCGGCAGGTGACCCACCTGTCGCGCCTGGTCGATGACCTGCTCGACGTATCGCGCATCACCAAGGGCAAGGTCCAGCTCAAGCGCCAGCGCGTGGACCTCGAGACCGTCGTGGCGTGGGCACTGGAGCAGACCAAACCGGCGCTGGATGCGCGCGCGCGCCCCGTCGAGGTCGACCTGCCCGGCGTGCCGCTGCACGTCGATGGCGATGCGGTGCGGCTGGCGCAGATCCTGTGCAACCTGCTCACCAACGCAGCCAAGTTCACCCCGACCGACGGGCGCATCGCCGTGAGCCTGCATGAGCGCGACGGCATGGCCGAGCTCAGCGTGGCGGATTCAGGCAAGGGTCTGGACGCCGACCTGCTGCCGCGGATCTTCGACCTCTTCGTGCAGGGGGACCAGGCGCCCGGGTCGCATACCGGCGGACTGGGGCTGGGGCTGGCCATTGTGAGGAACCTCGCCCAGATGCATGGCGGTGAGGCCATCGTCTCAAGCGAAGGCGAAGGGCGCGGCGCAACGTTCACGGTGCTCTTGCCGCTGGCCGGGCCTGGTTCGGTCGAGTTGATGAGCGACCAACCGGCGAGCGATGCGGTGCGGCCTACCGCGATCCAGTCGGCGCGCATCCTGCTCGTGGACGACAACAGCGATGCAGCGAGCACGCTGGCCGAGCTGCTGCGCGCCACCGGATACGACGTGCGCGTGGCCGACAGGGCACGCGCGGCGCTCGCTTCGGTGGCCGATTTCACGCCCGACCTCGCGATCCTCGACATCGGCTTGCCCGACATGGATGGCTTCCAGCTCGCGCGCGAGCTGCTTGGAAAGTCGGGGCTGCGCTCGCTCAAGCTGGTCGCTCTCACCGGATTCGGCGGCCAAGCCGATCGCGAGCGCGCGCTCGCTGCGGAATTTCACGAACACCTGGTCAAGCCGGTGGCCTTCGACCAGTTGCTGGGCACGGTGCAATCCTTGTTGCAGTCCCCTCGCGCTCTGGCACCTGCACAGGCGCCCGTGCAGGCGCCTGACCTCCCGGCTTAGGCGCCCGCCCTCCAGGTCAGGCGGCGCACAGATCCGCCCGCGCGGATTGCGTTGCGCCAGCGGGTGGCGGGAACAGGTCCACCGACGCCACCTCCACTTCAAGTTCGCCAACCGGCTTGGTGAACGTGGCTTCGGCGGCGTACTGCGACAGCGCCGCCTTGACGAACGCCACCAGATTGGCGTCGGCGCGCGCGCGGCGCGCAGCCCGGGCGCCCCGGTATCCTTTCCATGCAAGGTTGGTGAACGCGATCGCAAGCGAATGAAGCTCGCCGAAAGCCGGCTCCGCGCTTGCCAGTGGCGGCCAGTTCACGATGATCGTCCTGCGCCGG
>JBBQCV010000370.1:0-2802 GCA_038319115.1 Burkholderiales bacterium | reverse complement strand
GCGCTGCCCGACAAGCTGCGCCGTCCCATTGTGGAAAAGCGCGATGCCTACGAGCGTTCGATGCGCGCGCTGGTGGCCAAGGGTGTGCGGCGGGGTGAGTTTGCGCCCTGCGATGCGGCGCTGGTCACGCGGGCGATGCTGGGGGCGGTGAACTGGACCGCGCGCTGGTACCGGCCCGACGGGGCGCAGACGGTCGCCGAGATCGCCCGATCGCTGTCCGACTACCTCGTGCGCGGCCTGTTGGGACCAGCCGGCGGGCGTTCCCGCGCGAGGGGCAAGGCATGCTGATCGCGCTGCGCCGCCGGCTCGGCCGGATCAGGGACAAGCTGGAACGCCACGTAGAGACGATGTCTTCCGGTGGCAAACGGCGTGCGCCGGCCCCGCTCAGCGATGCCGACAAGGCTTTCATGCTCGAGTGGCTGAAGGGCAGTGCCGACGACGCGGCGCTCGTCGAGCGGGCGCGCACCGGCGGTGCGGGCGCCAGCCTGATCGAGCGGGCGTGCGCGGCACGGCCGGCCAACGCGATCGCGTGGGCCGCGCGCGCCGGTTACTGCCTCGATGCGGGCGACCTCGAAGAAGCCATCGACCACGCCGAGCGCGCTGTCGCGCTGGGCCGGCACGAGCCGGATGCCACGTCCATGCGAGTGCGCGTGCTTGTCGCAGAGCAGCGGCGCGACGAGGCGCTAGAGGCCCTGCCCGTGGCGCTGGATAACGCGCGCCGCATGCGCAGGCACGCCATGCGCCTCGAGCTGTGCGCCCTGTGGCAGGGACTCGAGCCGGAGTCGCTCGAGCCGCCGCTCGAAGCCGCCCGCACCCGCATGGCGACGCGCGAGCTCGACCGCGCGGCCGCCGAGCTCGAAGCGCTGACGACACGGTTCGGCAACCGCTTCGACATCCTCATGCCCTTGGCCGCGGTGTACCAGGACCAGCTGCGCACACGCGATGCGATGCGCACTTTCCAGCAGGCGGTCGATGCCGAACCCGACAACGTCGACGCCCTGTGCATGGCCGGGCTGTGCGCGCGCGATCTCGGCGACACAGCCGGCGCCGACCGAATGCTGGTGCACGCGCTGGAGCGCGATCCCGCATCGACTTTCGTGCAGTACAACCTCGGCCTGCTGCGGCTGGACGAGGGCCGCATCGACGCCGCGGCCGGCCTGCTGCTGGGGGCGCGCGACGCGCGGCGCGGCAAACCGTGGGATGAATCCGTCATCGAGAAGGTGCTCGACAGCGCGGTCGAGCGCGACTTCGGTGGCGCCGAATGGGCCACGGCCCGTTTCAAGCTCAACCACGACATCGAGCAGCTCGGCTACCTGCGCGACAAAGGCCTGCTCGGCCCGGCAATCGAGCCCGTGATCGCGGAGCACCGATTGACGCTGGCCGACGAGGCGTTGCCCGCCGACACCTACAGCATGGTGGCGCTCGACCCGCTGCGCTATCCACGCCTCGCGCGCACCTACAAGGCGCCGCTGCATGCCCCCGATCCCGACCCGCCGGGTGGCGCGCTGGTGAACCCGGCACTGGCATGGGCGTCGATCGAAGACGAGTACCTCGCCGCTGCGCCGCACCTCGTCGTCGTCGACGACCTGCTTGGCGAGGATGCGCTCGCGGCGCTGCGCGCCTATTGCCTCGAGAGCACGTTCTGGAACGACCTCAAGGGCGGCTACCTCGGCGCCACGATGCCGGATGGTTTCTCCGGCCGCCTGCTATTGCGCGTCGCGGCCGAGTTGCGCGCCCGGCTGCCGCGCCTGCTCGGCGCGCGGCCGCTGCGCACGATGTGGGCCTACAAGTACGACCCGGCGTATCCGGGCATCGGGCTGCATGCCGACGCCGGCGCGGTCAACGTGAATTTCTGGATCACCCCGGACGAGGCCAACCTCGACCCTGGATCGGGCGGGCTGGTGGTGTATTCGCACCCTGCGTCGCGCGACGGCAGCGTGGAGCCTTTTACGCCCGACGGCACCGAGATCCGCCGTTACCTCGAGTCGGTGGATGCGAAGGCAATCCACGTACCCTACCGCGCCAACCGCGCGGTGATCTTCGATTCGGCGCTGTTCCACGAGTCCGACGCTTTCCGGTTCCGCGACGGCTACGAGAACCGCCGCACCAGCATGACGCTCCTGTACGGCACGCCCGAATGAGCAAGGAGGCCAACGCGATGCAACGCGTCCACAAGACATGGCAGGTGAACGGCGAGGAACAGCCCGTCTCGTTTGCGCCGTACAAGACGCTGCTCGAAGTGCTGCGTGAGGACCTCAACCTGACCGGCACCAAGCACGGCTGCGAGCTGGGCGAGTGCGGTGCCTGCGCGGTGCTGGTCGACGGCCAGCCGCTGCTCGCGTGCCTGGAACTGGCGGTGGAGTGCGAGGGCCGCGCGATCGAAACGGTCGAAGGCCTCGCCGACGGCGGAACCCTGCATCCGCTGCAGGCGGCCTTCGCCGACCTCGGCGGGGCGCAGTGCGGCTACTGCACGCCGGGCATCCTCATGACGGCCAAAGCGCTGCTGCAAAAAGAACCCGATCCCTCGCGCGAGCGCATCCGCGAGGCGATCTCGGGCAACCTGTGCCGCTGCACGGGCTACCAGCAGATCTATGAATCGATCGAAGAGGGAGCTCGAAGAATGCGGGAGGAACCGTGAACGCACCGGAGCGCCCCAAGCCCCGCACCCGCTTCGATACCGTCGGCAAGCCGCGGCGGCGCGTCGATGGGCGCGCCAAGGTCACGGGGCTCACCAAATTCGCCGACGACGTGGTGCTGCCGCGCATGGTGCATTGCAAGTTGCTGCGCAGCCCGCATCCGCAT
>JBBQCV010000369.1:0-2811 GCA_038319115.1 Burkholderiales bacterium | reverse complement strand
GTGCGATCCTTGCCGTAGGCGCGCAACTGGATCTGGTGCTCGGCGTTCCAGCAGGCATCGTTGCCGACCACCGCCACGATCGGCAGCGACTCGCGCACCGCCGTGTCGAGTTCCATCGCATGGAACCCGAAGGTGCCGTCGCCCAGCATCGCGATGACGGTCGCCTCCGGGCGCGCGAGCTTGGCCGCAACGGCGAACGGCAGTGCGCTGCCGATGGCGCCCGCAGGCCCATTGATGATCCGGGTCGGCGCGCTTACGCAGGCCTGTGCCCACTGGCCGAACTCGCCGCCGTCGCATACCAGCACGGCATCCTTTGCGGCATCGATCGTTTTCTGCACCGCGCGCCCGACTTCGACCGGGTGCGCCGGCGCGCCCGCCTGCGTGGCGATATTCGACCATGCGGCCGGCCGATGCTTAAGCGCAGCCTCGACTTCGCCGGCCCAGCCGCTCGCAGGGCGCCGGCCGGCAAGTCCTGCCAGGCGCTCCGCGCAGGCAAACGGCTCGGCCAGCGCGGCCAGCGCAATGCGCGAAGGATCACCCAGCGCGTAGCCCGCGCGGCGCAGCGCCTCCGGGTCAGGGTCGAGGACGATGAAGCGCGCGTCTTTCGCGATCGCCGGCGCCTGGCCGAACTTGAGGGTGAAGTCCAGCTGCTTTCCGAGCAGCACGATCAGGTCGGCCTGCGCGAGCATGGTGGGAAAGGCGCCGAGGCAGGGATCGTTCACCCCGCGCGGACTTTCCATGCAGATCACGGGCAGTCCGCAGGCTTCGGCGAGCGCGCGCTGTGCCAGCCGCCCCCGATCGGTGGACATCGCCGGACCGGTCAGGATCAAGGGGCGTTTGGCGCGCGCGAGCTCCTCGAGTACGGCCTTTGCGACGACTTCGCCCAGGGGGATCGGCTTGACCTCGAACGCCTCCGCCGCGGGAATCGCCGACTCGCCGTCCGCGACGCGTTCCTCCAGCACATCGAATGGCAGCGACAGGTGCACAGGCCCGGGTCGGCCGAAGCGCGCGTGCCGCATCGCGCGCGCGATGTCGTGCCCGAGCGTCGCGGCGCGCTGCGCGGTAAAGGCCGCTTTGACCACCGGCGCGGCCATGTCGGCCTGGCGCATTTCCTGGAACGCGCCCTTGTGCAGTTCCGCAAGCGGCGCGTGGCCCGACAGCAGCACCAGCGGGGACTCGGAGGCCAGCGCCGTGTACAGCGCGCCGACCGCGTTGGCGTGGCCCGGGCCGCCAGTGACAAGCGCGACCCCGACCTCTCCTGTCATGCGCGCCCAGGCATCGGCCATATGCACAGCCGCGCCTTCGTGGCGCACATGATGGATCACCTGCCCGGCATCGATGCTCGCATCGTAGACCGGCATCACCTGGTTGCCGGAGAGCGAAAACAGATGCTTCACCCCTGCCCGCGCCAGCGCGCGGGCAAGGATATCGGCGCCGCGCAGGCCCGCCACCGGCCTAGGCCGATTCGTACAGTCGCGTGAGGACGAACTGCCGCTGGCCCAGCGCTTCCGCGGCGGTCAGCCGGCCGTTGGCGGTGCGGAACATGCATTCCAGCAGCGTGTCCCCGGCCTGGTCGGGCGTCATTTCCTTTCTGAGCAGCCCGGAGACGTCGACGTCGATGTGCTCCGACATCGTGCGCACCGTGCGCGGATTGGCGCAGATCTTGATCACCGGAAGGATCGGGTTGCCCACCACGTTGCCCTGTCCCGTGGGGAAGAAATGCACCGTGTAGCCCGATGCCGCGCACAAGGTCACCATCTCGGCCGCGGCCGAGGAGGAGTCCATGAACCACAGTCCCGGCCCGGTCGGCTTCTCGGCCTTGTCGAGTACGCCGTCGACCATGCACTTCTTGCCGATCTTCTGGATGTTCCCGAGCGCCTTTTCCTCGATCGTCGTGAGGCCGCCGGCGATGTTGCCCTTGGTCGGCTGCGAGTCAGACAGGTCGCTGGTCTTGTGCTTGTCGATGATCGCCTGGTAGCGGTCGAACATGAACTGGAACTTCTTCCTCACCGCATCCGTGCGGCAGCGCGCCGCGACGAGGTGCTCCCCGCCCGTGAGCTCGGTGGTCTCGCCGAACACGAGTGTGGTCTTGTGCGGGTAGAGCTTGTCGAACGCGTTGCCCACCGTGGGGTTTGCGCCGCAGCCTGAGGTCGTGTCGGATTCGCCGCACTTGGTGGAAATCCACAGGTCCTTCAGCGGGCGCTCCACCCGCCGCAGTTCGGAGGCCCACTGCACGTATTCCTTGGCCACCTTGGAGGCGCGCATGATGGTGTCGTGGTCGCCGTGCTGCTCGATGCCGAAGAACGACACCGGCTTGCCTGTGGCGGCAATGCCGTCGGCGATCTTCTTCGCCCAGCCGTCTTCGATCCCGATCACCACCACCGCCGCGACGTTGGGGTTCGACCCCGTGCCGATCAGCGTACTGAAATGGAGATCGAGGTCGGCGCCGAACTGCAGGCGGCCGTAGGGGTGTGGGATCGCCATCGCGCCCTTGATGTTGTGCGCCACCGCCTCGCAGGCGGCATTGGACAGGTCGTCCACCGGCAGGATGATCACGTGATTGCGCACGCCGATGCGGCCGTTCTCGCGCTTGTAGCCCCAGAAGGTGGCTTTTTTCAGGTTCAGTGCCATGTCGATTCGCTCCTTGCCAGCCGCGGTTACCAGCGCTTGGTTTTGATGTTGTGGACGTGGGCGTGGGCGCCCTTGGAGATCGGCGCAACGACCTTGCCGATGTCGACGCCGTACTTGATCACCGTGTCGCCCTTCTTGTAGTCACGCAGCGACACCTTGTGGCCGATGGGGATGGCGTTC
>JBBQCV010000368.1:0-2843 GCA_038319115.1 Burkholderiales bacterium | reverse complement strand
ACTGGCCATCCACGAGCGACCTGCCCTGAACCGGGGCATTATCCCTGGGGCCGGTTGATTCGATCCCTTGGCTTGGGTCTCAGCTTCATGCTGTGCCTCGTGGCCCGCGCCGCAGACCTGGCCCCGCTCGAACGCAATCTGCTCGTGGGCAAGTACGAGGAAGTGATTGATGCCGCCTCGGCGGTGCTCGCCGCGATTCCCGCCAATACGGAGGCATCCATTCTGCTCGTGCAGGCCCAACTGGCGCTCGGCCACAACGTCGACGCTTTCGTGGCGATGAATGCCGCGCTCAGCCGCGACACGCAGAGCATCCGGGTGCGCTGGCTGTCCCGGGACGTTGCGCTTGCCAATGGCCACCCCGAGGACGCGGCCAAACGGCTCGATGAAATTCGCCGCCTCGTGCAGTCGAGCGCGTGGAGCTATCGTTCGCCGCCGGACATGGTGGTATTCGGCCGGACCGCGCTGGCGATCGGGGCCGATCCGAAGGACGTGCTCGATAAACTTTTTGGCGCGGCGCAGAAGCTCGATCCAAAATACCGCGAGGTCTACCTCGCGCGCGGTGAACTTGCCCTCGACAAGCACGATTTCGCGCTGGCCGCGAAAGTCTTCGAGGAAGGATTGAAGACGGTGCCGGATGACCCGGATTTGCTTTACGGACGTGGCCGCGCCTACGCCGGCAGTGATCGCGAGCTGGCACTGGCCTCGCTACGGGCCGCGTTGAAGATCAACCCGCGGCATGTTCCGAGCATGCTTCAGCTCGCGAACCACCACATCGACGCGGAAGATTACGAGGCCGCGAACACCATCCTCGAGGCCGCCGTGCTGGTGAACCCGACCCAGCCGGAAGCGTGGGCTTACCGCGCCGTCATTGCCCATCTCAAGAATGACCCGGCAGCCGAAAAGGCGGCGCGGGACACGGCGCTGAGCACCTGGTCGCGCAATCCCCGCGTCGATTTCGTGATCGGGGAAAAGCTCTCCGCGAAATACCGGTTCGCCGAGGGTGCGGCTTATCAGCGGCAGGCGCGGGAATTTGACCCCAGTTACCAGCCAGCCATGGCGCAGCTTGCGAACGATCTCCTGCGGCTCGGCGAAGAAGCCGAGGGCTGGGCGCTCGCGCAGGCCGTGCATGAGCGCGACGACTACGACGTCGAAGCCTACAACCTCGTGACTCTGCGCGACACGATGGCGAAGTATGCCGCCATCACCACCGAGGATTTTGTCGTGCGAATGGCGGCGCCGGAAGTGGCCATCTACGGCCCCCGCGTGCTCGCGCTCCTGCGGAAGGCGAAGCTGGAGTTGGTGACGAAGTACAAGGTCGAGCTCGCGCAGCCGACGATCGTGGAAATCTTCGCCGACGAGAAGGACTTTGCGGTCCGGACCTTCGGGCTGCCCGACGTGCCTGGGTTTCTCGGGGTCTGTTTTGGCCGGGTCGTGACCGCGAACAGCCCCGCCACCCGCAGTACGCCGACGAATTGGGAGTCCGTGCTCTGGCACGAATTCTGCCATGTCGTCACGCTGCAGATGACGAAGAACAAAATGCCGCGCTGGTTGAGCGAAGGGATTTCGGTGTATGAGGAATGGCAGGCGGACCCGGCTTGGGGCATGCGGCTCGATCCGACCTACCGGGCGATGATGCTGGGCGAGGACCTTGTGCCCGTGGGCAAGCTCAGCGCGGCGTTTCTGTCCCCGAAGACCCCGCGGCACCTCCAGTTTGCCTACCTGCAGTCCGCGTACGTCGTGCAGTACATCATCAATCAATACGGCATCGAGAGTCTGCGCCGGGTTTTGCGGGATTTACGCGAGGGAACGGAAATCAATACGGCTTTGGCCAAACACACCGCTCCGCTCGCCACGCTGGAGAAGGATTTTGCCGCCTATGCCCGCGAGCAGGCGAACCAACTCGCGCCGGCCCTGAATTGGGACAAACCGGATCCTGAAATCCTGCTGCCGGACAACGCCCTCGATCTGCTCGTATGGGAATCGAAGCATCCGGATAATTTCTGGCTCCTGCGGCATCGCGCGCAGCAACTGCTCGACATGAAGGCGTGGCAGCAGGCGAAGGGGCCGTTGCTGCGGCTGCTGGAGCTTTACCCGGGACAAAAGGGCAGCGACTCCGCTTATCGCATGCTCGTCGAGGCGATGCGCGGTTCGGGCGACAAGGAAGGCGAGAAGGCGTGGCTGAAGAAATGGGTCGCCGTCGATGACGAGGCGACGGACGCGTATCAGCGACTGATGGAGATAGCGGCCAGCGAGAAGGAGTGGAGCACGGTGGCGCAAAACGCCGACCGCTACCTGCGGGTGAATCCATTGGTGGCACCGCCGTATCGATATCTGGCCGAGGCCAGTTCCGCGACCGGCGACGTTTCGACCGCAGTGGTCGCATGGAAGACCCTGCTGGAACTCGATGTGCCCGAGCGGGCCGATGCGCATTTTCAACTCGGACGGTTGCTCCATGAGCGCGACGAGAACGTCGAGGCGCGCCGGCACACGCTGATGGCACTCGAGGAAACGCCGCGTTATCGCGAGGCCCTCCGGTTGCTCGTGAAGCTCAAGGAAGGCCAGGATGCGGAGGCACGCCCGCCCGCGATTAATCCGCCGGTGGCTCCCTCTGAAACGCGGCCCGCGGCGCCGGCTGCGCCTGCCAAACCATAGCCGTGAAGCGCCCGCTTGTAGCCCTGTGCCTCTTTCTCGCGGTCAGCGAGGCGCTGCAGGCGCAGTTTCGCGGCGCGTGCATGAGTTTTTGTACCCCTTGATGCAGGGCTACGACTCGGTGGCTTTGAAAAGCGATCTGGAACTCGGCGGCACCGACCAGAAGTTCAACCTGCTCATGGGCCGCCACCTGC
>JBBQCV010000367.1:0-2850 GCA_038319115.1 Burkholderiales bacterium | reverse complement strand
CTTGGCGGTGACGAACATCGCACGCACCTTGGTGCTCTGGTCCGCGCGGCCGAGCCACCCTTTGATGCGCACGTTGGTGCGTCCGCAGGGGCTGGGGCCTTCGAGCAGCGCGGACAGGTCGCCGGTGCCGAAGCGCACCAGCGGGTAATCCTGGTTGAACGTGGTGATGACGACCTCGCCCACCTCGCCCGGCGCGACCGGGTCGCCCGTGCCCGGGCGCACGATCTCGAGCAGCAGGCCCTCCTCGAGGATCATGCCTTCGTTCACGCTGGCGTCCGCGGCCATCGATTCGTACGCGATGAGGCCGAGATCGGCGCTTGCATAGCATTGCAGCACCGTGATTCCGCGCGCCTGCATGGCCGCGCGCAGCGCCGGCGGCAGGTACTCGGCCCCGACGATCGCTTTCCTGAGACTGGAGATGTCGGCCTTCAGCTCGTCGGCTTTGTCGACGATGAGCTTGAGGAACGAGGGCGTGCCGATGTAGCCGCAGATCGACAGGTCGGCGATCGCCGCCGCCTGCATCTCGGTCTGGCCCGTGCCGGTCGGCACCACCGTGCAGCCCAGCGCGATCGCACCGCTTTCGATCATCGAGCCGGCCGGGGTGAAATGGTAGGAGAAGGTGTTGATGACGAGGTCGCCGGCGCGAAACCCCGCCGCGAACAGGCCGCGCGCCGAGCGCCACCAGTCGTGGGTCGCGCCTTCGGGTTCGTAGATCGGCCCGGGCGACACGAACAGCTTGGACAGGCGCGCAATTGGCGTGGCATTCAGGCCGCCCAGCGGCGGGCCCAATTTCTGCAGCTCGACCAGTTCGGACTTGCGCGTAACCGGCAGCCGCGCGAGCGCTTCGCGCGAGGTCACAGCCGCAGGTTCGAAATCCCGCAAGATGCGGCCGAAGCCCGGTGCGTTGTTCTTTGCATGCGCTATCTGCGCGGGCAGCGCCGCCAGGAGGGCGGCCTCGCGCTCGGCTGCGGGCCGCGTCTCCAGCTTGTCGAAATAAGGCGCCGTCACCGAATTACAGCCAGCGCTTGCGACGGCGGTAGGACTTCACGTCGCGAAAGCTCTTGCGCCCGCCGGAAGAGAAGCCGAGATAGAACTCCTTCACGTCCTCGTTCTCTGCCAGCTGGCGGCTGTCGCCGTCCATGACCACGCGCCCGTTCTCAAGGATGTAGCCGTAATCGGCGATCTTGAGGGCAATGTTGGTGTTCTGCTCGGCCAGCAGGAAGCTCACACCCTCCTTCTCGTTCAGTGCCTTTACGATGCCGAAGATCTCTTCCACCAGCTGCGGCGCGAGGCCCATCGAAGGCTCGTCGAGGAGGATCATGCGCGGGCGCGCCATGAGCGCCCGGCCGATGGCCGTCATCTGCTGCTCGCCCCCTGAGGTGTATCCGGACTGCGAATCGCGGCGCTCTTTGAGGCGCGGAAAATAGGCATAGACCTTTTCCAGGTCCTGCAGGATGCCGGCCCGCCCCGCAGCGCTTGTGTACGCGCCGGTGAGGAGGTTCTCCTCGATCGACAGGTGCTGGAAGCAGTGGCGGCCCTCCATCACCTGGATCACGCCGCGCTTGACGAGGTCGGCGGGGGTCAGGCGGTCGATGCGCTCGCCTTTGTACTCGACATAGCCTTTGGTTACCTCGCCGCGTTCGCCCTTGAGCAGGTTCGACACGGCGCGCAGGGTGGTCGTCTTGCCCGCGCCGTTGCCGCCCAGCAAGGCGACGATCCTGCCTTCCGCGACCGACAGCGAGACGCCCTTGAGCACCAGGATGACATGGTTGTAGATGACCTCGATGCCATTGACGCTCAGCAGGGGCTGGCTCATCGGCGTGCTCTCCAGTGTTGATTTGCTGCACTCTGGCCTGGTGGCCGGCGCGTGCGCCGAACGCACCACCAATCTGCTCCAGCTTTTGCGGCGACCCCGCACGCGCACGGCGCGGGACGGCTGCAAAAGCCGCCTCCGGACAGCGCCCGGAAGCGGCGGGGCTGCCCTATTGCTCCTTGGCGCAGTCCCTTGGCGTGATCTTCTTCTCCGTCGCGTACTTGGCGGCCGATGCGCGGATCAAGGGCTTGATGATCTGCATGTCGGCCTCGTAGGCGGCTGAACTCGAGTGCCACTTCTTGCCGTCCCACGTTTGCACGTTACCGCTGCGCGCACCTTCGTGATCGGCGCAGGAGGTCGACAACGGCGTCATGAAGCCCTCAAAGCCGAGCTTCTTGATCGCGCCCGCGTCGATGGCGAGGTTTTCCAGGCCCCAGCGCACTTCCTCGCCCTTGAGCGGCTTTTTGCCGTACTTGATCTGCGCCCGCTTGACCGCTTCGATTCCCATCATCGCGGAAACGAGGCCCCGGTTATAAAGTACCTCACCGATCTCCTCCTTCTTGCCGGTGCCCTGCCCCTTGTCGTAGACATACTTGATCATGTCCTTGTGCACCGAGCCCTGGCCCGCCGGGGCGAGGAACACGAGCGAGTTGTAGCCCTTGGCGCCGTCGCCTGCGGGCGTAACGTCGGGCTCTGCACCCGCCCACCACACGCCGTACATCTTCTCGCGCGGGTAGCCCGTCGCCACGGCTTCCTTGATGGCGGTGGAGTTCATCACCCCCCATCCCCACAGGAACACGTAGTCCGGCCGCTGCTGGCGGACCTGCAGCCAGGTGGCCTTCTGCTCCACGCCCGGGTGGGTCACCGGCAGCAGCAGCAGCTCGTAGCCGTGCATCTTGGCCCGCTCCTGCAGGAGCGTAATCGGCTCCTTGCCGTAAGGCGAGTCGTGATAGACGAGCGCGATCTTCTTGCCTTTGAGCCGGTCCACGCCGCCTTCCTTCTTGCCGACGTGCTGAACGAGCATGTCTGCCGCATCC
>JBBQCV010000366.1:0-2875 GCA_038319115.1 Burkholderiales bacterium | reverse complement strand
GGATCGGTCGCCATGGGGTCACTGTCAGAGGCCGTGGCGCTGCAGGAATTCGAGCAGCGCGTGGTTGAAGGCGGCGGGCTGGTCCATCGGGCCAAGGTGCCCGCAGCCGGGAAGGCTGACGTACTCGGCGCCGGGAATCTTATGCGCCATGCGCTCCATCATCGGCGCCGGCGCCACGAGGTCATCGCTACCCGACATCACCAGCGTGGGCACCGCGATCTGCGCGAGGTCATCGCGCCGGTTGAACGTGGTCAACATGGCGACCGCCTTGCGGTAGGTGTCTGGCGGCACCGAAGCCATCACCTGCGCTGCGAGCTGCAACCCGCCCGGGTCGGAAGCACCCCCGTGCATCGTCGACATGAGGCGCGCGGAGATTTCGGCCATCGTGCGCCCAAGGTCGAGCGGCCTGATGCGCGCGTCGATGAACTGCCGTGCGAAATCGCTGCCGGTGCCCGCAAACGCGGCGCTGGTAAAGGTCAGCGCCAGCGCGGCGAATTTCTGCGGGAAGAGGGCGTAGGCCTCCTGCGCGATCATGCCGCCCATGCTGTGCCCGACGGCCACGATGCGCTCACCGGCCAACGGGGCGATAGCCGCTTCGAGGGCCGCCGCGACCTTGGCAAACGAATAGGGCTCGACCACTGGGGTGCCGCCATAGCCCGGCGCGTCCCAGGCGAGGGTGGCGTATCCACGCGAGGCGAAGAACGGCAGTTGGCGTTCCCACGCCGCGCGCCCGCCGCCGATGCCATGCAGGAAAACCAGTGCGGTCATGCAAGATCCCCTTGGAGGACGCCGCCCTTGACCACCACGCGGCCATCCAGCGCAATGCTGCATTTACGCAACGGCAAGTCGAAATGCCCCAGCGTATGGCGTCCGGCCACTTCGTTGGCGCCCGTGGAATAAAGGAAATTGCCGGCGAAGGCCCGCTGCTCGGTACCGTTGCAGTCGCGCTTGTCGTACAGGGCAAGGGCTTCCCAGCGTGCCTTCGGATTCATTCCCCAGCCCACATGGGAGACGCCATACGCCTCGCGGTCGCCCCAGGCGGCGAAGTACTCGCGCATGAGTTCGGCGTCGAGTCCGGAACCTTCGATCGCAGTCACGAAATCGGCCTCCACCCCGAGCCTGATCGGCGACTCGACATAGCGCTTGAAGGTCAGGTTGAGGTCGCCCGGCGCGAGGACCAGCGTGCCGTTGACGCTACCCGCCTTGGGGAACGCCAGGCACAGCCCGCCCGGCCAATGCGAAAGGGTGCCCGGCTTTTCCGTATAGCCCCATACGCCACCCACCCGGGCGCCCTCCAGCGCAATCGACAACGCGGTGCCGGCTGCCGAAGTCACCTGCATGTCCGTTGCGGCGCGCATCAGGCGCATGGCCGCCCTCACCTTCTCCTCGTCGGCCGGGGAGGGTGCGAGGCGCTCGAGCGCCTCCGGATGCTCGTCGGAGATATACAGCACCCGCGCGCCGCCCTTTAGGATGGCGGGGAGTTCGGCCGCGTGCATAAGGCCTTCGACCGTGCAATCGGCGACGAACACCGAGCCGGCCAGCGCCGCGAGGACCGGGCCAAGGCCATCGAGCGCGGCCGACGCGCCAGTGGAGCGGATCGGCACCGGCGCCGATTGCGGCGGCGTGGGCACGATGACATGGAAGGGGCGCGCCTTGAGGCGGAGCAGGGCGAGCTCGGCGAGCTGGACGTTGAGCGTGCGCGACTGTGTTTCGGACAGGATTGCGCACGCATCACCCGGGCCGACCTTGCAACGGGCGAAGACTTCGGCAAACAGGTCAATCCATTTGCCTTCGATGCGATCGGCGAGCATGGCGGTGATTGTAATGCGCCCTGCGGGAGCGCCGCGAAAGCAACTTGCGACCGCCGAATCCGGCGCGCGATGCGAAATGCCGCTGTCCGGCCGGGCAGGGACGGGGGCGTCGGTTACACTTCCTGCATGATCGTTTTCGACCTCAAATGCAGCGCGGGCCACCGGTTCGAAGGCTGGTTCGCATCGGCCGACGACTTTACTTCGCAAAAAGAGCGTCGCATCCTGAACTGCCCATCGTGCGATGACAGCGGCATCGAAAGACTGCCGTCGGCAACGCGCATCAACATGGGCGCGGTGGAAAAGCCGCCGGTTCCTGCCAAGGTCGAGCAGCCCGATCCCATGGCCCTTGCGCAGATGTTGTACTCAAGGATGGTGGACGAACTGCTCACCCGCAGCGAAGACGTCGGCAACCGGTTTCCCGAAGAGGCGCGGCGGATCCATTACGAGGAAACGCCGGCGCGCGCCATTCGCGGCATCGCCAGCCAGGCCGAGCACGACGAACTCGTCGACGAAGGCATTCCGATCGCGCGCCTGCCGATCCCCCCCGCGGGTCGCCTGAACTGATCCTTGCAGGGTTCGCGTAGTCGGCTGCGCTGGACGGCAGCGGCTTCACGATGGTCGGATCCATTATGTTCGGATCCGACGGTAATGGACACAATGTGTATTATGTTAAATAGTGAATTTGTCTATCCTGAGCCATTAGAGCCGTTCGATCGAGGTCCCGAATTCTGCCAAGCGGCGTCGGCTTCGGAGCCCTTGCCGACCTCCCGGCGCGCTCTGTGGCAGCCCTGCCGCGCTTACTCTACCGCGCCTGCCCGTTTGAGCAGGTCCACCACCGGCGCATAGCCTTTTTGCATGGCCAGCTTGAGCGCCGAATCCCCACTGCCGCTGGTACGGTAATTCACGTCGGGGTCACCATGCAGGAGTGCCCGGGCGGCCTCTTCATGGCCGTTTCTAACCGCCAGCATCAACGGAGTGAATTCGTTGGGTGCAACGGCGTTTTTGTCGGCTCGCTGCTCGAGCAGGAATCGGACCATCGGCGCCCGTCCTTCGAACGCTGCGTA
>JBBQCV010000365.1:0-2888 GCA_038319115.1 Burkholderiales bacterium | reverse complement strand
AGCTTCCCCTCCACCAGCTAGTACTGATCGGACGGGGGTGCGCGGGCGGAGCCCCTGCATAGACAACCCGGGGTTTTTCGTGTCACAAATCGGACGGGGGTGCGGGGGCGGAGCCCCTGCTTGGACATGAGAGTTGTCAGCGTCAACGTCAACGGCATCCGTTCGGCGGCCCGCAAGGGGTTCTACCAGTGGCTCCCGGCGCAGCGCGCCGACTTCGTGTGCATGCAGGAAATGAAGGCGCACGAGGCCGATCTCGAGCCCGCCATCGTGGCGCCGAAGAATTACCATGCAGCCTTCTCGTTCGCCGACAAGCGCGGCTACAGCGGGGTGGGCATCTACAGCCGCGCCAAGCCGGACAGCATCCACCGCGGCTTCGGCTGCCCCGAATTCGACAATGAGGGCCGCTACGTGGAAGCCCGCTTCGGCAACCTCGCGGTCATCTCGGTGTACTTTCCCTCAGGAGCGAGCTCACCCGAGCGGCAACTCGCCAAGTTCCGCTTCCTCGATGCGGTCAAGCCGCACCTGCAATCGCTGGTGGCCTGCGGGCGCGAAGTGGTGCTGTGCGGCGACTGGAATATCGCGCACAAGGAGATCGACCTGCGCAACTGGCGCTCCAATCGCAAGAATTCCGGCTTCCTCCCGGAGGAGCGCGAATGGATCTCCCACGTGTTTGACGGGATCGGCTTTGTCGACGTGTTCCGGCGCCTGAACGACAAGCCTGACCAGTACACGTGGTGGTCCAACCGTGGCGACTCGTGGAACAAGAACGTCGGCTGGCGCATCGACTACCACATCGCCACACCGGGCCTGGCGGGCGCGGCACGGCGGGAGTCGATCTACAAAGCCAAGCGCTTTTCCGACCACGCGCCGCTGATCATCGACTACGACTGGGCCGTGCAGGCGTAGATCCGGGATTGCGCGAGGCTGCGCGCTGCGCGCATCAACCGGCCCCATTCCCGCCGTAGTTGAACCCTCAGGGTGCGGGCGCACCCGGTGCGGTGCCCGGAGGCAGGTTGCCCGCCGGCGGCGGCACGCGGTTGCGCTGGCGGCGCCGGTCGAGCCACCAGGCGAGCACCGGCAGCATCGCAAAGCCGCCGGGCATGACGAACACCACGACATACGGCGAGAGCTTGGTCAGGCGCTTGAGGTGGATGTGCAGCTCGCGCAAGTCCGCATCGCTCCACTTCTGCTTGTTGCGCGGTTTCATGAGCAGCGGCATGAGGCCGCGCACCTGCACCATCTCGGAGAGCAATGCGCGCCGCTCCCGTTCGGCAAGATCCCACGCACTGCGTACGACTTTGGGCGGAAAGGCCATTACGCTTTCTCAGTAGGGGGTGCGCGGGCCGGCACGCGCAGGGAGGAACCCGTCGAACCCGGCGCGCAGCGTGCGCCAGCCCCGCCATAGCGAATACGCGGTCACCAGCAGGCGGCCGACCTTGCGCGGGCGCAGCGCCACCAGCAGCACGACGCCCCCGGCGATGAGCAATGGATGCGCAAGAACCCGGCGGCCGATCGAGCGCACGCGATCGAGCCAGCCCGCCGCCCGGTCGAGCTTTTCGACGATCCGAAATACCTCCCCGCGCTGGGTGGCGATGCGTTCGACGAGCTGCGCGCGCCGCTCGCGCACGCCGAGGAGCCTTTCGCGTATCACGTGCGTTCCGCGCCCTGGCGGCCTGCGACGCGTTCGCGGTCCTTCCTGAGTTCGGCCAGCGTCGCGGAGAGGAACGCGGGCCGTGACGCGAAGCTGGCGCGCGCCATCAGCACGCCGCCCACACCTGCGCCGAGGAACGCCGCGGCGACGAGTGCGACGGCAACGACACGATGGGTGTCCCAGAACAGCAGCACCACGAAAAACGCCGCGAATCCCAGCCCGATGGACAGCATGAGCAGCGCCGCACCCGCCCACAACGCGACTTCGAGCAGGCGCAGACCCTGCTCCTCGATCTCGTTGGCGGCCAGGCGGACACGGGTTTGCGCTACCGACAAAAGCGTGCGCAGCGCGCCGCTGACCGACGAGGCCGGCGCAGGCGCGCGCGCGGACGCGCCCTCGCGCGGCGCTCCTAGTGCCACAGCAACGTCCACCCGCCGCGAATGATCAGCGGCGCGCGATCAGCATGCCGACGAGGAACCCGATGCCTGCGGCCACGCCCACGGCCTGCCACGGGTGCTCGTGCACGTACTCGTCGGTGGCGCGCGCGGCCTCCTTGGTGCGCTCCAGCATCGCCTGCTCGGCGTCGTACAGCTTGTCCTTGTAGACCGCCAGCGAGGACTGGATGCGCTCGCGCGCGATGGCGATTTTCTCGCCGGCCTGGCCGGCCGTGGCCTTGAGCAGTTCTTCGGTGTCACCGATCAGCACCTTGAGGTCGGCGACGAGTTTTTCTTTGGATACTTGGGTATCTGTGGTCATGGAGTGTGCCTTTGTGGCTGGCGTTTCGGACGGCGCGGGCGGCAATTTTCGGCTCTTTTACGGCTCGGTTGATGCGCCGCGCAATGAATACGGAGGCTACCGAGTTTTGCGCCCTTAAGCAAGGTGCGCGCCCACGGCCAAGGCGCCAGGTTTGGTTGCAGTTCGAGTGGCGATTAGCGCAACGGCACGACCGGCCGCAGCGGCGGAACGTGGGCGCGCGCACTGAGAGGCTGCGGCACCGCGGTTAGAATCGCTCAGCCCATGGCCTTCGCGGATACCCTCCTCGTCTTCCGCAGCCGGAAGATCCTCCTCCTCCTGCTCCTGGGCTTCTCGTCGGGCCTGCCGCTGGCGCTGACCGCTGGCACGCTGCAGGCGTGGCTCACCGTCGACGGGGTCGACCTGAAGACCATCGGCTGGTTCGCCCTCGTCGGCCAGCCCTACACGTACAAGTTCCTGTGGGCGCCGCTCATGGACCGCTATG
>JBBQCV010000364.1:0-2890 GCA_038319115.1 Burkholderiales bacterium | reverse complement strand
AACACCATGAACACGCCGGTGGAGGTGCTGGAGATGGCCTTCCCGCTGCGCGTCGAGCGCTACGAAATCCACGCCGACTCCGGCGGCGCCGGCCAGTATCGTGGCGGTTTGGGCCAGGATATCGAGGTCGAAGTGGTGTCGCCCGAGCCGGTGAGGCTGTCGCTGCTTTCGGACCGCCAGAAATACCCGCCGCGCGGGCTGTTCGGCGGCAAAGAGGGGGCGCTGGTGTCGATCACGCTGTCCGACGGAACGCACCCGCACCAGAAGTCGCGCAGCCTGCTTGCTCCGGGCGAGCGATTGTCGATGCGGTTCAGCGGCGGAGGCGGGTACGGCGATCCGTCGAAGCGCGATCCGGAAGCGGTTCGCGCCGACGTGCGCAACGGCTACGTGAGCGAGGAAGCCGCGAGCACCGAATACGGATTCAAGCCATGAGCCACCCGCCGGGCAAGACAACGCGCATCGGCGTGGATGTCGGCGGTACGTTTACCGACTTCGTCCTGGTCGACGAAGCGAGGGACCTCATCTTCACCGGCAAACGGCTGACCACGCCGGGCGACCCGAGCCTGGCGATCATCGAGGGCACCGAACGGCTGCTGTCAGAAGCGGGCACGACGATCGGCGCGGTGGACAGCATCGTGCACGGCACGACGCTCGTGACCAACACCGTGATCGAACGCAAAGGTGCCCGAGTAGGGTTGATCACGACCAAGGGCTTCCGCGACTCGCTCGAGATGGGCGGCGAGATCCGCTACGACCTCTACGACCTGTTCCTCGAGCGGCCCGAGCCTCTGGCCCCGCGCTACCTGCGCGTCGAGGTCGACGAGCGCATCGACGCCGAAGGTCGGGTGCTCAGGCCCTTGTCGCGCGAGGATTTGCGCGCGGCTGCGCAGAAGCTGTTGCGCGAGGGCGTGGAGGCGGTCGCGGTGTGTTTTCTCCACAGCTATCGCAACGACAGCCACGAGCGCCTCGCGCGCGAGGTGCTGCAGGAGGTCGCACCCGGCCTGCCGATGTGCATTTCTTCCGAAGTCGCCCCCGAGATTCGCGAGTACGAGCGTGCAAGCACTGCGGTGGCCAATGCCTATGTGCTGCCCCTGATGCGCGACTACCTGGCACGCCTCGAAACCCGCCTGCGCGAGATGGGACTCAACGGCACGCTGTATGTAATGCTCTCGGGCGGCGGCATCACCACCATCCAGGCGGCGCAGCAGTTCCCGATCCGCCTGATCGAGTCCGGCCCGGCGGCGGGAGCGATGGGTGCCACGTTCTATAGCAAGCTCATCGGCGAGGACCATGTCATCTCGTTCGACATGGGTGGCACGACGGCCAAGATCTGCCTGATCGACGAGGGCCGGCCCGAGCACGCGCACCAGTTCGAGGCGGCTCGCGTGCGGCGCTTTCGTAAGGGGTCGGGCTTCCCGCTCAAGGTGCCGGTGATCGACCTGATCGAGATCGGCGCAGGCGGCGGTTCGCTTGCGCACGTGGATCGCATGGGGTTGCTGAAGGTCGGTCCGGAAAGCGCAGGATCGGAGCCCGGCCCAGTCTGTTACCGGCGCGGCGGAACCGAGCCGGCGGTGACCGATGCGGACCTGCTGCTGGGGTACCTCTCGCCGGACTACTTCCTCGGCGGCGAAATGAAGCTCGACCTCGATGCGGTGCGCGCCGCTATGGCGCGGGTCGTCGGCACGCCGCTAGGCCTCGACGTGACCGCGGCCGCCGCTGGCATCCACAGCTTCGTCAACGAGAACATGGCGGCGGCGACGCGCATGTATATCGCCGAGAAGGGACGCGATCCGCGCCGCTACACGATGATCGCGTTCGGCGGCGCCGGGCCGGTACATGCCTACGGCCTCGCCAAGCTGCTCAAGCTGCGCCGCATCGTGTGCCCGCTCGGGGCGGGGGTGATGTCGGCGCTCGGGTTCCTCGTCGCGCCTTCGGCGATCGACTTCGTGCGCAGCTACGTGTCCCGGCTGGGCGAAATCGACTGGGCGCACCTCAACCGGCTGTTCGACGAAATGGAAGAGGAGGGCCGCCGCGTGCTGGCCGAAGCCGGTGTCACGCAAGTCGAGGTACGCCGGCACGCCGACATGCGCTATGCCGGCCAGGGCTTCGAGGTCAGCGTGCCGATGCCCGCCGGGCGTCTGCGGCCGGAATCGGTCGGCGCGATCGAAGCGTCGTTCTTTGCCACCTACGAACGCTTGTTCGATCGCAGGATCGCTGGCGTGCCGGTTGAGGCATTGACCTGGCGCCTGAGCGTTTCGGGTCCCGCGCCGGACATCCGGCTCAAATTTGCGGGTGTGATGCCGGGCGAAGGCGAGGCGCGCAAGGGCACACGCCAGGTCTACTTTCCGGGCGTGGGCTTCGTGGCGTGCCCGGTGTACAGCCGCTATGCGCTTGCCGAGGGCGCGGCGTTGCAGGGTCCCGCGGTCATCGAGGAACGCGAATCCACCGTCGTGGTCGGGCCGGATGCGCGGGTCAGCGTGGACAAGTACCTCAATCTCATCATCGACATCGACTCCCCGGTGGACGAAGTGCAGGCACGCGAGGAAGAACATGCCGACCACCGTTGAGGTGCTCGCCCAGGCGTTCAAGGACATGGGCACCCCGTTCATCGTCGGTCATCCCGGCGGCGAATCGGTCGAACTGATGCAGGCCGCGCAGGAGCGAGGCATGCGCTTCATCCTCATGAAGCAGGAGGTCGCCGGGGCGATGCTCGCTTCGACCTGGGGCGAGATCACCGGTTCGCCCGGCGTGTGCCTGTCCACCCGCGGGCCGGGGGCGGCCAACATGGTCAACGGAGTGGCGCATGCATGGATGGACCGCTGCCCGCTGATTGCGCTGACCGACCAGTATTCGGCGCCGACGCTGGCCACCGGCCTGCGCCAGCGGCTGG
>JBBQCV010000363.1:0-2905 GCA_038319115.1 Burkholderiales bacterium | reverse complement strand
GGACTGAACAGCATCATCGGCCTGCTGGTGCTCGCCGGCGACATCTGGGCGATCATCAATATCTTCCAGAGCAGCGCCTCGAACGGCAAGAAGGCGCTGTGGATCCTGCTGGTGGTGTTGCTGCCGCTGATCGGGCTGATCCTGTGGTTTTTCCTCGGCCCGCGAAACGGGGCAACCAACCGGCCGTAACGCTCAGGGCCCGCCCGGCGGGCCGCGCGGGAACAGCGGCCCGACCGGGAAAGTTCGCAAGGGAACCAGCAGGGCGCGGGGCGCGACGCCCTCGGCAGCAAACCACGACGCATCGCCGAGCGCGATGAGCACCGGCTGCGGATCGCCCTGCACGAAAACAATCTCGGCCTGGTCGGGCGGCGACTGCTCGAACCACGGGCCATCGACCACACGCACCCCCTGCACCGCCGAGCCCGCCCCCACCGTGAAGCGCCGGAGCTGGAGCCGCGCGGTAAACGTGCCGCCCGCAGGCACGATGGCGTTGGGCGTCCCGGCATCGGCGCCGGCGCGCGAGGGGCGCACCTCGAACGGCACGCCGGTCTGGTTGACGAAGCTCACCTCGTAAGGCGGTGAGAGTTCCCCGGGAGTCACGTCCACCGGCAGGTGCATCCTCCCGGGACATGCCGCCAGCAGGAGCGCAAGACCGGCCCACGCGAGCGCGTCCCGCCACCGCGAGCCCTGCCTAGGCGGACAGGCGCAGCGCATCGACGAACGCACGGTATTCATCGGCCGGCAGCGCTCCGAGCGTCGCGCGGGCCTGCGCAGGCGGTTCGGCGGCGAGCTGCTCGCCGATGCGGCTGACGCGCTCGCGCGATGCGTAGCCGAAATCGGACTCTGCTACGTGCGGGCCGCGCGGCACTTCGAGGCCGCGCATGAGGCGCCACAGGATGTAGAGCGAGCAGCGATGCTCGGCAGCGCCGCCGTGGCGCACCCCCTTGAGGTCGAAGACGTGGTCGGCCGGCGCCCCGGCGAGCGCCGCCGACCACAGCGGCACCGTCCCGTCGCCGCGCCCGCCGTGCAGCGTGTTATCGCTCACCGGGCTGCCCTGCGCGGCGGCGTAATGCGCGCCGTCGACCGCGCGCCAGCGCATCTCGAGGTCGAGCCCGCCAGCATCGCCGAAGATATCGCTGCGGATGTGGAACACCCTCTCGCGCACGCCGGGACGCAACGGGCGGTCGAGCAGCGCGAACTGGTTGCGCGCCATGACGAGGTGGGCGCGCGCAACCTCCGGGCGCCACCGCGCGGCTACCGCGGGGTCCCGGTCGAACGGATCGCGCTCGATGCGCTCGTCGTCGAGGTCGCGCACCGGGTAGCGGGCCAGCCCGAATTCGGCCAGCCGCGGACGCAGCACTTCGGGCGGCGCGGGCAGCAGGACGTAGGTGCCCTGGAAGCTGGCGACGATGCGCGCCACCGCGTCGGCACCGCCGGTGAAGATGTTCAGCAGGCGCTCACCGACGTAGTAGCGCGCGAAGTGGGAGTAGGTGCCGTAGAAAGGCGTGCAGCACGTCACCAGCCGCTCGAACCAGTCGGCCGGCGCTTCGCCGGCGGCCGTGAGCGCCTCGACGAACAGCTTGGCCACGAGGCCGCCCTGGCTGTGCGCGTACAGCGTGAGGCGGCGGCGCGGGTCTTGTGCGCCCGGATGGCGCAGCTTCACCTGCTCAGCCAGGAGCTGCAGGAACACCCGCACGTAACCGCATTCCTTGATCGGCGCGCGGCGCCAGTCGTAGCCCAGCCCGACCACGTTGGCCTTGCCGGCGAAGTACTCGAAAACGCCGTTGTACGACTTGACGATGTTGGTCAGTTCGCCCGCGGCAATGATGGGCACGAGGTCGGCCTCCTCGGTGAACTCGTTTTGCGCAAGCGATTTCAGCTCGCCCTTGAGGATCGGCAGCAGATCCGCCCACAGTTCGTAGAACGTTTCGATGCGCGGCGCGCGGTCAGGCTCGTACGGTGCGGTGCTGCGTTGCAGGCGCGACCCCATGCCGCCGGGGAGGATCACGATCGTCGGCAGGCCGGGGTCGTAGTCCTGCGCGAAGTCCGCCGCGCGCCGGAAGAGTTCCGCTCGGCGGAGCTCATCGAGGCGCGAGAGGTAGCTCACGGGCCGGCCTCGCGCTCAGGCAAGACCCATGACGCCGCGCGCGGCGCCCCAGAGCGCGATGCGCTCGGGCTGGCCGCGCAGGCCGCCATTGATGCGGATCGTGATACGCAGGAAATCGCCCGCGTCGGCAAGCTCGTTGAGGCCGTGGTGCCGCCAGTAGCGCGCCGCCGAGCGCGCGGCGCCTTCGGGCGTGCGCAGCCACGCGCCGATGTCGCCGTAAGCCACGCCGAAATGGTCGGCGCAGGCTGCGTGGTTGTCGCGGAAGGTGAGCTGGATCAGGCCGGCGCCGCGATATTTCCAGCCGTCGCCGCTGGCCGCATCGCCGTTGCCGCCACGCCCCGCCTAGGCGACGTTGGCGATCATGGGCTGGTTCGCCGGGTGCTCGGCGGTGTGGCCGTATTCCTCGGCCTGCTGCGGCGTGAAGCGCATGCGCGACGCAGTGTTGAACGTGTTGAGGATCGCCTGCGGGCGATAGTTGAAATTCTCCTCGACCGCGGTGAGTTGGGAGCTTTCGTGCCCGACCTGGGCGATGAAGGCGGCCTGCCGCGCCGGGGTGTCGATGGCGAACTCGGCCATCGCGTCGCGCAATGGGCCGGCGAACACGTCGGCCTTCGCCGCCGCGTGGGGCAGGATCCTGAGGAGTTCTTCGCGGGTCATGGGCTTGGGTAAAACCCAAGCTATGCCCCGCACCCGCTTAAATCAATCAGCCAAATGGCCCTGTGCGGCGTGGCGCGGCGCTTCCGGCCGGAAGTGGAAAATGTACCGGTACCGATACGCCCGCTGGCAGGAGAGCCAAGC
>JBBQCV010000362.1:0-2908 GCA_038319115.1 Burkholderiales bacterium | reverse complement strand
TTCAGGTTCGGCGCGGCCAACGGAGCCGTCGGAACGGCCCCCAAGTAAATCGCGGCGCGATCCGCGCCGCCGACATCGGCGAAAAATGTCCTACGGCCGCGAGGCGGGACTGCCGGGCCTAACGGCGCTCGAACTTCGGCTTGCGCCGCTCCGAAAACGCCACCACTGCCTCGTGCTGGTCGTGCGTGTGCTGCACCAGCGCCTGCATCGAGGAGGCCAGTTCCAGCGCGATCGGCAGGCTGACCTGCTGCGAATCGCGCAGCAGGCGCTTGGTGAGCCGCAGCGAATGCACCGGCTGGGCTGCGATACGCAGCGCCAGCGCGCGCGCCTCGTCGAGCAGCTTGTCGTCATCGACGACGCGCGACACCAGCCCGATGCGCGCGGCCTCCTCGGCGTCGAGGAAGTCGCCCGTAAAAGTCATTTCATACGCCTTCGACATCCCAACCGCGCGCGGCAGGAACCACGCGCCGCCGTCGCCCGATACCAGCCCGACGCGCAGGAAGCTTTCCGCGAACGTCGCGCTGCGGCCGGCGATGCGGATGTCGCACATGGTCGAGAGGTCGCAGCCCGCGCCGACGGCCGCGCCGTTCACCGCGGCGATGGAGGGGGCTTCCAGCCCATACAGCGCCATCGGGATGCGCTGGATGCCCTGGTGGTAGCCGCGCCTGATTTCGGCCGGGCTGCCAGCGAAAAGGCCGGCGCGTTCCTTCATCTGTTTCACGTTGCCGCCAGACGAGAAGCCATCACCCGCGCCGGTGAGGATCACGCATCCCACGGTGAGGTCGGCGTTGATGCGCGCGATGTGCGCCACTAACGCTTCGACGATGGCGGGCGAAATCGCATTGCGCGTCGCGGGTTCGTTGAGGGTCAGGGTCACGACCCCGCCGTCCTGTTCGTAAAGCACTGCCTCGCTCATGCCCGCCTCCGGTGTCGTGGGCGTCGATGTTACGTTTCCGCACCCCGGTTGTCTCGGCTATATTGGCCGCCGGGCCTCGGGTAAGGCTCGCACATCGAGGAGGGGCAATGCACCAGTTTCGTTTCGACCCGGTCCGGCTGCCGCCGGAAGCGGACGCACTGCGCCGCGAGGTGCGCGAATTCATCGCCGGCGAGGCCGGCGGCGGCGCGTTCACGCCGAGCCGCAATTCATGGTCGACCTTCGACGCGGATTTCAGCCGCAAGTGCGGCCAGCGCGGCCTGATCGGCCTGGTATGGCCGAAACAATACGGCGGCCACGGGCGCTCGGCACTCGAGCGCTATGTCGTCACCGAAGAGATGCTTGCCGGTGGCGCGCCGGTCGGGGCGCACTGGATTGCCGACCGGCAAAGCGGCCACCAGATCCTGCGCAACGGCAGCGAGCGCGCCAAGGCCACGATCCTGCCGCGCATCGCGGCGGGCGAATGTTTCTTCGGCATCGGCATGAGCGAGCCGGACTCGGGCTCGGACCTCGCCGCAGTGCGCTCGCGCGCCACCCGCGCCGAAGGCGGCTGGAAGCTGAGCGGCACCAAGGTGTGGACGAGCAACGCGCACCGCTCTCACTACCTCATTGCGTTGGTGCGCACCGCACCCAAGGAAGAGGACCGCCACGCCGGCCTGACCCAGTTCATCGTCGACCTGGCCCATCCGGGCGTCACGGTACGCCCCATCTACAACCTGTACGGCGGGCACGATTTCAACGAGGTCGTGTTCGACGACTACTTCGTCGCCGACGACATGGTCATGGGCGGCGTGGGCATGGGCTGGAAGATGGTCACGGGCGAGCTCGCTTTCGAGCGCTCAGGGCCGGACCGGTTCCTGAGCACGTTCCAACTGCTCAGGCAATCGATCGATGCGATCGGGCCCGAGCCCGATGCGCGCGCCGCCAACGAGATCGGCCGGTTCGTGGCGCACCTCGCCACATTGCGGCGCATGTCGATTTCGGTGGCCGGGATGCTGCAGCAGGGCGCGCAACCCAATGTGGAGGCCGCCATCGTGAAAGACATCGGCACGACGTTTGAGCGCGAGATCCCCGAAGTGTTCCGCCAGCTCATCCCGACCGAGCCGACGCTGGGGCGCGGGGCGACCTACCCGGAACTGCTCGGCATGACGATGCTGCGCGCGCCCGGCTTCACCATCCGCGGCGGGACGCGCGAGATCCTGCGCGGCATCATCGCCCGCGGGCTGGGATTGCGATGAGCGCCGCCGGGATGACAGCGGGCGACGCCTCCGGCGCACCCGACGCGGGGTTGCGCGACGACCTGCAAAAAACCGTCGACCGGGTGTTCGAAGCGCACTGCGCGAAAGCCGTGCGCGAATCGGCCGAGGCGGGCGAGTGGCCGGCGGGCCTGTGGGGCGCTCTCGAAGAAGTGGGCCTGCCGCGCGCCGCGCTGCCCGAAGCGGCCGGCGGGGCGGGATTCTCGTTTGGCGATGCCATGTTCGCACTGCGGCGCTCGGCTTACCTCGCCGCACCGGTGCCGCTGGCCGAAACCATGCTCGCCGGGCGGCTGCTCGTTGCCGCCGGCCTCGAGGTGCCCGATGGGCCGCTGACGGTGGCGCCGGCCGGCGCCGAAGGCTTCACCCTCTCCGCGGGAAAACTCTCCGGCGATGCGCCTCGCGTGCCGTGGGGCAACGAATGCGCTCACGTGGTCCTTGTGGCCCGCGACGCAGGGCGGGAGGCCCTCGTTCTGGCGCGCACCGAAAGCGCGGCAACGGACGTGGACAAGAACCTCGCGGGCGAGCCGCGCGCGAACCTGCATTTCGAACGCGCAGCGGTCGTCGCCAGCGCACCGCTTGCAGACGCGGCGCAGCGCGTGACGCGCGTCGGCGCGCTGCATCGCTGCGTGCAGATGGCGGGGGCATTGGAGCGCACGCTCGAATTTTCGCTCGCCTATGCCAACGAGCGGGTGCAGTTCGGCCGGCCTATCGGCAAGTT
>JBBQCV010000361.1:0-2923 GCA_038319115.1 Burkholderiales bacterium | reverse complement strand
CGGCGAATCCGAAGTCGGCGCGACGGGCCTGGAGTTGCTGCTGCCGTTGACGCTGAAATGGGCGGTCGAGGCGAAGGTGCCGCTGTCAAAGGCGCTGGCCAAGGTCACCATCGATGCGGCGCGCGTGCTGGGAGTGAAGTCAGGTCGGCTCGAGCCCGGTGCGCCGGCCGACATCGTGGTGTTCGACCCGTCCGAGCCATTTCGCGTGGTCCCTGAAGCGCTCAGGAGCCAGGGCAAGAACACGCCTTTCATGGGCTACGAACTCACCGGCCGGGTGCGCCACACGCTCGTCGACGGGCGCGAGGTGTTCGCCAGGGCGTCCAAATGATGATCGCGCCGGCCGCTCGCCGCCCGCTCACACTCGCGTTGCTTGGCGCCCTTGTGGTGGTGCTGGCGGCTTGCTCTTCCAGCCCGACTCGGACCGCGTCGCGCGAGCCCGGCGCGCAGGCTTCCGGCCGCGGCCAGCCCAACACGGGCAAGTATTACAAGGACGACGGTCCCGGCGACAACCCGCCGATTCTCGACCGAATTGCCGATGCGCAACCGCGCCCGGAACCGCTGCACCGGTTTGCCAACAACCCTTACCAGGTGTTCGGCCGGGACTACGTGCCGGTGCGGCTGGTGAGCGGCTTTCGGCAGCGCGGCGTGGGGAGTTGGTACGGGCGCCGTTATCACGGGCAAAAAACCTCCAGCGGCGAAACCTACGACATGTACGCGATGACCGCCGCGCATCCCACGCTGCCCATCCCCAGCTACGTGCGCGTCACCAGCGTCGCCAATGGCCGCAGCGTGGTGGTGCGGATCAACGACCGCGGGCCATTCCTGTCCGAGCGCATCATCGACCTGTCATATGTCGCCGCGTACAAGCTGGGGTATGTGCAGGCGGGGAGCACGCTGGTCGAGGTGGACGGCCTGCCCGCCGACGGCAGCCAGCAGGCGCTGGTGGTGCCGCCCCCCCGGCGGATTGTCGCGCCGCCGGCGCAGATACAAGCTGCGCCGCCCGCAGCGCCCGCGCAGATGCAAAACGCGGCATTCGACAGCGCCACGCCGCCCCCCGCGCAGGGGGTGCTGCAGGAGGCCCCGCCGCTGCCGGTGTCGAGCGATGCGCGCGGCGTGTACCTGCAGCTGGGCGCGTTCTCCATGCGAGATAATGCCGAGACGTTCCGTGTGCGCGTGTACCGTGAGCTTGCCTGGCTCAACGAGTCCGTGCAGGTCAACGCGCAGGGCGGCCTGTTTCGCCTGCAGCTCGGGCCGTACGCCTCGCAGGACGAGGCGCGCCAGATGGCCGAGAGGATCCGCGCCGGGTTGAACCTGCAGCCCGTCCTGCTGGTCAGATAATCCATCCGGGCCGCCCGCCCGGGCTCGTTCTGCGTATCCGGTCGCAGTTTCTGCTGCCCACTCTAATTGCTGCCTGTTTTCCGACCAATTTCCTCCAGGGTTCCCATGCTGCGTGCCGTCGTCTCCCTCTTAGTTACCTTGGTCCTGGCCGCGGGGCTTCCCGCCGCGCAGGCGCAGACCCCACCGGCGGTGATCGGCAAGGCGTACATCCTCGCCGACATTTCCAGTGGGCAGATCCTTGCGAACGACCGCCCCGACGAACGCTTCGAGCCCGCTTCGCTCACCAAGATCATGACCGCCTACATCGTGTTCCAGGCGCTCAAGGAAAAAAAGCTCGCGCTCGACAGGACGGTGCCGGTGTCGGACAAGGCGTGGAAGGCGAGCGGTTCGCGCATGTTCATCGAGGCCAACCGCCCGGTGACGGTCGATGAGCTCATTCGCGGCATGATCGTGCAGTCGGGCAACGACGCGTGCATCGCGCTGGCCGAGGCGGTGGCGGGCAATGAGGAAGTTTTCGCGCAGATGATGAACCGCGAGGCGCAGCGCCTGGGCATGAAGAACAGCAATTTCACGAATTCCAACGGCCTGCCCAACCCGCAGCATTACAGTTCGGCGCGCGACATGTATGTGCTCGCCGCAGCGCTCATCCGTGATTTCCCGGCCGAGTACGCCACCTATTACTCGATGAAGGAATACCGCTACAACAACATCACCCAGATGAACCGCAACCGCCTGCTGTGGCTCGACCCGTCGGTGGACGGCATGAAGTCCGGCTACACGGAGGCGGCCGGCTACTGCCTGGTGGCATCCTCCAAGCGCGGGCCGCGGCGCCTGATGTCGGTGCTGCTGGGTTCGACCTCGGAATCGACGCGCGCGCAGGAATCGCAGAAGCTGCTCAACTGGGGGTTCCAGTTCTTCGATGCGGTCAAGCTCTACGACAAGACCCAGCCGGTGAAGTCGATCAAGGTATGGAAAGGCAGCGCGCCCGAGGTCAAGGCAGGGTTCACCGACGACATGTACATCACCGTGCCCAAAGGCCAGGCCGACAAGGTCAAGGCGGAACTGCTCGCGCAGCAGCCGCTCGTCGCCCCCATCAGCCAGGGGCAGAAGATCGGCATGATGCGCGTGACGCTCGAAGGCAAGCCGATCGGTGAGTATTCCGTGGTCGCGCTCGAGTCGGTCAGCGTGGCGGGCGTGTTCGGGCGGGCCTGGGATACACTCAGGCTGTGGATGAAGTGAGCATGGCGCGCAGGCCCAAAGGACCGGGCGACGGAGCCTTCACGAATGTCGGCGCAGCCGGCGTCCGCATGACCGGCCCGCTGGGCCGCGCAACCAACCAACAATCGAGGTGGCCATGACCGTGTTCCTGAACGGCAAGTTCATGCCGATGGAAGAAGCGCAAGTACCGGTGCTCGACCGGGGGTTCATTTTCGGCGACGGGATTTACGAACTGGTGCCGGTGTACTCGCGCGCGCCGTTCCGCCTCGAGGGGCACCTCGCGCGCATGGAGCGCAGCCTGTCGGAGGTCGGCATCGCCAACCCCTACTCGCGCGCCGAATGGACCCGCATCATCGAACAGGTGATC
>JBBQCV010000360.1:0-2955 GCA_038319115.1 Burkholderiales bacterium | reverse complement strand
GGCCTAGCGCCCCGCTTGCCGCCGCGTCTGGTGCCGCGTCGGGTAGAGGTCGGTGGTCACCGTTTCCATCGCCGCGCTGACGTCGGCAAACGGGTTGTTTTTGCAGTAGCGCTCGACTGCGCGCAGGACCTGCTCGAAGTCGGTGGCGCCGGTGATGTCGTAGGTTTCCGGCGTCAGTCGGTTGTAGGCGGAGAGGTAGCCGGAAATCCAGTTGCGCACCGCTTCCGTCTCGGGCTTGCGATCGGTGGCGGCATGAAGCCTGACGAAGTTGCGGCACTCGTCGGGACGCTGGCTCCAGTAGGCGCCGTCCTTGTCGGCGGCGTGCGCGGGCGCCGAACCGGCCACGAACGCCAGCGCGAGGAGCAGGCTTCGCGGCACAAATAGCGGTTGGCGTTTATGCGTCATGGCGCGAGTGTAGCGGGTAGGCGCCCGGCGTGCGAGCGGCTGCAAGGAGCGCGGCCGTCGGACGACTCGCGCGCGCGCCGGGTCGTCGTTGACCCCCTGGTGGGCGTTGTGCGCTGTCTTCTGGTTACTGGAAATCGGCCGCGAAGCCCGGCGCCGGCGTGAACCCGAGGTCGCCGCGCGCGATCACCGCCTCGCGCCCGCCGTAGGAGGCGAGCAGCTCGGCCTGGCGCGCCTTGGCGCGGCGGTCGACTTCTTCCGGGTCGCAGACCGCGTACAGCCTGGCGCGGCATTCGGCGAGTACCGCCGCGTGCCGCGGGCTTGCCGCAAGGTCGTTCGCCTCGTCGGGGTCCGATGCCAGGTCGAAAAGTTGCGGCGGGTACTTGGCGTAGTGCACGTACTTCCATTGGCCGTTGCGAATCGCGAACGCGCCGGTGGTGGTGCCCATGCCGTGGTATTCGGACAGCACGGTGCGCTCCGGTCTCGCGCCGTTGGCGATGTCGATGAGCGACACGCCCGGGTGGGTGTCCTTGACCGAGGCGAAGGGCACGCCGGCCGTTTCGACGATGGCCGGGAAGCAGTCGACGTGGCTCACGGGCGCATCGACGCGTTGGCTCGCCGGGATGCCAGGACCGGCGAGGATCAACGGCACGCCGGCGATCTCGTCGTACATGGTCGACTTGCCCCACAGCCCGCGCGAGCCGAGGTTGTCGCCGTGGTCGCTCGTGTACATGACGCGCGTGTTGCCGGCCTGGCCCGAGGCCTCGAGCGCGGCCAGCACCTTGCCGATGTTCTCGTCCACGTACGACACCAGCCCGAAATAGCCCGCGAGGGCGCGCTTGACGTCGGCCTCGGACTCGAAATAGTCGTCGTAGCAGAAGGAATTGCGGTAATCCTCGAGGTAGGGGTGCGTCGGCCACTCATCGCGAGCGTAGAGCCTGGGCATCGGCAGGTCGCGGTTCCAGTACTTGTAGTAATGCTCCGGCGGCGCGGTCAGCGGGAAATGCGGCGCCACGAAGGAAACGAACAGCACCCACGGCTTGCCATCGTCCTTGGGGCCTTCCTCGCGCAGCCAGACCTGCGCGCGCGAGCAGATCTCCTTGTCGTAAAAGGTGTAGGGCGATTCGCCCGGGCCGGCCATCGCGGCCATCTTCTTCGCGCCGCCGCGGCGGGGCAGGGCGTCTCGCACCAGGCCCATGAGGTCGCCCTTGCCCTCGATGATGTGCATCGGGATCTGCTCCTCGGTGAAGCCGTGGTCTTCGCCGGCGAGGTGAAAATGCAGCTTGCCGATGGATACCACGCGGTGGCCGCGCTCACGCAGCACGTGGTGCCACGAGGGCACGCTGCCGTCGTAGGCGTCGGCGTTGTCCCAGAAGCCGATCTGGTGGATGTATTTCCCGCATGCAAAGCCCGCCCGCGCCGGGATGCACACCGGGCTGGTGGTATACGCGCCGGTGAAGGTGGTGCCGCGCGCGGCGAGCGCGTCGAGGTTGGGCGTCTGCACGACCGGGTGGCCGGCGTAACCCGCCACCTTGGGGTTGTGCTCGTCGGACATGATGACCAGGAAGTTGGGTGCTTTCAAAGCGGGCTCCGTTGCGGGATTCGGGCCAGCAGTTGGCGTCGATGCCCGCAGGATGGCATTGTTTCCGGAAGTGGAAACAAAACTAGCGCGAGAGCCGCGCCAGTATTAGGTCTGAGAATAACAAAGTTGCTGAATCTTCAGCCAACGCCGAGCAGCTCGACCTCGAACTCGAGCGTCGCGTTGGGCGGGATGACCCCGCCCGCGCCGCGCGCGCCGTAGCCCAGCGACGGCGGGATGGTCAGCTTGCGCGTGCCGCCGACCTTCATGCCGGCAACGCCTTCGTCCCAGCCCTTGATGACCTGCCCGCCGCCGAGGTGGAATTCGAACGGGTCGTTGCGATCCTTGCTCGAATCGAACTTGGTGCCATCCATGAGACGGCCGGTGTAGTGCACGGTGACCTGCCGGCCTGAGGCGGCTTCGGCGCCGGTGCCTTCGACGAGGTCCTGGTAGGTAAGGCCGCTGGGTGTGGTGGGCATGACGAGTCCTGGGTTGGAAAAGGTTGGCATTCTGCCCGATCGGGCGCGTGGATGCCGTAGGTTTTGGCAAGCAGGTTCCGGCGAGCGGTGCGTGTCGCAATCCCTGCCACGAGGCGCGCAATTGGTGCCGGCGCCCCCGGCCTTTTCGCCGACGCCTCTCCTAGGCCCCCGCCCCGGCGACTGCCGGGGCCATCCCCTCCGTCCCGGCGAGCGTGACGTGCGGGAACGGGATCTCGATGCCGTGCGCCTCGTAGGCTTTCTTGAGCCGGCGCAGGAACTCGCGCCGCACGTTCCACTGCTCGATGGCGATCACCTTCAGGCGGCAGCACACCACCACCGAGGAGTCGGCCAGGCGCTGGATGCCGACCAGGTCCACGTCGCCGAGGATGCGCCTCTTCCGGTCGGGGTCGGCGCGCATGTCCTCGCCGACTTCGCGCATGACCGCGAGCGCATTATCGGAGTCCTCCTTGTAGGCTCAGCATGCTCATCGGATCG
>JBBQCV010000359.1:0-2958 GCA_038319115.1 Burkholderiales bacterium | reverse complement strand
GCTCGAGGCCGGCGCCGCCACCATCGGTGAGATCGTTGCCGCAGGCCAGCCCGCGTACGGCATCAACACCGGGTTCGGCAAACTCGCGCAGACCCGCATTCCCGACGCCGACCTGGCCAGGCTGCAGGTGAACCTCGTCCTGTCGCACGCCGCCGGAACCGGGCCCGCACTTTCCGACCAGGCGGTGCGCCTGATCCTCGCGCTCAAGATCGCCAGCCTCGCCAAAGGCAACTCGGGCGTGAAGCCGGCGACCGTCCGAGCGCTCGTGGCGCTCTACGCCAAACGTGTTTACCCGTCGATCCCGTCCAAGGGTTCCGTCGGCGCATCCGGCGACCTCGCGCCGCTCGCGCACCTTTCTGCGGTCCTCCTCGGTGTCGGGGAGGCCCGCATCGATGGCCGAATCGTGCCGGCGCGCGAGGCCCTTGCGCATGCCGGGATCGAACCGCTGGTGCTCGCACCCAAGGAGGGCCTGGCGCTACTTAACGGGACGCAGGTTTCCACTGCGCTCGCGCTGATCGGCCTGTTTGCGACCGAGGACGCGTTCGCCGCCGCGCTGGTGGCCGGCGCGATGTCGGTGGACGCGGCCATGGGAAGTGACACCCCCTTTGATGCGCGCATCCACGCCCTCCGCGGCCAGCCTGGGCAGATCGAGGTGGCGCGGCGCTATCGCGGACTCCTCGCCGGCAGCGGCATCCGTGCCTCGCATGTCTCGGGCGATGACCGGGTGCAGGATCCTTATTCGCTGCGCTGCCAGCCCCAGGTCATGGGGGCATGCCTCGATGTCATGGTCTCGGTGGCGCGCACGCTTGAAATCGAGGCCAACGGCGTGACCGACAACCCGCTGGTGTTCGCCGACACGGCGGAGGTTCTTTCAGGGGGAAACTTCCACGCAGAGCCGGTCGCACTGGCGGCAGACAATCTCGCGCTCGCGATCGCCGAGATCGGCGCGCTCTCCGAGCGCCGCATCGCCCTGCTCATCGACGCGAGCATCAGCCGGCTGCCCCCATTCCTGGTCGAAAATGGCGGTCTCAACTCGGGGTTCATGATCGCGCAGGTCACCGCGGCGGCACTGGCGAGCGAGAACAAGTCGCTCGCGCACCCGGCCAGCGTCGACAGCCTGCCCACCTCGGCGAACCAGGAAGACCATGTGAGCATGGCGACTTTTGCCGCGCGGCGCCTGGGTGACATGGCCGACAACACCGCCGGGATCGTCGCGATCGAATTGCTCGCCGCCGCGCAGGGGATCGACTTTCGCGTGCCGCTCGCGACATCGCCCGCGCTGCAGCGGGCGATGGGCGCGATCCGCGACCGCGTGCCGTTCTATGCCGAAGACCGCTATTTCGCGCCCGACATCGAGAAGATCAAGTCGCTCGTGGCCGGCGGGCACTATGTGGCCGATGCCGCGGGGCTGCTGCCCTCGGGCTAGAATCGGGTCATGGAATCCTTTCGCTTCAGGCAGGGCACGCACCCCTTGCTCATCTCGATGCCGCACGTCGGAACGCACCTGCCCGACGCGCTGGCTCGCCGCATGATGCCGATTGCGCGCACCGTGCCCGACACCGACTGGCATCTCGAGCAGCTTTACGATTTCGCCGACGCCCTCGGGGCTTCAGTACTCGCTGGGACGCATTCACGTTACGTGGTCGACCTCAATCGCCCCCCCGACAATGCCAACCTTTACCCGGGGCAGGACACCACCGGTCTGTGCCCGATCGATACGTTTGCCAAGCAGCCGATTTATCGCATGGGCGAGGAGCCCGATGACACGGAGATCAGGCACCGCGTTGGGACGTACTGGAAGCCCTATCACGCCAAGTTGCAGGAGGAACTTGCGCGAATCAGTGCGGTGCATGGAAGCGCCCTGTTATGGGACGCGCATTCGATCGCGTCGCGCGTGCCGCGCTTTTTCCCCGGACGGTTGACGGACTTCAATCTTGGCACCGCCGACGGCGCATCATGCCGGCCCGAGATCGGCGCGCGAATGCAGGAGATCGCGCAGGGCGCTTCGGGCTTCACCTCCGTTCTCAACGGGCGTTTCAAAGGCGGCTACATCACGCGCACCTACGGCAAGCCATCGGAAGGCGTCGACGCAGTGCAACTGGAGCTCTCCGAGATCACCTACATGGACGAGCCGCATCCGTTCGCGTTCAGGCGCGACCTCGCAGCCAGGGTCCAGCCGCACCTGCGCGCCATGCTCGAGGCCCTGCTGGGCTTTCACCGCCGCTGACGCTTGCGCGGGCCCCGGGGGTTCGCGACCTATCTGTGCGCCCGCGCACAGTCCGCCACCGCCCATGACGGCGACAATCCTCGCGGCGCCACTGCCGTAGCGCAAGCCCGCGCCGGCTTGGGACGGCGGGGAATTATCATTCTGGGATTACTGATGTCTGTCGGCGCCGAGGTCGAAAAACTGCAGGTTCGCTGCTGCATTGCCGGCGGGGGCATCGCCACCGTCGAGCGGAGCCAGCGCCGGCGCAACCTGCCCACACGCCTCACCCAGCGCCGGAAGTTCTTCGGCATGACCGGATGAAGTGGCGCTGGCACATCCCGCGCCGGGCAGCGGCGATCCTCAAAAACCCGCTCGCTTTTTCCCTCCAGGTCCTGAAGGCTTTCCAGGCCAACCAGGGCCTGCTGCTCGCCGGGGCGGTTGCGTATTACGCCCTGCTGTCCATCGTGCCGCTGCTCATACTGATGGTGATGGCGCTGTCGCATTTCATCGACCAGTCCGTGCTGCTTACGACGCTGCGTCGCGCGCTCGAGTTCGTCGTGCCCGGCCAATCCAGGGAGGTGGTGCAGGAACTGCGGGCCTTCCTGGACAATGGCGCGAAGATCGGCTGGGTCCTGCTGGTCACCATGCTGTTTTTCAGTTCTCTTGCCTTCAAGGTGCTGGAAAATGCGATGTCGGTGATCTTCCTGCACCGGGTGGCCGAGCGCCGGCGGTCGATCGCCGTCTCGCTGGTG
>JBBQCV010000358.1:0-2992 GCA_038319115.1 Burkholderiales bacterium | reverse complement strand
GTCCAAGGCCGGCCGCCCGGTGCGCATCCTCGGGGTGTCCGGCGAGTCGGTCCCGGTGCGTGGCCGCAGCCTCGTGCTCGACCTCTGCGCGGGAGAGAAATCGGTCGCCGTCGCCGGCGACACGCTGTGCATCCGGCTGCGCAGGCCGCACGAGGGCACGCGGGTCAAGGCCGAGCTGCTGCGCTGGCTCAAGCTGCACGCGCTCGAGAGCCTCGCACCTCGCGTTGCCCACTACGCGTCGCTCCTGGGCCTGCCTGCACCGCAGGTCGGCCTGTCGAACGCGCGCACCCAGTGGGGCGTGTGCACCCAGGACGGCAAGATCCGCCTGTCGTGGCGCCTGGTGCACGTGGCCCCCGCGCTGGCCGACTACGTCGTCGCCCACGAGGTGGCCCACCTGGTCGAGCTCAACCACTCGCCGAGTTTCTGGAAAGTGGTCGAGTCGCTGTATCCTGACTGCCGCTCCGCGCGCCGCAGCCTCGACCTCGCGGCGGCGGCCCTCCCCATCTTCTGAGGACACACCATGCGTTATCTGCACACCATGCTGCGCGTCGGCAATCTCGACCGGTCGATCGGTTTTTATACCAACGTGCTCGGCATGCGGGTGCTGCGCCAGCGCGACGTGCCGGATGGGAAATACACCCTGGCTTTCGTCGGCTACGGCGAGGAATCGCACGGCACGGTGCTCGAGCTCACCTACAACTACGGCACCGAGAAATACGACCTCGGCAGCGCTTTCGGCCACCTCGCCATCGAGGTGCCCGACATCGTGAAGGCCTGCGACGCGGTGAGGGCGGGCGGCGGGAAGGTCACGCGCGAACCGGGCCCGGTGAAGTTCGGCACCACGATGATCGCTTTCGTCGAAGATCCCGACGGCTACAAGATCGAGTTCATCGAGAAGAAATCCAACTAATTCACGAGATTCATTCTCGCGGATTCAATAGCGGCGCGCCTGTCCTGCCAATTGAGATAGCAATTCTTATATAGTCGGCGGGCGCGACGTTCTCCGGGCGCAAGCCCGGGTCGATGCCCAGGCCCTGCAGGGCGTCGGTGCCGATGAGCGATCCCAGCGCATTGCGCAGCGTCTTGCGCCGCGCCCCGAACGCACGCGTGACCACCGTGGCGAACAGTTTCTCGTCCACCGGTGCCACTTCGGCCGCAGGCAGGGGCGTGAGGCGCACCACCGCCGAGTCGACCTTGGGCGGCGGGCGAAACGCGCCCGGGGGCACCTTGAACAGGCGCTGGATGCGAAACCGCCGCTGCAGCATGACCGACAGCCGGCCGTACTCGGGCGTCGAATGCGCCGCGGCCATGCGATCCACCACCTCGAGCTGCAGCATGAAATGCATGTCGCGCACGCGGTCGGCGAACCCGGCGAGGTGGAACAGCAGCGGCGTCGACACGTTGTAGGGCAGGTTACCCACCACGCGCAGGCCGGGAGGCAGGCGGGCAAAATCGTATTCGAGCGCGTCGGCCACGATGACCTCCAGCCGCGCTGGGTCGAATTCCGCCGCCAGTGCCGCCGCCAGGTCGCGATCGATTTCGATTGCGGTAAGGCGGGGCACGCGCGCGAGCAGCGGGCGCGTGAGGGCGCCCTCGCCCGGCCCGATCTCGACCAGCGCCTCCCCCGGCTGCGGGGCGATGGCCTCGACGATGCGACCGAGGACGTAGGGGTCGTGCAGGAAATGCTGGCCGAAGCGCTTGCGCGGGACGTGGCGCATCGCGCGCCGTTCAGCCGGCGCGCGCGCCGCTGCGCGCCATCCCGACCGCGAGGCGCACTGCCTCGGCCAGGCTGCCCGCCTCGGCCCGCCCGGTACCGGCCAGGTCGAGCGCGGTGCCGTGGTCGACCGAGGTGCGCACGATGGGCAGGCCCAGCGTGACGTTCACGCCCTGGCCGAAGCTGGCGAACTTGAGCACCGGCAGGCCCTGGTCGTGGAACATGGCGAGCGCGCAATCGGCGCGCTTCAGGCGCTCGGGCACGAACAGGGTATCGGCGGGGACCGGGCCTTCGAGCGCCATGCCCTCCAGTTTCAGCGCCGCGATGACCGGCTCGATGACCTCGATCTCTTCGCGACCCAGGTGCCCCGACTCGCCGCTGTGCGGGTTGAGGCCCGAGACGAGGATGCGCGGCGAGGTGATGCCGAACTGGCCGGCGAGGCTTGCCGCGATCACCCGCAGCGTGGCGGTGAGGCTGGCGCGCGTGATCGCCCTGGGAACATCGGCCAGCGCGAGATGGGTGGTCGCGAGCGCGACCCGCAGCCCGCCGCCGACCAGCATCATGACCACGTGGTCGGTGCCGGTGCGCTGCGCGAGGTATTCGGTGTGGCCGGTGAAAGGCATGCCGGCATCATTGATGACGCCCTTGTGCACGGGCGCGGTGACCATCGCATCGAACTCACCCGTGAGGCACCCGTCGATTGCGCGATCCAGCGTCGCCAGGACGTAGGCGCTGTTCGCCGGGTCGAGATGGCCGGGGCGCACATCACGGGCCGCCGGCACGTGCTCGACTTCGACCGCGTCGGTCAATGGGGCGGCGGCGCTGTAGGGGCGCAGGGAAAGCTGCATCCCCAGCGTGCGCGCACGCGCCTCGAGCATCGCCGCGTCCCCGATGACGACGATGCGCGCCGGGAACTGCGCGCGGGCGAGCGCCAGCGCGAGGTCCGGCCCGATGCCGGCGGGCTCGCCGCTGGTGAGCGCGATGACCGGCAGCCTTGATCCCATTGCTACGTCCCTCGGCGGGGCGCGCTCGCCCTACCTGTCCTCGAGGCGGATCTCGACGTAGGTCCGGTCGCGCAGCTGGCGCAGCCAGTCCTGGTACGCCTCGTCGGCGCGCCTGTCGCGCAGCGCCTGGCGCGCCTGCAGGCGACGCCGCTCGGCGCTCACGTCGGCCACCCTGCGCTCGAGCACCTGGATCAGGTGGAAGCCGAACGGCGACTTGACCGGCTGGCTGATCTCGCCGGGCTTGAGCTCGTCCATGGCGCGCTCGAATTCGGGC
>JBBQCV010000357.1:0-3042 GCA_038319115.1 Burkholderiales bacterium | reverse complement strand
GCTGGTGAAGAAGGACGGCAGCCGCACCGACTTCGACCGCGACAAGCTCATGGGCAGCATGATGATCGCGCTGCGCAAGCGCCAGGTCGCCACCGACAAGGTGGACGCGGCGCTCGATCGCATCGAGGAGAAGCTGCGCGGGTCGGGAGAGCGCGAGGTGCCCTCGGCCAAGGTGGGCGAGCTGGTGATGCGCGAGCTCGCGCGGCTGGACAAGGTGGCGTACATCAGGTTCGCGTCGGTGTATCGCAGCTTCGACACCCCGGACGATTTTCGTGAGGCGGTGCTCGAGGTAAAGAAGCCGAGGCGGAAATAGCTGGGTGAGTTCCAATGACGGCACGATTTAGCGAAGCGGACCGGGTACACATGGCACGGGCGCTGGAGCTGGCGGCGCTCGGGCTGTACACGACAACGCCCAATCCCCGCGTCGGATGCGTGATCGTGCGCGACGGCGCGATAGTCGGCGAGGGCTGGCACCATAAGGCCGGCGAGCCGCACGCCGAAGCCAATGCCCTCGCGGCTGCGGGAAGCATGGCGCGCGGCGCAACTGCCTATGTAACGCTTGAGCCCTGCAGCCATTTTGGCCGCACGCCGCCATGTGCCGATGCGCTCATCTCAGCCGGGGTCACACGCGTCGTGGCCGCCATGCGCGACCCTGATCCCAAGGGCGCTGGCGGGGGCGCGAACCTCCAGGCCGCGAGGATCGCGTTCGAGTGCGGGCTGCTGGAGGACGAGGCGCGCGAACTCAACATCGGCTTCGTCTCGCGCGTGACGCGCGCTCGCCCCTGGGTGCGCATGAAAGTCGCCGCGAGCCTCGATGGGCGCACGGCGCTCGCCAACGGGCAATCGCAATGGATCACCGGGCCGGCGGCGCGCAAGGACGGCCACCACTGGCGCGCGCGCGCCTGTGCAATCCTCACCGGCATCGGCACCGTGGCCGCTGATGACCCGCGACTTGATGTGCGCGAAGTAGAGACCACGCGCCAGCCGCTGCGCGTCATCGTCGACAGCCGGCTGGAGACGCCGCCAGCGGCGCGCATCCTCGAGGGCGGGCCGGTCCTGATTTTTTGCGCGCACGACGACGCCGCGCGGCGCGCGGGGCTCGAGGCGCGCGGGGTGGAGGTGGTGGTGCTCGCCAATGCCCGCGGCAAGGTGGAGTTGCCGGCTCTCCTGCAGGTGCTTGCAGCGCGGGGCGTGAACGAGTTGCATGTCGAGGCGGGCGTGAAGCTCAACGGCTCGCTGCTGCGCGAGGCCTGCGTGGACGAGTTGCTGGTGTATCTCGCCCCTTCGCTGCTCGGCGACAGCGCGCAGGGCATGGCGGCGCTCGCCGAGCTGGGGTCGCTCGGGGAGCGTGTGCGGCTCGCATTCCGCTCGGCCGATCGCGTGGGGCCAGACCTGCGCATTCTGGCGCGCGTGGAGGCGGGCGTGGAAAATGGCGCGCTAGACACGCCGGCTCCGGCAAGCCCGGGCCGGCCACAGTGAGGAAACCAGCGATGCAAAAGGCGGGCAGTGTTTAGCGGGATCATCCAGGCCGTGGGCGCGATCGAAAAAGTCGCGCCGCTGGCGGCGGGGGTGCGCCTCACCATCGACGCCGCGGGGCTCGACCTGGGCGATGCCAAAGTAGGGGACTCCATCGCCGTCAACGGTGCGTGCATGACGGCGACCTCCATCGCCGCGGGCCGCTTTACCGTCGACGTTTCGCGCGAATCGCTCGATGTGACCGCGGGCCTGGGCGCGCCGGGCCCGGTCAACCTCGAAAAGGCGATGGCGCTGGGCGACCGGATCGACGGGCACCTCGTGACCGGCCACGTCGATGGCATCGGCGAAGTCACCGCCTTCGAACAACAGGGTGAGTCATGGCGGCTCGAAGTGCGCGCGCCGCGCGAACTCGCCCGTTTCGTTGCCCGCAAGGGCTCGATCACCATCGACGGGGTGAGTCTCACAGTCAACAGCGTGAAGGACGAGCCGGCGGGCACGCTCTTCGAAGTGAACCTCATCCCGCACACGCTGCAGGTGACCACGCTCGCTCGGCTCAAACCGGCGGCCAGGGTCAATCTCGAAATCGACCTCGTGGCGCGGTATGTGCAGCGGCTGCTGGAAAGCGCTGCACCGCGCTTGGGTGACTGCTAACCGCAGACCAGCGCGCGCAAGGACCCTATAACGCGCTGGGGCAGCGCGCTCGCACCTTTCTTGGCGGCCAACGGCTGCCAGCCTTCGGGCCCGGTCAGGCCGGAGGCGACGAGCTCGCCGCTGCCCATCGGGCCCGAATACAGCGAGATTTCGACGGTGCGCACCTTCTGGGTACGGCAGTCGTATTCCTTCAGCGTGCGCACCGACGCGTAAGCGATCCCGAGGTAAGTGTCGGGCGTATGCAGGTCGCTCAGAACGCGAATGCTTACGATGTCGCCGCTCTTGCGCAGGCTGAACGGGTCGTAATAGACAGTCGCGTCCGCATCCCCCCGCGCCACGCCGCCCTCCCATGCGCCTTGCACCGCGCCCGCCGCGATGAGGATGGCGCCGGCAAGGAGCGCGCGGCCCGGTCGAAATGCTTCAGTAAGCATGCGCTTACTGTATTACCGCTTTGGTCTCCGCGCACGCCTGCAGAAAGGATGCAGCAACCCGTCGAGCGTAACCCGCGCCAGTCGCGCTACTGGCCTCCGAGTTCAAATGCGGGTGGTGACAGGGCGTTCGCGCAGCGGCATCGCCGACTGCGCGACGTCCCCATAGGCGCAGTTCAACAAGACCTCGACCACGCTGAGCACGATGTAGTTGTCGACGGCGCCCGGCACGGAAGTGCGCCCGGACGGGTCCGGCGCTTCGTCGGGGAAGGGCGCGCTGCGCAGGATCCGTTCCTTGAGTTCCTTCCTGAGCCCCTGCGCATCGCCCGCGGAGCTTGCCAGAAGAGCGAGGGCGCGGTCCACCGACGCGGGAAACGCGGTGAGGTCGCTGAGCGCATTGCCGCGCTCGAAGCGCCCACTTTGCTTCAGCGCACCGATCACTTCGCCCATCGCTGAATCGGGAAAGCCGTATTTCCTTTGCACCGCC
>JBBQCV010000356.1:0-3085 GCA_038319115.1 Burkholderiales bacterium | reverse complement strand
CATTTTCTCGCGCACGAAATCGTCGAACTCGAGCGGGTCGAGCTCGTCGTTGCCGCGCTCCGCCTGCAGCGTGTTGTACGCCAGGCGCAGGAACTGGCTGTTGGCCACGCCGGGGATTTCGATCGGGTACTGGAAGCCGAGAAATACGCCGCTGCGGGCGCGCGCCTCAGGCTGGAGCGCGAGCAGGTCCGCGCCGTCGAACACGACCTCGCCACCGGTGACTGAATAGGAAGGGTGGCCGGCAAGCACCTTGGCGAACGTGCTCTTGCCCGAACCATTGGGCCCCATGATCGCGTGTACCTCGCCGCTTCTCACGGCGAAATCGATGCCCTTGAGGATTTCTATGCCGTTGACCGTCGCGCGCAGGCCGCGCACCGTCAACAGGGCTTTGCTGTCCTGAACAATCATCCGACGCTTCCCTCGAGCTTGAGGCCGAGGAGTTTGGTCGCCTCGACCGCAAACTCCATCGGCAGTTGCTGAAACACATCCTTGCAGAACCCGTTGATGATCATCGACACGGCTTCCTCGGCGCCGACACCGCGCTGGGCGAAATAGAACAGCTGGTCTTCGCCGATCTTCGAGGTCGATGCCTCGTGCTCGACGGTCGCGCCGGGGTTGCCCACCTGGATGTACGGGAAGGTGTTCGCGCCGCACTGCTCGCCGATCAGCATCGAATCGCAGCGCGAGTAGTTGCGCGCGCCGGTCGCCGTGGGAAGGACGCGCACCAGCCCGCGATAGCTGTTGTTCGAGTGGCCCGCCGAGATGCCCTTGCTGACGATGGTGCTGCGCGTGTTCTTGCCGATGTGGATCATCTTGGTGCCGGTATCGGCCTGCTGGTAATGATTGGTCAGCGCCACCGAATAGAACTCGCCCACCGAGTTGTCGCCGCGCAGCACGCAGCTGGGGTACTTCCAGGTGATCGCCGACCCGGTTTCCACCTGGGTCCAGGAGATGCGCGAATTCACCCCCTTGCACAATCCCCGCTTGGTGACGAAATTGTAGATTCCTCCGAGGCCGTTCTCGTCACCCGCGTACCAGTTCTGCACCGTCGAGTACTTGATGTCCGCATTGTCGAGCGCAACCAGCTCGACCACCGCCGCGTGCAGCTGGTTGGTGTCGAACTTGGGCGCCGTGCAGCCTTCGAGATACGACACCGAAGCGCCATCCTCGGCGATGATCAGCGTGCGCTCGAATTGTCCCGAATTTTCGGTGTTGATGCGGAAGTAGGTCGACAGGTCCATCGGGCACTTGACGCCCTTGGGGATGTAGCAGAACGAGCCGTCGGTGAAGACCGCCGAATTGAGCGCGGCGTAGTAGTTGTCGCCGACCGGAACGACGCTGCCGAGGTACTTGCGCACGAGTTCCGGGTGGTCGCGCACCGCCTCGGAGATCGAGCAGAAGATGATGCCGACCTCGGCGAGCTTTGCCTTGTAGGTCGTGGCGACCGAGACGCTGTCGAAGATCACGTCGACCGCGACGCCGGCGAGTTTGGCGCGTTCGTTCATCGGCACGCCGAGCTTCTCGAAGGTGCGCAGCAGTTCGGGGTCAACCTCGTCCATGCTGGCGAGCTTGGCCCTGGGCTTGGGCGCCGAGTAGTAGCTGATCGCCTGGAAATCGATCTTCGGGTACTTCACGTTGGGCCAGGTGGGCTCCTCCATCGTGAGCCATTGCCGGTAGGCCGCGAGCCTGTGCTCGAGCAGCCATTCGGGCTCGTTCTTCTTGCCCGATATCAGCCGGATCGTGTCTTCGCTCAGGCCCACGGGCGCGACATCCGATTCGATCTCGGAGACGAAACCGTGCAGGTAGGGCCGGTTGACGAGGTTCTGGAGTGTGCTGCTCATCGTCGTGCCTTCACGCGGCGGTCTTGACGCTGAAACTCTCGCCGCAGCCGCACATGCTGTCGACGTTCGGATTTTCAAACTTGAACACCTGCTTGAACGCATCCCCCTTGACGAAATCAAGGCGCGAACCTTCGAGCATCATCATGGCCTCGGCGGCCACCACCACGCTCGCGTCCTGCGAGCCGAACACCTGGTCACCGGGTTGCAGCGCGTCGGCGTAGTCGAAGGTGTAGGCAAAGCCCGAGCAGCCCACCGTCTTCACGCCCACCCGCAGGCCCATGCCTTTGCCGCGCTTGGCCAGCTGGGTGCGAATCTGCGCTGCCGCGCTTTCCGTCAGGGTAATTGCCATTTGGTTTCTCCTTACCGCTAATTCGATTCAGAAATAGTCCGCAATGCCATCATCGACACTGACCACCGTCGACACGGTCGCCCTCAGCCGGGCAGGGTCGCGCGCTCGCGCGCCGGCAGCGCGCGCCGCATGTCAGCCACCTGCGTCACACCGTTGCGCCGCGCGAGCTGCTCGTCGACCAGGTGCCGGAGTGTCACCGCCCCAAGGTAGTCGAAGATGTGCCGGTTGAGACTTTCCCACAGGTCGTGGGTCAGGCACTTGCGATCATCGAGGCAGTTTTCCTTGCCACCGCACTGGGTCGCATCGAGCGACTCGTCGACAGCGGAAACGATGTCGGCGACAGAGATCGTCACCAGGTCGCGCGCAGCCCTGTAGCCGCCGCCGGGACCCCTGACCGATTCGACCAGCGCGTGGCGGCGCAGCTTGCCGAACAACTGCTCAAGGTAAGAGAGCGAGATGGACTGCCGCTGGCTGATTCCCGCCAGCGTCACGGGCCGGGCACCGCCCTGCAGTGCAAGGTCGAGCATGGCCGTCACGGCAAACCGCCCTTTCGTGGTCAAGCGCATTTTTGGCTCCCAGTACCCGACTAAAGTACTCAAGTTTAGAATACCCGATAAAATCAGTCAACTTAGGCTTAGCTGAGGTTCAACCGGCGCCGAACACCGCGCGCGCCGGGGCTAGAATTCGGCCCTTCTGAAATTCACTGCAGACTGGAGACAAGACGATGGCGAAAATTGCGTTCCTCGGCCTGGGCGTCATGGGCTATCCGATGGCCGGGCACCTGCTCAAGAAGGGCGGCCACGAGGTCACCGTCTACAACCGCAACGCCGCCAAGGCGGCCCAGTGGGTCAAGGAGTTCGGCGGCAAGTCGGCGGGCACGCCCAAGGAGGCCGCC
>JBBQCV010000355.1:0-3104 GCA_038319115.1 Burkholderiales bacterium | reverse complement strand
TGACGAGCGTGCTGCCGAAACGTTGGATCGGCATGTTGGTCAGCGCGAACAGCTCGTTGAAGACGATGCCGAAATGCTGGAACAGCTCGCGTTCGTAGTCGGCCTGCAGCGGTGCCTGCGGCGGTGGCAGCGAAGGGCCCTGCGGGTTGTAGACCAGGTTCAGCACCAGCCCGGAACGGGGCTTGCCGTAGCCGAGCGCGTTCAGGCGCCGCAAGCCGGCGATGCTTTTCTCGTACACGCCCTTGCCACGCTGGCGGTCGACGAGTTCCTCGGTGTAGCAAGGCAGCGACGCGGTGACCTCGACCTGCTCGGAGGCGAGGAACGCGGCGAGGTCCTCATGGCCGGGCTCCTCGAGGATGGTGAGGTTGCAGCGGTCGATGACCCGCGCGCCGAGCTCGCGCGCGCGTGCCACGAGTTCGCGGAAATGCGGGTTGAGCTCGGGCGCGCCTCCGGTCACGTCGAGGGTCTTTACGCCGGCCAGCGCAATGAACGCCAATACGTCGCCGATGGTTTCGCGCGACATGGCCTCGGTGCGCGTCGGCCCGGCGTTGACATGGCAGTGCAGGCAGCTCTGGTTGCACTTGTACCCGAGGTTGACCTGCAGGGTCTCGAGCCGGCGCCGGCGCAGGGCCGGGAAGCCGTACTGCTGCATCAGGGGCAGGGTCGCGTGCAAGCTTGGGTTTCCTGTTCGGTTCGGTTCGGGAGGAGCGTAGTAAGGGCGCGATCGGGGGGACGTTTGGGGGCGCTGGGGATTAGTCGTCGGACAGCACCGATTCCTTACGGTTCAGGGCGATGGCCAGACCGTCCCGTGCTGCACGCGCTCGTCCATTACCTGGACCAGCCGCGTGCTGGTCGCCCGCAGGCGCTGCGATAGCATGAGCACGAACTCCATCAGGATCTTGGCCCCCAGCATGGGTTGCTCGACGATGATGCGGGCGAGGTTCTCGCGGTCGAGCACCGCGATCATGGTCGGCTGGTCGGCGATGCAGGTGGCGAAACGCGGCTCGCCGTCGATCATCGACATTTCCCCGAGGGTCTTGCCCGCGTCGACGACCGCGATCACCTGCTGGGTGTTCCAGCGGTCGCGCTTCATGACTTCGACGCGACCCTCGATGATCATGAGCATGAAATCGCCGCCCTCGCCCTCGCGGATGATCTCCGCGCCCGGCCCGCACATGTATACGTCCATGAAGTGCGAGAGCAGGCGAACTTCGGCGTGGGAGAAGTTCTCGAGCAGGTTGCACTTCGGGATCAGCGCGTGGATCTGGCCCGAAAATTTGGTCGCGTCACCGAGGAAATCGAGATGCGAAAGCTGCTGGGGCCGGTCGGGCATGGGTGGGCTGGATGCCTGTTCTTTCGCCATTCTAGCCGATCAGCAGCACCACGGTCGCGGCCCACCCGGCCGCCGAGCCCAGCAGCCAGCGGTCATCGAGCAGCTCGTTGGAGGGGTCGCCCCCCCCGCCGCGATGGCGCAAGAGGAAAAGATAACGAAACGTGCCGAACAGCACGAAAGGCACGGTCAGAGTGAGGTCGGTGCCGTGCAGGGCGACGGTGTCGGGGGCGACCGTATAAAACGCGTACGCCCCCAGCATGCCGGCGGCGCAGACGAGGATCGCGGTGTCGAGAAACGACTCGTTGTAGGCGTCGAGCACCGGGCGGTGCTGCCCGGCTTCGTCGGCCAGCCGGATCAGTTCGGCGCGGCGCTTTGCAAAGCCCAGGAACAGGGTCACGAGGAAGCCGCAGAGCAGCAGCCAGCGCGATGGCCCGATGCCGATGCCGACCGTCCCGGCGAGGATGCGCAACATGAAGCCCGCTGCGATGATGAACACGTCGACCACCGGGATTCGTTTGAGGCCGAGGGAGTAGGCCAGGTTGAGGACGGCATACCCAGCGAGGATCCCGGCCACCGCGGGGCTGGCCGCGAGCCCGAGCGCGAGCGCGGCGACAGCGAGCAGGATCGCGAACACGATCGCCTCGCGCACGCCGATTTCGCCGCTGGCGATCGGGCGCATGCGCTTGTCGGGATGCTCACGGTCGCGGTCGCGGTCACAGACGTCGTTCATCGCGTAAACCGCGCTCGACATGAGGCAGAAAGCCAGCGTCGTAACCAAAGCCGCCGCCACCTTGTCGGGCGACTCGAGCGCGTGGCCGAAGATCAGGCCCGGCAGGACAAAGGTATTCTTGATCCACTGGCGCGGCCGGGCGAGCCTTGCGAAAGCGTGCAGCCTCATCGTCCGCAGGCTTCGCCGGGAAAGTATTTCTCGCAGAAGTAGCAGTGGCCCACGGGCAGCGCCGCCGGAATCCGGTACCAGCGGTCGCGCACCTGCCTGAGGACGCCTTCGCGGTAGGCGGCGTAATCGAATCCCTTGCCGAGCACAACGTGCACGGTGGTGCCGGCGACTTCCACCGAGCGCAACTCGATCGCCCTGAAATACGGGCGGTAGTCCTGCTCGGGGGGCGGGTCGCGGCGTACGATCATGATGTCCTTGCCATCGAAACTGCGCACGTTGGTGACGATGTCATCGTGCCGGGCGTGCGAAGTACCCGCGCCGAAAACAAAGTAATAGCGGCCGGCGTAATACGACAGGATCGAGGACAACGTGTAATTGTCGGTGGCCGGCTGGTACCCGGCGAACGGCCGCAGCTTTTCGACCACCTCGGCGGTGCGGAATTGCAGCACCAGGCGTGAGTACAGGCGGCTCGATTGCCAGGTCTCGAGCGGCACGGCCCAGAGAACGACCGCGCCCCCCCCGTGGAGCAAGGCAATGGCGGCGAGCACCATTGCGCATCGCCTGAGCTTTTCGGCCGGCAGCGCGATGGCAAGCGACAGGACCAACAGCGGGATGAACGACAGCAGCCAGTGCAGCCCGATCTTCTTCAGCGGGGCGAGCAGCGCAAAAATGGCCAGCGGGACGAGCCACGCAAACACCAGGGTGCTGCGGCCGGGGTCGTTCATCGATGCCGCGATCCTGCGTCGCTCGCGCCACGCGTACCAGAGCAGGGGCGCGGCGAGGTAGGCCATCGCGGCGACGAAGAGGAGCGGATTTTTCCACCCCAGCCCGGCGCCCTCGTGGCGGTTGATCGCGTTGAACATGATGTTCGAC
>JBBQCV010000354.1:0-3126 GCA_038319115.1 Burkholderiales bacterium | reverse complement strand
CGCGATGCCGCGCCACCGATGTGGAAGGTGCGCATCGTGAGCTGCGTGCCGGGCTCGCCGATCGACTGCGCGGCAATCACGCCGACCGCTTCGCCGACGTTGACCAGCGACCCGCGGCCGAGGTCGCGGCCGTAGCAGCGTGAGCACAGGCCCCAGCGCGTGTCGCAGGTGAGCGGGGTGCGCACCTTGACCTCGTCGATGCCGAGCTCATCGATGGTCTCGATGTGCATTTCCTCGATCAGCGAACCGGCCTTGAACAGGGTGTCCTGCGATTCGGGATGGGGCAGGTCGATCGCAAGCACGCGGCCGAGGATGCGCTCGCGCAGGGCCTCGACCACTTCACCGCCCTCAACCAGCGCCTTCATCGACACGCCGTTGCTGGTGCCGCAGTCTTCTTCGATGACCACCAGGTCCTGGGTCACGTCGACCAGGCGCCGCGTCAGGTAGCCGGAGTTGGCCGTCTTGAGCGCGGTGTCCGCCAGGCCTTTACGCGCGCCGTGGGTGGAGATGAAGTACTGAAGCACGTTCAGCCCCTCGCGGAAGTTCGCCGTGATCGGGGTCTCGATGATCGAGCCGTCGGGCTTGGCCATGAGGCCGCGCATGCCCGCCAGCTGGCGGATCTGGGCGGCCGAACCGCGCGCACCCGAGTCGGCCATCATGTAGATGGAGTTGAACGACTCCTGCTTGGTGTCCTTGCCCTTGTGGTCGGTGACCGCTTCCTCGCCGAGTTCAGCCATCATCGCCTTGCCGACCTGCTCGCCGCAGCGCGACCAGATGTCGACCACCTTGTTGTAGCGCTCGCCGATGGTCACCAGGCCCGAGGTGTACTGGCTCTCGATTTCCTTGACCTCGGTCTCGGCTTCCTGCAGCAGCTTCTGCTTGGCCGTCGGGATCAGCATGTCCTTCACGCCGAACGAGATGCCCGCGCGGGTGGCGGTCGTGAACCCCGCCTGCATGAGCTTGTCGGCGAAGATCACGGTTTCCCTCAGCCCGCAGAGCCGGAACGAGGCGTTGATAAGCTTGGAGATCTCTTTTTTCTTCAGCGCCTTGTTGATCAGCTGGAACGGCAGGCCGGGCGGCAGGATTTCCGACAGCAGCGCGCGCCCGACGGTGGTCTCGTAGCGCGTGGTCTTTTCGGTCTTCTCACCGTCGGGCGACACGTCGTATTCCTTGATGCGCACCCAGACGCGGGCGAGCAGGTCGACCTGGCGCGACTCGTAGGCGCGCGAGACTTCGGCGAGGTTGGCGAACGCCATGCCCTCGCCCGACGCGTTCACGCGCATGCGGGTGCCGTAATACAGGCCCAGCACGATGTCCTGCGACGGGACGATGATCGGCTCGCCGTTGGCGGGCGAGAGCACGTTGTTGGAGGCGAGCATCAGCGTGCGCGCTTCCATCTGAGCCTCGAGCGACAGCGGGACGTGGACGGCCATCTGGTCGCCGTCGAAGTCGGCGTTGAAGGCGGCGCAGACCAGCGGGTGCAGCTGGATCGCCTTGCCTTCAATCAGCACCGGCTCGAAAGCCTGGATGCCCAGGCGGTGCAGCGTCGGCGCGCGGTTGAGCATCACCGGGTGCTCGCGGATCACCTCCTCGAGGATGTCCCAGACCTCGGGGACTTCCTGCTCGACCAGGCGCTTGGCCGCCTTGATCGTGGTGGCCAGGCCCAGCAGTTCGAGCTTGTTGAAGATGAACGGCTTGAACAGCTCCAACGCCATTTTCTTGGGCAGGCCGCACTGGTGCAGTTTGAGCTGCGGGCCCACCACGATGACCGAACGCCCGGAGTAGTCGACGCGCTTGCCCAGCAGGTTCTGGCGGAACCGGCCGCCCTTGCCCTTGATCATGTCGGCCAGCGACTTCAGCGGGCGCTTGTTGGCGCCGGTCATCGCCTTGCCGCGGCGGCCGTTGTCGAGGAGCGAATCCACGGCTTCCTGCAGCATGCGCTTTTCGTTGCGCACGATGATCTCGGGCGCCTTCAGTTCCAGCAGGCGCTTGAGGCGGTTGTTGCGGTTGATCACGCGGCGATACAGGTCGTTCAGGTCCGAGGTGGCGAAACGGCCGCCATCGAGGGGAACGAGCGGGCGCAGCTCCGGCGGCAGCACCGGCAGCACTTCCATGACCATCCAGTCGGGCTTGATGTTGGAGTTCTTGAAGCCCTCCATCACCTTGAGCCGCTTGGCCAGTTTCTTGAGCTTGGCGTCCGAGGTCGTGGCCTCGAGGTCCTTCCTGAGCTGCTCGATGTCGTGGTTGAGGTCGATCGAGCGCAACAGCGCACGGATGCCTTCAGCGCCCATCGCCGCCGAGAAGTCGTCGCCGAACTCCTCGACCTTGGCTAGGTAGTCGTCCTCGGTGAGGAGCTGGCAGCGCTTGAGCGGGGTCATGCCCGGGTCGGTCACGACGAACGCCTCGAAGTACAGGACGCGCTCGATGTCGCGCAGCGTCATGTCGAGCACGAGGCCCAGGCGGCTCGGCAGGCTCTTGAGGAACCAGATGTGCGCCGTGGGGCTCGCCAGCTCGATGTGGCCCATGCGCTCGCGGCGCACCTTGGCCAGCGTGACCTCGACACCGCACTTCTCGCAGATCACGCCGCGGTGCTTCAGGCGCTTGTACTTGCCGCACAGGCACTCGTAATCCTTGATCGGCCCGAAGATCTTGGCGCAGAACAGGCCATCGCGCTCCGGCTTGAAGGTGCGGTAGTTGATGGTCTCGGGCTTCTTGACCTCGCCGTACGACCACGAACGGATCTTCTCGGGCGAAGCGAGCCCGATCTTGATCGCGTCGAATTCTTCGTCCTGTTGGACCTGTTTGAACAGCTCGAGTAGTGCTTTCATCGCGACTCCTCAGTGGATCTCAATAACGCTCAAGGTCGATGTCGATGCCCAGCGACCGGATTTCCTTGACCAGCACGTTGAACGACTCCGGCATGCCGGCCTCGATCTTGTGGTCGCCCTTGACGATGTTCTCGTACACCTTGGTGCGCCCGTTGATGTCGTCGGACTTGACCGTGAGCATCTCCTGCAGCGTGTACGCCGCGCCGTAGGCTTCCAGCGCCCAGACCTCCATCTCGCCGAAGCGCTGGCCACCGAACTGCGCCTTGCCGCCCAGCGGCTGCTGGGTGACGAGCGAGTA
>JBBQCV010000353.1:0-3138 GCA_038319115.1 Burkholderiales bacterium | reverse complement strand
GGTTGAGCAGCACGAAGCCGGGGTCGCGAACGACCGCGCCGGGCAGGCACGGAAGCTTGGCGCCGCGCTGGCGCAAGGCGAACGCGCCCAGCAGGATCGCGCCGGCCAGCGCGGAGGAGAGCGCAAGCTTGGCCGAATCGCCGGACTCGGCGATCCAGGCGCCGGATTGCGCGAGCGTGGGCGCGAGCAGCACTAGGGCCACGCCGGCTGCAAGCAGCACCGCGCCTCCGAGATCGAAGCCGCGCCGCCCCGCCCGATCTTCCTTGCCCGGTGCCGGTTCGGGCGCTGGCGGCAGGAAGGCAAGCAGCATCAGCGACGCCACGGCCAGCGGCGCGCGAAACCAGAACACGCCCGCCCACCCCAGCAAGGCAATGCTTGCGCCGCCCACCAGCGGCGCAACCACGCCGGCCGCCGCGCCCATGCTCGCATAGGCGCCGAGGACCCAGGTGCGGCGGCTTTCTTCGTACAGCGACGTGGCAAGCGCGGGCGCACAGCTGAGCAGTAACGCCGCGGCCACGCCCTGGACCATGCGCGCCCCGAGCAGCCAGCCGTAATCCGGCGCGAGCGCGCACAACACGAAAGCCACCGCTGCGAGCACGAGCCCGGCGCGGAAAACGCGCAGGTAGCCGATCGCGTCGCCCAGCTTTCCGAACGCCAGCATCAGGCTCGCATACACCAGCACGTACGCGGCGATCACCCAGCGGATCGCCTGCGTCTCGAGCGCGAACGCGGCGGTAATCGCGGGAAAGGCGACGTTGACCGCGAGATCGAGCGGCGCGAGCGATGCGCCGAGCCCCACGACAAGCAGGCCGGCTAGTGGCCGGGACGCGGCCTGCCCCCGAAAGTCGATTCCGACCCGGCCTTACGGGACTTTCGGCCCGTACCGGCGCGTCACGCTCACTCCGAGCCCCGGCAGGGCGGCAATGGGCAAGCGGCTACCTGCGGCGCTTGCGCACCGCCGCGCGCGAGGGCTGCTGGGACACCGCGATCTCCTCGCTGCCCCGCCCCTCCAGCTTCGGCGCGATGTTGTCGGCGATCCACTTCGGATCCCACCACTCCACCGGCAGGACCGCAATGCCGTTGAGGTAGACCCCGTAATGCAGGTGGTCGCCGGCGGCGAGGCCGGTTTCCCCGGTCTTGCCGACGACCTGCCGCTGCTGGACCGCGTCGCCCACTTTCACCTCGAACGAGCTGAGGTGCGAGTAGAGCGTGAACAATCCCAGCCCGTGATCGAGGATCACGGTGTTGCCGTAGATGCCCAGATCCTCCGCGAACACCACTTTGCCGCTGTTGGCCGCTTCCACCGGATAGTGCTTGGTGACCGACAGGTCGTAGCCGAGGTGATAGGACGTGCTGATCGCCTCGCCGTTGTAGGTGTACGTGCGGTGGTCGGCGAAATTGGCCTCGACTTTCGAGTTGCTCAGCTGGATGAATGCGCCTTTCCACAGCATCGCGGGCGAGGCCTTGGTGGTCACCGCCATGATCTTGTCCTCGTTGTCCTTGCGCAGGCGCTCGTTCACGGCCACGAACACATCCTTGGGCGAGCCCTGGCGGGCGGCCGCGTCGGCCACCAGCGGCACCACCTTGGCCTGGAGGAAGTTGTCGGAGATCGCAATGCTGCTCTTGCGGTAGTTCACGTTCTTCAACGTGTAGACGAGCGGCAGTTCGCGGGTGTTACCTGCCTTGTCGCTGGCGACCAGCACGGCCTTGGTGTCCTGCGGCGTGTCGTAGGGATGCGCGAAAAGCACGAAATAGTGGTCCGCCTTGTCCTTGATCTGGCCGGGAAAGGCGGGGAAAAAATGCTTCCCGATCCTGACGCCGCTGCGCGCGGTGTCGGCGGAAGTCCGAAACACGAGGGCGCCCACGCCGCCGAAATTGACATAGCGGTCGTCGGCGATGAGCTCGACCACCGGCGGGGTGAGGTCGATCGTCACGGCCTTCTGCCAGACCGTCTCGTTGCCCCTGAAGAAGTTCCACAACGACGCATCGCGGGCCACCACGCGCAGCGTCGCTGGCCCTTCCTTGATGCCCTTGACCTGCGCCAGGGAGACGCTGACCTTCTTCTCGCTGACAGGCGCGGCGTACTGCTCCGCCGCGATGGACGCTTCCGTGCCGCCGCTCGACAGGGTGATCGCGAGCGATTTCAGGCCCCTGCCGGCGTCGGACACGGCGATCTCCACGGTCCCCAGGCCCATCACGTCGGAATCCGGTGTGAGCCGGACCTGCGGCGCGTGCCACTCGAAGCGGGGCCACAGGAAGTAGCCGCCGGCGGCAAGGCCTGCGAGGAGGAGGACGAGGACGACGACTGCCGCGCGGCCGCGGCCGGCGCGATGGGATTCGGAAGTGTTCATGCTGGCGATTCTAGAGTGAAAGGCGTGACGCAAAGCAGGACAGGCCACGTTTATTTTTTGCACATGCCGGAGATCACCGGTATTGCTCGACCTCGAGCCGGCCAGCGACCCAGGGGCGTCCCAGCCCGCGGATCGCATCGACGACCATCAGCTGCCCATATAAATACTGCCCCGGCGCGGTACTGGGCCTGGGCTGCGGGCTGGGCAACCCTTGGCTGGCTGCGGTTGACTTGGAGGGTTGAGTTTCCACAAATGGCCATTTACAATTCGAATATGGACATTTCGGTCACGGAATTCAAGCATCGCTGCCTTGAGATCATCCGGCGTGTCGAAGACACCGGAAAGCCGGTTGCCATCACACGCCGCGGCAAGGTGGTGGCGCGCCTGAATCCTTCGGGTCCGGCGGCAGGTTCCGACCGCCTGAAGCCCTGGGAACGAATGCGTGCCCTTGGCGGGCACCTGCGCGCCCAGCCAGCGGAATCGGTGCTGCGCGATGAGGACTTCGAGGCGATGCGTTGAGCGTAGTGCTCGACACCCATGTCTGGATCTGGTGGTTGACCGAGGATTCGCCGCTGCCGCACGCGGAGCGGGATGCACTCGACGCAGAAGCGGCCGGCGGCGCGTTATTCCTGCCTGCAATCAGTCTGTGGGAAGCGCAGATGTTGCATGCCAAGCGGCGGTTCGACCTGCCGCTGCCTTTCGCCGAATGGCTCACCCGCGCGACCGACGAGCGGATGATTTCGGTGCTGCCCCTCGGCGTCGAGGTCGTACTCGCGCTCGACGCGCT
>JBBQCV010000352.1:0-3178 GCA_038319115.1 Burkholderiales bacterium | reverse complement strand
ATCGCCGCCAAGAAGGCGGGAGGCGATGCGCGCTTTGCTGCGTTCACGGGACTGCTTGGCCTGGTCATCTGGGCGCCTGTCGGGGTGTGGTTCGGCTGGGACGTGGTGCCCGGCTGGGGCGCGCTGGAGTGGGGCTTCGTGTTCGCAAGCGGCGTATTGCACGTGCTCTATTACGTCACCCTGCTGCGCGGCTACCGCAAGGCCGACCTTACCGTGGTGTATCCGCTTGCGCGCGGCTCCGGGCCACTGCTGTCATCGATGGTGGCCATCGTGTTGCTGGGCGAGGAGATCACCTCGCTCGGAATGGTCGGCATCCTTGCGGTGGTGGGGGGCGTCTTCTTCATCGCGGGGGGTCCGGCGCTGTTTCGTGTCGCGCACGACCCGGTGAGGAAGGCCGGTATCCGCAAGGGCATGGCCTACGGCCTGCTGACCGGCGTGTTCATCGCCAGCTACACGGTGCTCGATGGCTACGCGGTCAAGGTCATCGCGATGTCGCCCATCCTGCTCGATTATTTCGGCAATCTCGTGCGCGTAGTGTTCCTGCTGCCCACGATGCTGCGCGACCGGGCGGTCGCCGCTGCACATTGGCGCGCCCAGTGGAAATACGCACTGGTCGTGGCGATCATCAGCCCGGTGGGGTATGTGATGGTGCTGTACGCGATGCAAGTCGCGCCGCTCTCGCACGTCGCACCGGCGCGCGAAGTGTCGATGCTGTTCGCCGCGCTGATCGGCGGCCAGCTGCTCGGCGAGGGCGATCGCCTGCCGCGCATCGCCGGCGCCGTCTGCATCGCCTTCGGAGTAATGGCCCTCGCCCTCGGCTAAAAAGTCGGGGCAGAGTCGCGGCGGCGCCCAGGCCGCGCTTGGCCCCTGCCCAATGTTCGGCGTCGAACGGTAACCGCAGATAGGAGTGCAACACTTGCTGCCTGCCGGGACCCGGATCATCGAAGAGGATCGAAGTGACCGTCGAAGTGATCGTCGAGGCCGTTGCGTCCGCCCCGATGCGGGGACTCAGCCAGGCCGATGCCCTCGCGAAGCTGCAGGCCGACGGGTACTGTTCTCGGGCTCCCTGGTCGGATCGTCGCCGTCATTTTCCTCGTCGCGGTCAGGCAGGGAATGCCGGAACCCGAAGTCCGGGCGCTGGTTTTCTTTTCGCTTGTCCTGGCGATAGTCGGGCTGATCTTCGTCAACCGCTCCTTCAGCGCATCGCTGGCCACGGCCCTGCGCCGCCCAAATCCGGCGCTCGTGTGGGTCCTGCTCGGCGTCACGGCGTGTCTGGGCCTCACACTCCTGTGGCCGTTCGCGAGCGGGCTCTTCCGGTTCGGGCCACTGCATCTCGACGACCTTGCGTTGGCGCTGGGCGCCGGCGCTGCCGTCCTGGTTATCCTCGAACTGCTGAAATCGCGCTTGCGCGGGAGCCTTGGCCCTGACGCCACTTTTAACGACCACCATCCGCGCCGCAATAGTCGGCCCTGACGCCACTTTTCCTGCGGTTCGTCGCATTGGGCTTCGGGTTGGGGGAGGGGCCGCTTAGGATGTGCTCGTTCATATCCGGGAGCGGGGCCGCCATGCATGTAGTCGCACTGAAGCAGGTCAGCAAGACCTACCACCTCGATGCGGTCGACGTGCCGGCGCTTGCCGGGGTCGACTTGCAGATCCGTCCCGACTGTTTCACCGTCATCTCGGGCGCCTCGGGCAGCGGCAAGACCACGCTGCTCAACATGATCGGGTGCATCGACCGGCCCGACACGGGTGACGTGGTGGTGGCGGGGGAGGCGGTGCAGAACTTGAGCGATGACGCGCTGTCGGATTTTCGCGCGCGCCACATCGGGTTCGTGTTCCAGAACTTCAACCTGCTGCCGGTGCTGACCGCGTACGAAAACGTCGAGTACCCGCTGCTCCTCTCCCGGGTGCCGGCGGCCGAGCGCAAACGCCGCGTCGAGGCGATGCTCGAGGCGGTTGGTCTCGCCGGCCGTGCGTCCAACTACCCGGGCCAATTGTCCGGCGGCCAGCGCCAGCGCGTGGCGATCGCGCGCGCCCTCGCGCCCTCGCCGCAGCTCGTGCTTGCCGATGAGCCCACGGCCAACCTCGACAGCGTGACCGGCGCCTCCATCATTGCGCTGATGCGCGAGATGCAGCGCGAGCTGCACGTGTCGTTCGTATTCTCTTCGCACGATCCCAACGTGCTCGCGGCCGCCGACGATGCGGTGCTGATCGCCGATGGCCGCATCACCCGCGTCGAACGTCGCGATGCGCAACCCGTGGAGGCGGCATGAACAGCTTCGCGCTTGCCCTGCGCAACCTGATGCGCAACCGCCGCCGCTCGATCACCACGCTCTTCGCGATGAGCATCGGCGCGGTGACGATCCTGATCTTCGGCGGCTACAGCCGCGACATCACCTACGGCCTGCAGACCGGCTACGTGCTGCGCGGCGGCCACCTGCAGGTACAGCGCAAGGATTACTTCCTGTACGGCACCGGCAACCCGGCCGCCTATGGCATCGTGGGCTACCAGCGGGTGATCGACGTCCTGCGGCGTGACCCGGTGCTCGCGCCCATGATAACGGTGGTCACGCCGACGATTTCGCTCGGCGGCATCGCGGGCAATTTCTCCGCCGGCGTGTCGCGCACCGTGATCGGCTCGGGCGTCGTGGTCGAGGACCGCAACCGCATGCGCCAGTGGAACGACTACCAGTTGCCGCTGCGCATCGGCCAGTCGCCCCTGACCGGGACGAGCGACGAATCCGTGGTGGTCGGCAACGGCGTGGCGCGCGTGCTGGAGCTCTGCGGCGCGCTCGCCGTGCCAAACTGCAAGCCCAAGGCGAAGCCTCCCGCGCCCAGCGGCGCCAGCGCGCCGGCCGACATCACCGCGCTGGCGGCGCTCGAATCCCGCCCCGCCGCGGCAAAGGACGAGGCGCGCATCGAACTGCTCGCGGCCAACGTGCACGGTGCGCCGAACGTCGCGTCGCTGCGGGTAGTCAAGGCCGAGCGGCAGGGCTTCAAGGAGCTCGACGACATGTTCATCGGCATGCACCTGGCCCAGGCGCAGCGCCTGCTCTACGGCGGCGAAAAGCCGCAGGCCACGGCGGTGGTGCTGCAGCTCGCGCACACCAGCCAGATCCCCGCGGCCAAGGCACGCCTGGCCGAATTGCTCGGGACAACGCTCAAGGACGAACCGCTG
>JBBQCV010000351.1:0-3184 GCA_038319115.1 Burkholderiales bacterium | reverse complement strand
TCCATGAACGGGTTGCCTCCCGTTGCGCGCATCGCGTCGATGCGCGCGGCGAGCACCGGGTCATCGGGGGGCGCGAACGGCAGCTTGTCGATCACCACCAGCGACAGCGCCTCGCCGCGCACGTCCACCCCTTCCCAGAACGACTGGCTGCCGAGCAGGATCGGGTTGTCCAGGCGCCGGAAGCGCGCCAGCAATTCACTGCGGGAGCCCGTGCCCTGCACGAGCATGGGGTAATCCAGTCCATCGCGCACCAAGCGCTCGACGAGGAGCTCGCTTGCGCGGCGCAGGGCGCGCAGGGTCGTGAACAGCAGGAAAGCCCGCCCGCGACTGGCCTTCAGGGCGGGGTAGGCGGCCTCCACGACGCGTTCGGTGAAGCTGGGATCGCTGGGTTCGGGGAGGTTCTTCGGCACGTAGAAAAGCGCCTGGCGCGCAAAGTCGAACGGGCTCTCCCAGCGCACGGCGCGCGCCGACTCTATGCCGAGCTCACGCGTGAAATGGCCAAAGTCCTCTCCGACTGCCAGCGTGGCGGAGGTCATGATCCAGGCGCGCGGATGGTCGTCCATCTGCTTGCGGAACAGTTCCCCCGTCCGAAGCGGGGTCGTATGCAATTGCAGTGAGCTGGCAAAAACCTCGACCCAGCGCACCGCCTCCAGGTCTTCGGCATCCAGCCAATGCGCGATGCGAGCGCGCGCCTCCACCGCGCGGCGCAGGCAGGCGCCGAGCCCTTCGGAGCGCTCAGCCTGGGTTTCGAGCAACGTGCAGCATTCGGCCAGCGCGGCAGCCAAAGCCTCCACCGCCGGCAGGAAATCGGGCGACCGCGCGGCCTGCGAATACGCGAAACGCGCGTTGTCGTCCCGAAACACCAGGCGCAGGTCGCGCGCTGCCTTGTCGAGCCGGCTGGCGGCGCGATCGAGGTCTGGCAACGCCCCCCCCGCGGCGCGCAGCTCTACGCGCACGTCGCGTGCGAGGTCCACCAGCTGGCCGGTCGAAACGGTATCGCCGAAAAACAGTCGCGCCGTATCGGGCAACTGGTGCGCCTCGTCGAAGATGACGGTGTTGCACGCCGGCAGGAGCTCGGCCAGGCCCTCGTCGCGCAGCATGACGTCGGCGAAGAAGAGGTGGTGGTTGATCACCACCACGTCGGCGGCGAGTGCGTTCTTGCGCGCGGCGAAGACGAAGCAATCCTTGTAGCGCGGGCAATCCTGTCCGAGACAGTTCTCGCGCGTGGAGGTCGCCTGGATCCAAACCGGCGCGTTCTCAGGCACTTCGGCGAGGTCACCGCGGTCACCGGTCGAGGTGTGCCGCGCAAAGCGCTCGATGGCGGCGAGCTGCACGGCCTCCTCGCGCGAGCCCAATCGCCCTTCGGCGCGCGTACGCTCCAGCCGGTACAGGCAGACGTAGTTCGCGCGCCCTTTCAGCAGCGCGGTCGTGTTGGCCGCCGCGATCGCAGTGCGCACCGCGGGCAGGTCCCGATCGAACAGCTGGTCCTGCAGGTTCTTGGTGCCGGTCGAGATCAGCACCTTGCCGCCCGCGAGCAATGCGGGCACGAGGTAGGCGAACGTTTTCCCGGTACCCGTCCCGGCTTCGGCGACCAGAACTTCAGTGCGCTCGATCGCATCGAGGATGTTGCGCGCAAGGTCGATCTGCTGCGCGCGCACCCGGTAGCCGGGAATCGCCGCGGCCAACGCGCCGCCCTCACCGAACAGGGTGGCGAGCGCTTCGGCCGACGCCCCGCTCAGGATCGCGGCTCCGGCAGGGGGACGCCTCGTTGCGACGACAGGGGAGGGAAAGGGAATATGGAAGGCATGCTGCTCAAGCCCCGCATCTTACTGGCTTTACACCGTCGCGCTTTTAATCTACATTACATGAATAATGCGCCATAAACTGCTGTATGAGATCGGTTTTTCAGTTGTCCTCGCAGGCTGTGGCGGGATCACGCCGAAACCTGCGCCGGTCGCTGATCCCACCCCGGCGCGAGCGGCGCCACGCGCTTCGGTGCCCACACTGCCACCCGAGCAGGCGCAGCGCGCTGCGCCCGAACAGTCCGAGATGCTGTTCCAAGTGCTTTCGTCCATTGGCGTCGATTACAAGTACGGCGGCGGCTCGCACGCCACGGGCTTCGACTGCAGCGGGCTGGTGGCCCACGTGTACCGCGAGGGATTCGGCATCCAGCTGCCGCGCAATTCGTATGGCCAGAGCCAGGTCGGCCAGCCTGTCTCGTCGGAAGATCTCAAGCCCGGCGACCTCGTTTTCTACAACACCCTCAGCCGCCCCTTCTCCCACGTCGGGATCTACCTCGGGGACGGCCGCTTCATCCATGCGCCCAAGACCGGCGCCGCGGTGCGCATCGAAAACCTGAAGAGCGCGTACTGGACCAAGCGCTGGAACGGCGCCCGCCGCATTACCAGCCACTTGTAGTAGGGCTTCCCGCAACGCGCGCCCTGCGCCAGCAGGTTTCGGAAGGGCGGAAAGAGTGTATCGATGATAACCATTCTCATTCATTGCCGTGAATGCGAATGCGAGTTATTATCATCTGATATTCCCCCCTTCCTTCGGAGCACAAATGCAATTCGTTTCCCGCCGTTTCCTGCGTTGCGTCCTCGTCGCCGCCTGCAGCGTGGCGAGCCTTCCGGCCTTGGCACAGGAAAAGGTCCTCAACCTGTATTCCTCGCGGCACTACAACACCGACGAAGCCCTGTACGCCAACTTCACCAAGCAGACCGGCATCAAGATCAACCGCATCGAAGCCCCCGAGGACGCGCTGCTCGAGCGGCTGCGCAACGAAGGCGCGGCCAGCCCTGCGGACGTGCTTGTGACAGTCGATGCAGGGCGCCTTTGGCGCGCCGAGCAGATGGGCCTCTTCGAGCCGGTGAAATCGGCGCAGCTCGATGCGCGCATTCCCGCCGCGCTGCGCCAGCCCGACGGCCTGTGGTTCGGTTTCTCGACGCGCGCGCGCGTCATCGTGTACGCAAAGGACAAGGTCCAGCCGGGCGAGATCCGGGGATACGAAGACCTCGCAGACCCCAAGTGGAAAGGCAAGGTCTGCATGCGCTCGTCGTCCAACATGTACAACCTTTCGCTCATGAGCTCGCTCATCGACCACCTCGGCGAAGCCAGGGCCGAGGCATGGGCCAAGGGCGTGGTCGCCAACTTCGCGCGCGCTCCCAAAGGCGGCGACACCGAC
>JBBQCV010000350.1:0-3248 GCA_038319115.1 Burkholderiales bacterium | reverse complement strand
TGAGCCGCTTGTACTCGGCAACGATTTCGGGCCCGCGCTTTTCCAGGCCCTTGATGAGGCTTGCATCGTGGACACCTTCCAGGCCGTCGACGAACTCACGCATCTTGGGCGACAGCGCCTCGTAGGCTGCATACATGTTGGCGAACATCGTGTCGCCGCCCACCGACGGCTTCTCGATGCAAAACAGCGTCGTTCCTTTCGCCGGCCTGATGGTGTACGACAGGTCGGTGTGCCAGTTCTGCCCCGCGTTGTAGGTCGGTGAGGCTTTGCCGCCGGAGCGCTTGTTGGTCAGCACCATGACCTCGTTGATATCCGGGTGCCGGTTGAAGGGCTGCGAGGCGTAGTCTTCAAGCTCGCCGAAATTGCGGCTGAATGCGACCAGCTGGGACGGGCTGACCTGCTGGCCCGGGAACACCAGCACGAGGTGCTTCAGCCAAGCGCTGCGGATAACCGAGAGGTCCCCGACGGCGAGCGGCCCGGAAAGGTCGACACCCGTCACCCTCGCGCCACAGGCGAAACCAACTGGCTGGACTGCAATCGTGGACATGGTCTGGACTCCTGCGTGGGGGATGGTAAGGGTCAGGGATGCTCGCAAGAGTCTGCTTCAGCGTCCGCCTCCCTGCAAAGGGTAACATTCGGCCTCCACAAGAGGGCAAGGGAACGTATTTGAATGCCAAGCCACCAGTCGGGCTCGATGCGAGCCTGCTGCGCACGATCACACGCGAGGAAGTCGCCGACCTGCCGATCCGAAGGTACGAGGGCGAGGTCGTGCTGGTCACCACGGCCGCCGAACGCGATCGCGCGATGGCCGACATTCACGGTGAGCGCGCATGCGGTTTCGACACCGAAACCCGCCCGGCCTTTCACAAAGGGCAGAGCTACCTCCCCTGCCTTGCCCAGGTAGCGACCAGCCGCGCGGTTTACCTGTTTCGCCTCGAGCGCGTCGATTGCTCGGCGGCCCTGGCCGCATTCCTGCAGTCACGGGAGTCGATCAAGGCCGGCGTGGCGATCGCCGACGACCTGCGCCAGCTGAAGCTGCTGTTTGCGTTCGAGCCGCAGGCCATCGTCGATCCCGGCATGGTGGTGCGCAGGCACGGCCTGGAGCAAACGGGATTGCGCAACCTTGCCGCGCTGTTCCTCGGCTTCAGGATCCCGAAGGGCAACCGCACATCGAACTGGGCAGCGCAGAAATTGAACCCCGCGCAAATCAACTACGCCGCAACCGATGCGTGGGCGTGCCGGGAATTGCTGCTGCGATTCGAGCAGCTCGGCCTGACCTAGCGGCCGAAAATTCCCTGCAGGAGGCGGCCAAACCCGGCCGGCTCAGCCGCCGTGGGCGCGGGTTCCTTTACACGCGCGGGCTGCAATGATGGCACCGCAGCCTGCACCGCCGCACCGGGCTCACGCCCCTCGCCCACCACCATGAAAGGCGCCCAATAGCTGGGGTGCGCAAATGCCAGGCGATCCTCGCCGTTCATCAGCGGCAGCATCGCGCGCCGCAGCGCTTCGGCATTGCCGGCCCCGCGTGCGCGTTCGCGCAGCGTGCGCGTCACCAGCTTGAGCGTGGCATCGGAGGGAACCGACCAATGGGTGGCAAGCAAGGCCCGGTCGCCGGCATGGAAAAACGCGCGAGCAAGCCCCGACACCCCCTCGGCATCCGGCGTCCCATCTTCTGAAGCGGTGCTCGTCGCCGTTAGGATCACCAAGTCGGCATTGAGCTTGAGTTGCGCCACTTCGCTCGCCGTCAGCAGGCCGTCGTCCTGGTCGTTGCCGCGCTGGGGCGGAGTGAACACAAGCGCGGACTCGGCCAGGCCCTTGAAATCGTCGGCCATGAATCCGTGGGTGGCGAATGCGATCACCCGGTAATCCGACAGGTCGAGGCGCTTCACGCCCGATTCGCTCGCCTCGGCCTGCAGGTGGACGTCGCCCGGCTCGGCCTGCAGGATGTCGGCCATCGCATACAGCGCGTAGCGGGTTTCCGGCAGCGGCGCAAAGCTCCAGATCTGGTTTGCGTTCACCAGCGAATCGCGCGAATACACCCGCGGGGCATTGCCCGAGCGCATGCCGCGTTCGTCGCCCCCAAGCAGCGGATCGCCGAATCCGGCGAACGGCTTGCGCGCCGGCGGTTTGCGCGCCGACCTGCGCAAGGTTTGCAGCACTCCCTCGGAGGGCAGCGTGCTGAGCGCATAGCGGCGCCCCAGCCAGGCAACCTTGGCGTGGTCCTCCGGCTCCTTGAGCGGGACGAGCAGCGGCTCGGTCACGAGCGCAGCGAAAGGCATGCTGTTGAGGGAGTCGTCGGGGACGATCATGAGATGGGCCGCGCCCTGGAGCATCGGCTCTGCCGCCCCGAACAGTCGGCGGTAGAGCTGGTGGGCCTGCGTCACCGGGTAAGTGCGCAGCGCCGCGCGGCCGACATCGTCGCCCGTGGGATGGTCCAGCTGTTCGCGCAGGCGCTTCACGACCGACACGAGCTCGGCGCGGCCGATGTCGAGCGTAAACAGCGCGAACCGGTCGTGGCGCACGACGATCAGGTAGCTCGCGTTGTCGTCGACGAGGAAACTGAGAAGCGCCTCGTCGGGCGCGAGCAGTGACTGTGCCGGCGCAAGCGCCACCGATTGCGGGTTCAGGTAGTCGCGAAATCCCGGCATTCGCCTTTCGATCAGCACATCCTGCTGCGCGATCTGCCGGTCGACGCCGGCGAGCTGCTCACGCAGCCGGGCGACGTCCGTCGATCCGCGTTGTGGCGAAGTGCGCTCCGCAGCGTCAACCAGCGTCTTGTCGAGGCCGTGCCAGCGGTCGAGCAGGTCTTCGCGCACAGTCGCGACGCGCGCCAACTCGTCGTCGGTGCGGCCGAATCGCGCCGCGACCCGCGACAGGCTCCCGCTTTCATGGCGATTGCGCGCAAGCTGCATGGCTTCGAACGCCTGCGCGACCGCCGCAGGCGCACTGGTACTGCCGGCCGCGCCGAGCATGCCGATCTGCATGGCGAGGCTGGAACGATGCAGTGGGCGCGGTGGCTGCGCGGGTGCGACCGGGCGGGGCTCCATTGCAGCTTGGGGCGGCAATGCAGCGGGCTTCGGGGGCACGCGCGTCGCGGCTGCGGGCACGGCAGGTACCGCCGGGGGAGCGGCCTCGCGAGGAGTGGCCGCTGAAGCCGCGGCAGGTTTTGGCTGGGAACTCAGTGGCGCCACCGCTACCGGCGCCGGGACGGCCGCCGTTGGCGTCGACGCTGCGGGCTTGGGGGCCTC
>JBBQCV010000349.1:0-3297 GCA_038319115.1 Burkholderiales bacterium | reverse complement strand
ACCGAGGGCCGGAGTTTCCCCCAAGTCCGCGATCGAAGGGGAGGATGTTTCGCAGCCGTGGTGCGGTGCGGGTGATACGATTTGCGCATCCGAACACTGACTGTAAAGAAGGGATACTCCTGATGCGTGCATTGATATTTTTATTGCTGGCTGTGGTTTCCGGGACGGCCGCGAGCCAGGCCTTTCCGGCCAAGCCGATTCGCCTCGTGGCGCCATTTGCGCCCGGCGGCGCGCTCGACCTCATCGCGCGCGGCGTCGCGCAGAAGATGTCCGACAGCGTAGGGCAGCCAGTGGTGGTCGACAATCGCGCCGGCGCAGCCGGGGCAATCGGCTCGGAATTCGTCGCCAAGGCCGCACCCGACGGATACACGCTGCTGCTGGGGGCAACCACCACCCACGGCATCAACCCGGTGATCAATTCGAAACTGCCCTACGACCCGGTCAAGGATTTCAGCCCGGTCTCTCTGGTGGCGACCATTCCGCATGTGCTGGTGGTCAACGCATCGCTTCCGGTGGCGTCCCTGCAGGAGTTGGTGAAATACGCCAAGTCCAAGCCCGGGCTTGCGTATGGCTCGGCGGGTAACGGATCGCCCCACCACCTGGCGGGCGCGTTGTTCAGCAGCCTCGCCGGCATCGACACCGTGCACGTGCCTTACAAGGGCTCCGCCCCGGCGCTGGCCGATCTCGTGGGCGGCCAGCTGCAATTCATGTCGGTCGAGGTCGTGGCCGCCGAACCGTATCTCAAGGGAGGCAAGATCAAGGCGCTCGCGATCGCGTCGAACCGCCGGCTGGCGGGCAATCCCCTGCACACATTCAACGAACTGGGGTATCCGGGCTTCGAAGTGACCGCCTGGTACGCGATCTACGCCCCGGCGCACACGCCCCCCGAAGTTATCGCAAAGCTCAATGCCGAAGTGGTGAAGGCAGTCGAGAATCCCGACCTGCGCGACCGGCTCACGCAACTGGGCGCCACGCCGGTGGGCAGCTCCGCGGCCGAACTCGCCGCTTACACCCGCGCCGAGCTCGATCGCTGGGCGCGCGCGGTCAAAGTGGCCAAGCTCAAGCTGGAATAGGCACGATGTCCAATCCCTACATCCTTGGCGGCGCGATGCTCCCGCACGCACCGCAATTCTTCACCCAGCCCGAAACCGAGGACAAGGCGACCATCGCCGAAGTCCAGAAGGTCGCGAAGAAGATCGGCGATGGGCTCAAGGCGCTCGCCCCCGACGTGTGGATCGTGATCGGCAACGACCACGCGCAGCAGTTCTTCGCCAACGTCGCGCCGCCCTTCACGTTGCACGTGGGCGGCGTGGGTCGCGGCCAGTTCGCCGGGCGCGATTTCCGCTTCAATATCGCGAGCGAAGTGGGGTTTGCGCTGGTGAAGGATTTCTACCGCGCCGGGTTCGATCCCGCGTTCACGAGCACCGCCGAGATCGACTACGCGCTCGGCATCCCCATGACGCACCTCGGGATCGGCGAGGCGCCCGTGCTGCCGGTCTACGTGAATGCCTACCTGCCGCCGCAGCCCACCATGGAACGCTGCTACGCGTTCGGGCAGGCGCTCGCGCGGGCCCTCGCCGCCACCGGCGTGCGCGCGGTGATCGTGGCCAGTGGCGGGATGTCGCATTTCCCCGGCACCGACAATTACAGCAACCCGGCGCTCGCATTCGACCAGTCGGTGCTCGAGCCACTGAAGGAAGGGCGGTTGAAGACGCTGCTTGGCTACAACGAGAAGACGCTCGACGAGACGGGGAACATCGAACTGCGCTGCTGGGCGGTGGCGGCGGGCGCGCTGGGCGAGAGGAAGCCCGACATCGTGCAGCTCAACCCAAGCTGGCACCATAACTATGCATCGCTCGGTTGGTACACGCCGGTGGCGGGCGCGGCGGAAGTCCCGCACTACCCGCAGATCGCACCCGAATTGCAGTCGCTCACGAGCGCGCTGTTCAACATGGCCAACGACAAGGGTTCGCGCGATGCCCACCTCGCCGATCCCGGCGCCTACGCGGACAGGTACCACCTCGAAGGCGCGCACCGAAAACTGCTGGTCGATTTCGACGCGCCCGGCATCGTCGCGGCCGGGGTGCACCCGTTGCTGATCTTCCTTGTGCGCATGCATGTCGAACGCGAACGCGGCGAACGCAAACCCGGAAAAAAATCATGAGCCTCGACCTCGAAGCCTGGATCGGCGGAAAGCGCGTCGCCATCGCCGATTCGGTCAAGCGCATCGACCTCGCAAGCCCTGTCGACGGGAGCATCACCTATCGCATGCCCGACGCCGGGGCGGATGTGGTCGACGAGGCGGTGAAGAATGCCGCGGCCGCTTTCGAGGCGCACCGCTATGCCTCCACCGCCACGCGCCTCGCGTGGCTGGAGGCCATCGCAAAGTCTGTGGCCGCGAATACCGGCCCGGTGGTGGAGAGCATCGTGCGCGCCATCGGCAAGCCGCGGCGCGCGGCGACTTTCGAAGCCGGCCGCGTGGCGGACTTCCTGCGCGGCTGCGTGGCCGAGCTCACGACGTGGCGCGGCGAACTCGTGCCCGTGGACACCGTGCCGCTGGGCGCAGGGCACCTCGGAATGGCGAAGCGCATCCCCTGCGGTGTGGTCGGCGCGATCACGCCGTTCAACGCGCCGGCCAACCTGCTGGTGCAAAAGATCGGGCCGGCGCTGGCCACGGGCAACGCGGTGGTGGTCAAGCCCCATCCCACGGGAATCGAGACAGCGCTGCTCATCGCCGAGCTGTGCAAGCAGGCCGGCTTGCCCGATGGGCTGTACAACGTGGTCCCCGGGGACCGCGCCGCGGCGCTCGCGCTGGCCGCCCACCCGCAGGTGGCGGTGGTTTCGCTGACCGGTGGCGTCGCAGCGGCCGAGGCGCTGGCGCGTGCAGCGGGGGCGAAGAAATTTTGCGCCGAGCTCGGCTCGAGCGCCGCCAACATCGTGCTGGCCGATGCCAACCTCGAGGACGCCGCGCAGAAGATCGCGCGTGCCGGGTTCGAGGCAAGCGGCCAGCAGTGCATTTCCGCCCAGCGCGTGATCGTCGAAAAGGCGGTGTTCGATCGCTTCCTCGCGTTGTTCGTCGCGGCAGCGAAATCGCTCAAGGTCGGCCTGCCGGAAGAAGAGGGGGTCGATATCGGGCCGATGGTCAACGTCGCCGCGGCCGAGCGCGTGATGGCGATGGTGGCCGACACGGTGGCCAAGGGCGCCAAGGTTGCGCTCGAGCCGGTGCGGCGCGGCGCGGTGGTTTCGCCCGGCATCCTCGTGGGCGCCGCGCGCACTTCGCGCCTGCTGTGCGAGGAA
>JBBQCV010000348.1:0-3300 GCA_038319115.1 Burkholderiales bacterium | reverse complement strand
GTTTTCCAAATACGGAAACTAAACCGACGTATGAGGCGCGCGGGGATTGATTGCGCAGAATTGAAAGTTTTACTTTCTGGCGCCGCGTCACTCCGGCCTGATGCCGGCATCGCGCACCACCTTGGCCCACTTGGCGGCCTCCTGCTTCTGGAATTCGGCGAATTCCTCCGGCGTGCCAGCCACCACTTCCGCGCCCACCGCCTCGAGCCGCGCGCGCACTTCCGCCGGAGCGACGGCTTTGACGATCTCGGCGTGGAGCCGCTGGACGATCTCGCGCGGCATCCCGGGAGGGCCGGCGATCCCGAACCACGTGAACGCGTCGAACCCCGGCAGCCCCGCCTCTGCCATGGTCGGCACATCGGGCATCGCGCGCGTACGCTGCGCGGTCGATGCGGCAAGCACCTTGATGCGGCCGGCCCGGATCTGCGGGATGGCCGTCGGACCCAGCTCGATCATCATGTCCACCTCGCCACTCATGAGGGCGGCCATGGCCGGGGAACTGCCGCGATAGGTGATGGGCAGGATGAATGCCTTCGCCATGCTCTTGAAGAGCTCGGGATTGGTGTGCTGCGAAGTGCCGTTGCCCGCGGATGCATAGGTCAGCCGGCCGGGATGGGCGCGCGCATAGGCGATGAGTTCGCGCACCGAGCCGGCGGGGACTTTCGGGTTGATCACGAGGTAGCTCGGCACCCGGATCACGAGCGACACCGGGGTGAAATCCCGCGCCGGGTCGTAGGCGAGGTTCTTCAGCAGGCTCGCGTTGACCGCCATGATCCCGGTCGAGCCGACGATGAGCGAATAGCCGTCCGGTGCCGCCTTGGCGTTGCGCTCGGCGGCGATCACGCCACCGGCCCCCGGCACGTTTTCGACCACCGCCGGCTGGCCGAAGGCCTTGCTGAAATGCTCGGCGATCACACGCGCGGTGAAATCGGCGCTGCCGCCCGGAGGAAACGGCGCCACGATGCGAATGGGTTTGGAAGGATAGGGCTGGGCGAAAGCGGCAGCGGCGGCGAGCAACGAGACGGCAACAGCGAAAATTCTCAAAGCGTGTATCTCCCTATGCGGCGAGGTCCTTCAGCATCCCGGAAAAGAGCGTGGCGATACCGAGGAACGAAAAGAACCCGACCACGTCGGTGACGGTGGTCAGGATGATGGATGAGGCCGTCGCGGGGTCCTGGCCGAAGCGGCGCAGCAGGATGGGCACCAGCGCGCCGGCCAGGCCGGCCACGATCATCGAGATCACCATCGCGATCGAGATCACCAGCACGAGGCCCTTCGAGCCGCTCCAGAAGTAGACGCCCACCGCGGTGGTGGCGGCGACCGCCACACCATTGACCATGCCGGTGGCGGCCTCCTTCCACACCACCGCGGGCCAGTGGCGCAGGCTGATCTCGCGCAGCACCAGGCCGCGCATCGTGACCGCGAGGGCCTGCGCGCCGGCGTTGCCCGACTGCCCGGCCACCACGGGCAGCAGCACGGCCAGCGCGGTGAAACGCGCGATGGTGTCCTCGAACAAGCCCACTACCGAAGCGGCGAGAAACGCCGTGAGCAGGTTGATCTGCAGCCAGGGCAGGCGCTTCTTGACCGCGAACAGCGGCTTCGACAGGGCACGCTCGTCGGGACTGGCGCCGACCATGGTCTGGATGTCGAGGCTGCTCTCCTCCTCCACCGCCGCCATGAGCTCGGCCTGGCGGATGACGCCGAGGAAGCGCCCGTCGTGGCTCACCACCGGCAGCACGCTGATCGGCTCACGCTGCAGGACCTCGACGACTTCCTCGCGCGGGTCGAGGTCGCGCACCGCCGCGATGATGCCGCGCTGGATCTCGGCCAGCGCCTGATCGTGCCCTGCGAGCGCGAGGTCGTGGACCTCGACTCGCCCGACGAGACGCCCTTCGTCGTCGACCACGAACAGTTCGCGCAGCCCGCGGCGCCGGATCGAGCGCAGCCGCTCGATGGCCTGCGCCACGGTCATGCCGGCACGCAGCGGGCTCACGCGCGCATCCATGACGCGCCCGGCGGTGTTCTCCGGGTAGGCGGCGAGCTGGCGCAATTCGTGGGCGATCTCCTTGTCGAGCCCCGCCAGCAGCGCCTCGCGTTCGCCGGCATCGAACTGCGCGAGCACTGCCACGCTGGCGGCGGGCTCGGCTTCGGTGAGCACGTGGCGGGCGAGCGTATCGGTCAGGCGTCCGAGCACTTCGCCGGCGACGTCGGGGGCGAGCGCCTCCCATGCGCGCACCACCGCGCGCGGCGCATACGAGGCAAGCAACGCGGCGGCATCCACGGTCGACATCGATTCGAGGGCGCGCGCCGCCTCCCCAGGGAAGTCGAGGAGAAATTTCTGGTTGAGCGCGGTGACCGCGGGTAGTGTCTCAGCGCTCATCGAACTTGCGGCCCACGCGCGGCGCCGTCGGCAGCAAGGACACGATCGCACCCACCCCGCCGGAAATTGAATACCAGTAGCCGCGCGCCAATGCGCCCGGCACGCTGTCCTCGCGCTCGGTCACGGCGGGGCGTATTGCGCGCGCAAGGGCGTCGCGCGTCAGTACGCCGAGCAACCGGCCGCCGGACTCCACCACCGGCAACAGCGACGCGTTGGCCCAGCCGGGGTGGCCGGACGCGCCCGAAAGCGGTGCCTGCGCAGAAATCACCGCCTGCGCCCGCGTCATGATTGCCCCGAGCGTCGTGCCGGCCGGGGCGCGCAGCAGGGTCGACAGCAGCACCCAGCCTTCGAGGCGGCCTTCGGGTCCGGTGACGAACACGCGCTGCACCGTGGCCTCGACGTTGCGCACGCGCTCGAGCGCGTCGGTCGCGCGCGTCGTGTCGGGCAGGGCGAGCACATCGAGGTCGGTCCAGGCGCCGACCGAATCTTCCATGTACCCCATCAGCAGGCGCGAGGCGAGGGCCGCCGCCGTGGGCAGCCCGTCGATGAGCACGAAGCGGCGCGGCTCGGGGATATGGCGCAGCACCGCCACCAGCGACTGCGTGCCGAGTTCCCCCAGCAGGGCGAGCAAGTGCTCGTCATCGAGGCCCTCGAGGCTGCGCGCCGCCGCGCGTGGGAGCATCGCAGCCAGCACCGGCGCGGCGATGCGCGCGGGGATGTTGGCCAGCAGGTCGGCGGCCTCGCGCGGCGCGACTGATTCCAGCACCCGCGCGGCTTCGGCCGGATGGCCGCGCAAGAACACCAGGCTCAGGCTTTCGGCATCAGCCATCGGGGCGAGCGCCCAGCAGCTCGATCGGCTCGTCGTTGTACACGCTCCCGGGAATCACCACCCGCCCCTCCTTGGTCTCGAGCAGCAGTGA
>JBBQCV010000347.1:0-3326 GCA_038319115.1 Burkholderiales bacterium | reverse complement strand
ATTTTCGTCACGGTCGCGCTTGTCCATCGGGCACTGCACCCGGTGCCGCTGGTTACGTCACCGCTCGCTACAGGTAAGAGGCCCTCGGTGACCCCGTTGTCCCCGCAAAAATCGTTGGCCGTGGGGTCGGTCCAGGTCGAGGGATAAGGAAAAAATTTAGTTCCCCACTCACTCTGCGAGGTGTTCTGGTACCAGCCTGCCAGCAGGCCCGAATTGCCGTTCAGGATGGGGGCGACCGATCGTTGGATGCGGTCGGCCACGGCACCTTCGATTGCGCTCAGCATGTCGTTAGCCGTAATCGAAATAACCCGGTCATTTCCCCAGGTGTCGTTGCGTGACGAAGCGAATGCCCCCATCGTTGCATTGCCGCACTCGACAAAATCGCTGGAATTCAACGGGGCAGTGCTGCGGCCAGAGGACTGGTCGCGCTTGGAACAAGGCGACGGCGCAGAACCGGCAACCGACACCGTATTCAGTGCGGCGCCGGGGGCAATGATGACGACGACGGCCGCATTGGCTGTTCCGTCGACGGTGAGAGAGCCGGTGGTGGAGAAGTTTACCGGTGCAGTGCGAACCTTGCTGCTCACAACATACCAAAGCGCTTCGCCGGCACCATCGAGCGGCTTGTCGATTCCCAGCGTTTTCCAGGGCAGGCGCCCGATCGCCGGCAGCGTTGAGCACGAGCTACCGGCCGTGCCTTCGTTTGCCGTCCCAATACTGGCAAGGGCTTCCGGACACGGGAACATGCCAGGTACGTCGGTCGTCGTCAGGGAGGCTTGTTGCGCGACATATCCCAGCAGGGCAGTCCGTGCCAGCACGAGCGATTGGCCGCTCTGGATCTGCTCGCTGACAGTATGCCGCGAGGCTTCAGTGACTGCGCCGACCAGGGCCCAGGAGGTACCGAGCACCATGATGAGCATCATGAGCATAAGCGCCACCCCCTTCTGCCCCTCACGGGCTGCGCTAATCCTGCCGGATCGACGCGTGCGCCCCACGGCCATTCGCGTCGGCGTCGCGGTCACCGTGGGGGGCGCGTGGCCGGCCGGCGATGTACCTTTACGTCGCCGCCATCGAGCGAGTCACGGACTTCCCCGGTGGAGCGGTCGAATGATTGTCCTATCTTCAAGTCGACCTGGTTTTCCGTTTCGCCGATATTCACCGTTACGCGCCCGGACTCGGACCGCTTGGGTTGGACGCGCAGCCCTTCCGGCTGGGAACCTTCGGGGACTGGCTCGCCGTTGACCCAGACCGTCGATTTTCCCCCGCCGCGTGACACGAAACCATCGAGGCGGGTCACAGGCGAGTCGATGACCGTAGTGACGGGCTTGTCCGGGATCCTGGCTTTTCGCCTTGCATCGAGCGTGGTGCGTTGCTCAGGCGTCAAAAACAATCGGCCCAACTCATCGCCATACGAAGGCTGGGAGAGGAAGAAAAGCGCGCTGGCCGCCAATAGCGATCGGAATCTCATGTCTTGGCACCGCCATCGAGCACGGTGATCAAATCGATCTGGCATTCGGCCCGAAGCCGCGGTGTCAGCACCGATGCGCCGGGCGGCGGTGTCCCGGAGCCCGAACGGTTGATCGCGCAGCGACGCACCGAAACATAGGCATTGCCTGCGTTACGCAGATCATCGAGGAAGCCAAGCAGGTCGCCTTCATGAAGCAAAGCCAGGTCGACCTTCATCGTGCTGACATGGAAATCAACCTTGCCCGCCTTGGCAGGGATCGAAACCAGCACCTTTTGGGGCTCAATCCGATAGCGCACGTCCAGCATCTCGCGGCTCAGCCGGATACGCTGGATGGAATCGGCCCAGTCGAGTCGACGTTCCTTGCCGATAATGTGCAGATCACGCAGGCGGCGATACACCTCGATTCTTTCCTGGACCTCGCGCTCCTCCTCGCTTATTCGCGCGAGGCGGTCACGCGCCTGCAGCCTTTCCGCCTTCACGGCGGCGAAACGTGCATTGCTGCGCAGGAGTTCCCCGTTTACATACCAGATCGATGCTGCGCCGGCGCCGCCCAGAATTAACGCCAGGACGACAGGGATGATCAACTTGCGCAAATCCGCGCCAGTGAAGTTCATTTCCCAGGCCTCTTGGCCAAGGTGACCGTGAAGCGCGGCGTTTCATTGCCTTCCGATGACCCTATATCACCAGACAGAGTTCCGGCGGACGTCGTATCGAACGGTAACTGGGTGCGGATGACCTCGTATGTCGGGTCGGCCTGGAGCGCCTCGGCAAAACTTTGAACTTGGGCCGTAATGGAACGGTAATCGGACCGTTGGATCGCGTTTACATGACCTGAAATTTCCAAAACCTGGACGGTATCGACTTGCGCTGTCGGCGTCGCAGTGCCGGCCACTGGTTTGGAGGCAGGGGCGGTCGCAGGCACCGGGACGGAAGGATTGGTAGGCGCCTTGTCGGATGTGCCTGGCTTTTCCATCCGCCACGCGAGCTGGTCGAGTTCGATTTGAGGAAACTGCTCGAGGGCTTTCGACACATAGACAAGAGCAGGGCCAGGCGTTGCGGTGCGGGCAGCAATGGACCGAAATTCGTTAACCGTGATTTTCAGGTTCTCGGTCGTCGTCTGGGTGACGGGGAATGTCGAAGTGACGCGCTGGTACTCGCGCTCTGCGGTGCGCGTCTCACTTACTTGCATACTCGTTTGACTGCGCACTGACGCGACCTCTAGCCATTTGTAGCCCGCAAAGAGCACGCAGCCCGCCAAGGTAGCGGCGCCGGCCGCTACCACCCCCCGCTGCAATTGCCAGAGCAGGAAACCCTTGCGGTCCTCGCTCCTGGCGAACTGCTCTTTGGGCGTCTTCTGGGCGGCGAAATGCAAATACAACTGCTCGGCACCGATTTGTTCCGCCGCCTTGATGCCGGAGGTGCGCGCCGCGTCGGGAAGTTCGATTGTCCGGAACGTAAGCCGGCCGTCCGACGGGAGGGCCTGTTCGAAAACCGCTCGCTGTCCCGCGGGCGTTATCACGAGGGCGGTAATCGGCGGGCCGTCGCGCGGGATTACGCGCAGGCTCGACAAGTACTGTACGAGGCGCAATGTCTCTGACCGGACAAACGGGGCCAGAGCCTCGGGCGCCATCTCCCCGACACGTTCAAGGCGCGCAAACCTGAGCTTCCCGTCTTCTACGAAGCTTTGCCTCAGGCCGGCGCTATTCAGGGAAACTACGAACAGGCGCGAATTTTTCGCACCGACTTTCGGCGCGAGTTTCGCCGCCACGAGCGGGGCGATCAGGGGGACCGAGTAGACGCCCGCCAGCTTCGCACCCGCCTCGGAAAGCGCATCGAGCCACGGTGAAAATTGCTGGGT
>JBBQCV010000346.1:0-3346 GCA_038319115.1 Burkholderiales bacterium | reverse complement strand
GGGGTGGTAGGGGTAGGGCACGTCCTTCTTGTTTCGGTTGTGGTACGCGATCTTCATGCCCGAGGCCTGCGCCCGCTTGGCGATTGCCTCGCCGATTCGGCCCAGGCCGACGATTCCCATGGTCTTGCCGCCGAGTGAGGTTGCCAGCGGATAGCCTCCGCGCGTGGCCCACAGACCCGAGCGCAGGTAGGCCTCCGATTGCGGGATCTTGCGCAGGGTGTTCAGCGTGAGGGCCATGGCGGTGTCGGCCACGCAGTCGTTGAGCACATCGGGAGTGTTGGTCACCCGGATGCCGCGCTTTTTGGCCGCATCGACGTCGACCGAGTCGTAGCCCACGCCGAAGTGCGAGATCAGCTCCAGCTTGGGGAGCGCATCCATCATGGCCGCATTGACGCCGGGCCCGCCGCTCGCCACGCCGCGAACCTTGGGGCCGAGGGCCTTGAGGAACGCGTCGCGGTCGGTCGTCTCGTACAGCCGGTGGGCGGTGAATTCCTTTTCGAGGATTTCCTGCGTGGGCTGGTGCAGCTTGGCGACGATTATGATGTCGGGTTTCATGCGCTTTCCCTTCGGTTTCGCATTCGGGTTCGGGTTGGGGTTCGGGTCAGGACTTGTACTTGGCGCACAGGGCCTCGGCGCCGCGCGCGAGGATCCCGACGTCGGCGCCCACGGCGCAGAACAGCGTCCCCGCTGCCAACATGCGGCGGGCATCGGCCTCGATCGGGGTGAGGTACCCGGGTGCCTTGCCTGCTTTCACGATGCGCCGCATTGCTTCCTCGATGAGCGGCAGAACCTTGGGGTTGGAGGTCTCGCCCGGATAGCCCATCGACGCGTGCAGGTCCGCCGGGCCGATAAATACGCCGTCGACACCGTCCACCGCGCAGATCGACTCGATGTTCTTCATGGCCTCTTCGGTCTCGACCTGCACGAGCACGCAGATCTCTTCCTGCGCGCCCTTGGCATAGTCCTTGACGCGGCCGAAGTGCGTGGCGCGGGTGGTGCCGGCTACCCCGCGGACGCCATTCGGTGGGTAGCGCGTGTAAGAAACCGCGGCCTTGGCTTCCTCTGCGTTGCACACATACGGCACGAGTAGCGACTGCGCGCCAGCGTCGAGCATGCGCTTGATCGTGACCATGTCGTTCCACGGCACGCGCACCACGGGGTGGGACGGGTAGGCCGCCGCGGCCTGCAGTTGCGAGAGCACGCTTTCGAGGTCGTTGGGCGAATGCTCCTGGTCGAGCAGCAGCCAGTCGAAGCCCGCCCCGGCGATGACTTCCACGGTGTAGTTGGACGAAAGGCTGGACCACAGGCCGATCTGGACCTTGCCTGCCTTCAGGGCGCGCTTGAACGGGTTGGGTGGGATCTGCATTCCTTGTTTTCCTTATCCGGCAATATAAATGGCCGGAGAGTCAAGCGGGAAGCGGATCTCCGGAATTAAATGTTGATGAATCTTCAGTCGGCCTTGATCCCGGCCTCCTGCACCACCTTGGCCCAGCGCACCTTCTCGCCGGCGATGAAGCTGCCCAGCTGCTCGGGCGTGCCGGCGCGCACCTCGGTGCCCTGCTTGGCGAGCATGTCCTTCACGTCCTGGGTATTGAGGATGCGCGTGAGCTCGGCGTTGAGCTTGGCGATCGTCTCGCGCGGGGTGTTGGCTGGGGCGAGCAGCCCCTGGTAGGAGCCGGTCACGAAGCCGGGCAGGCCGGATTCGACCAGCGTCGGCAGCTCGGGCGCGGAGGGCACGCGCTGGGCGCTGGATACCGCGATGCCGCGCAGGCGGCCGCTCTTGACCGACGGGTAGGTGGCGAGCATGCCGTTGAAGAGCACGTTGGACTGCCCGGCGACGACGTCGGTCACCGCCTGGGAGCCGCCCTTGTAGGGGATGTAAGCCCACTGCACGCCGGTGCGCTGGGCGAAATCCACGCCCGCGAGATGGGGCGCGCCGCCGGTGCCGGAGTTGGCGAAATTGAGCTTGCCCGGGTTGGCCTTTGCGAACGCAACGAGCTCCTTGACGTTCGTCGCCGGAACCGAAGGATGCACCGCCAGCACGTGCGGGGAGTAGGACACCATGACGACCGGGGAAAAGTCCTTGACCGGGTCGTACGCCATGTTGGGGTACACGCTGGGGTTGATCGCAAGGGCCCCTACGTCCGAGAGCAGCATGGTGTAGCCGTCGGGGGCCGAGCGCACGACGAACTCCGCGCCCACGTTGCCGTTGGCGCCGGTCTTGTTCTCGATCACCACCGGCTGGCCCCACGCCTCGGTGAGCTTGGGGCCGATGGCGCGCGCGAGGATGTCGGAGGTGCCCCCGGGCGCGAACGGAACCACGATGCGGATCGGCTTGTTCGGGAATGCCTGCGCGAAGGCGGCGCCTGCGGCGAACGTGATCGAAAGGGCGGCTGCAATGTGCTTGAACACGGGGGTGCCTCCAATTTTATGGGTCTTAGGGCGGGAAAACGCCCGGTCGGATCGATGCCGAGCCCGATTCTACCGCCCCCGTCCCTCGGCCATGCGCCGGCTCGGGGGCGTGGATCGCTATGCCATGTCCGACAACAATGCGATTACGTCGTCTTCCTTGAGCACGTCGCCCTCGGCGACGAGCAGGTCTTCCAGCGTGCCGGCCCGCGGCGCCTCGACCGGGATCTCCATCTTCATCGATTCCATGATGATGATTGTGTCGCCCGCAGACAGGCGAGTGCCTTTGGCAGCGACGACCTTCCACACGGTGCCGGCGACTTCAGTGCGTACTTTGGTTGTCATAGGGGGAAGTACCCAAAAGTGGAGGGGCCCGGCTGGCGCAGCGGCGCCACGAGGTTGGCGAATTCGCACAACAGCCCACGCGTCTCACGCGGGTCGATCATCTCGTCGTAGGCGAAGGCTTCCACGGTGCGGAACGGCGAGCCCAGGCGCTGCAGCCGCTCGCGCAACTCCGCGATCTTCGCCTGCGGGTCGGGCGCGGCCTCGATGTCCTTGCGGAAAGCCGCCTCTATGCCGCCTTCGAGCGGCAGCGACCCGGCGCGCATGGAGGGCCAGCAATAGCGCACCGAATAGCGCGACTGATTGGAATGCCCGGCGGCCGCCACGCCATAGGCCTTGCGCACGATCACCGCGCACCACGGCACCGTGGTCTGCTGGATCGCGGTGAGGGCGGCGACGCCGTAGCGGATGGTGGCGGTCTTCTCGGCGTCCAGGCCCACGAGGAACCCGGGAATGTCGGCCAGGTGGACGATGGGCAGGTGAAAGAGCTGTGCGAGCTGCGCAAAACGCGCCACCTTGCGCGACGCATCCGCGGTCCAGGCGCCGCCATAATGCATCGGGTCGCTCGCCATGATGGCCACCGGCCACCCGTCCA
>JBBQCV010000345.1:0-3376 GCA_038319115.1 Burkholderiales bacterium | reverse complement strand
ACCGCGAACTCGCGCGCCGAAAGTTCGACCGCCCCGCCCTGGAAAGTCACCTCGCGCGTGACCGGGTCTACGGTGAGCGCGCCATAGGCGATCTCGGGCGAACTGCGCCCGCGCTGGCGGCGGATCACCGCCCGCGCGCGCGCAAGCAGCTCGTCGAGGTCGAACGGCTTGACGAGGTAATCGTCCGCGCCTGCGTCGAGCCCGGCAATGCGATCGGCCACCGAGTCGCGCGCGGTGATGATGAGGATCGGCAGCTTTTCCCCGCTGCGCCGCACCCCCTTGAGGATTTCGAGGCCGTCGCGCCGCGGCAGTCCCAGGTCGAGCAAGGCGAGGTCGTACACGCCGGTGCCCACCGCCAGCTCGGCCTCGGCGCCGTCGCGCACCCAGTCGACGGCGTAGCCCGCGTCATGCAGGCCGGTTTCGACTGCGCGGCCGATCATGGGGTCGTCTTCGACGAGGAGCACTCTCATGCATAGTCGATAGCATCCCCATGCAGGCGGTGTCAATGAAATGCGCCGCTGAGGGAATGCGCCGCCGAACCGGCCTTGCGTTAAGTCGCGCTTAAGCAATGCGCTGGCATCATCGAGCCCGTCTGGGAAGGAAACGCAAGACGCGTATAGCAGCAGGGTTCGAGCGGCGCCGTGAGGGTCGCCGCTCTTTTTTTGGCCCCTTGCCTTAAGGCGGCCTTAAGTTTGCGGCGGGTAGCCTCCCGCCAGGATTTCGTGCCCCCAGCCGGCACCCCGCAAACACCACGCGGGACTTCGCCGGTCTGCGCACACAATGCGTTGGTGCGAGGAGGAGGGCCGGGACGGAAACACTCCCATTTCCGTCCCGGCTGCAGTACATCTGCGGCATACTGTCGCGCTGTTTTTTCCCCGCCTTGGAGTGCCCCCCTTTTGATGGATTTCGCCTTCCTGCCGCAGGCGCCTGTCGTATCCCAGCTCCTGTTGCTGGGCATCCTGCTGCTGGCGGCCCTGGGGGTGGGCGAAGCGATGCGCCGCTATGGCAGGGTCCCGCGCATCACCGGATATGTGGTGGTGGGCGCGGTGCTGGGGCCCGAGGGCGCAAGGCTCGTGGACGGCAACGCCCTGTTCGAAATGCGCCTTCTGGTCGACCTCGCCGTCGGCCTGGTGGTGTTCGACCTCGGGCGACGCCTCGACGTGACCTGGCTGAGGCGCAACCGGTGGCTCGTCCCGGCGGCGCTGGCTGAATCGGTGCTGTGCTTCGGCGCGATCTTCGGCGCGCTGGTGTTCCTCGGCTTCGCGCCGCTGCTCGCCTCCATTGCGGCCGCCATCGGCACGGCCACTTCGCCTGCGGTGGTGATCCTGGTGTCCGAAGAACTGCGCTCGGAGGGGCAAGTGACCGAGCGCCTCATGCTGTTCACCGCAGTCAACACGGTGTTCGCCTACCTGTTGCTCGCGCTGCTGCTGCCATTCCTTCACATGGAGCACCACGTCGACTGGGTGACCGCGGTGCTGCACCCGATGTACGTTTTCGCGGGGGCGGCCGCGGCGGGCGCGATCTCGAGCTTCGCGCTGCTGCGCATCGCCCGCTGGCTGGGCAAGAAGGAGGACCGCCAGTTCATCCTTCAGATCGCGGTGGTGGTGATCACCATCGGCGTGGCCCACACGCTCAAGCTGTCGGTGCCCGTCGCGCTCGTCACGCTGGGGTTGCTTGCGCGCAATACCGACAAGGGCCACGACCTCATCTCGGTGCCGTACGGGCACGGCGGGCAGGTGTTCTTCCTGATCCTGTTCGTGCTCACCGGCGCAAGCCTGGAATTCCACGTGTTCGGCACCGGCGCCGCCGTGGCTGTCGCGGTGTATATCGTGGTCCGGTTCCTCGGCAAGGCGGCCGCGCTGCTGGCCTTCGGGGCCGCCTCCGGGGTGCCACGCGGCGGTGCCGGCCTGCTCGCTTTCGCGCTCATCCCGCTGTCGGGCCAGGCGGTCGTCATGGTGCGCGACACGGCGTCGCTGTATCCGCTGTTCGGCCGCGAACTCGCCGCCATCGTGCTCTCGGCGGTTGCGGTGCTCGAACTGGTGGGGCCGATCGCCACCGAATTTGCGTTGCGCCGTGCCGGTGAAGCGCATCCCGAACCGTCCAGGAGCATCGGCTAGCCATGGCCGTAGACGAAGACTTCGCACCGTCCGCCCCGCTGAGCCTCGGCGTGGAACTCGAGCTGCAGATCGTCAAGCCGCACGGGTGGGACCTCACGCGTGGCGCGGCCGACCTGCTCGCGCGCCTGGAACGGCGCAAGCTCCCCGGCGCGGTCAAGCCGGAAATCACCGAGAGCATGGTGGAACTGAATTCGTCGGTCCATACCGGGTGGGAGGCGATCTTCGAGGAACTCAAGGTGGTGCGCGCCGCGCTGCTCGAGGACGCGGGCATGCTCAACCTGCGCATTTCCGGAGGTGGCGCGCACCCCTTCCACGACTGGGCCGACCGGCGGATCTTTCCCAACGAGCGGTTCAATGCGGTGGTCGAGCGCTACGGCTACCTCGCCAAGCAGTTCACCGTATTCGGCCAGCACATCCACATCGGCTGCGAGAACGGCGACAAGGCGATCTTCCTCGCGCACATGCTGACGCGTTACGTGCCGCATTTCATCGCCCTGTCGGCCTCTTCGCCGTTCTACCAGGCAGAGGACACGTCTTTCCACTCGTCGCGCCTCACGGCGGTAAACGCGTTCCCGCTGGCCGGGCACATTCCGTTCGTGCTCGACTGGGCCGAATTCGTCGAGTATTTTTCCAAGATGAAATCCTTCGGCATCGTCGCCTCGATGAAGGACTTCTACTGGGACATCCGGCCCAAGCCCGAGTACGGCACGATCGAGATCCGGGTGTGCGACACGCCCCTGACCATTCGTCGCGCATCGCTGCTGGCAGCCTATGCGCAGGCGCTGGCGGCGCGTTTGCTCGACGATCGTTCGCGCACGCCGCAACGCTCGATCTACCTCGTCAACAGTTTCAACCGCTTCGAGGCCAGCCGCTTCGGCTTCAAGGGAAAGATCATCGATCCGTACTCAGGGACCAAGCGCGCGCTTTCCGAAGATATCCTCGCCACGCTGGCCGAGGTGGCGCCGCATGCCGCGCCGCTGGGCAGCGCCGCCGCGATATCGGAGCTCGAAGCCCTGGTGCGCCAGGGCGAAACGGGGGCCGACTGGCTGCGCGCCCGTAGGGGCGACGAGCCCGGGGCCGCGTCTTTGGCCGATGTGGTGCGCGCGGCGTGCGATGAGTGGGCGGCCTGACGACCCAGGGACGGCCTCAGCGTCCGCGCACGATCCAGATCGGGGACGGGCCCGGAAAGGCGGCGCGAACCTGGTGCGGCGCGGAAACTTGGTGAATGCGGAACCGGGATGCGAACCCCGCGACGGCAG
>JBBQCV010000344.1:0-3383 GCA_038319115.1 Burkholderiales bacterium | reverse complement strand
CATCTTCCGGATGGTCCGATCCAGGTCCTCTGCCTTGGCCCCCAGCATTTGCCGGTCGATCTGCACGCCGCCGCCCGGGGCGAACATGCGCGCGATTTCATCCAGCGAGAAGCCGGCTGCGCGCCCGAGCGCAATCATTGCAAGCCGTTCGACCACGCCTGCATCGTACAGGCGGCGCAGCCCGCGCCGGCCGATCGGGGCGATGAGCCCCTTTTCTTCGTAAAAGCGCAGCGCCGAGGCGGGCAGGCCGGACTCGCGGGCCACCTCGGCAATGTCCAGGCCAGGCATCGCTTGACCTCAAGTTGACTTGAGGATGCACAGTACCGGCTCCACGCTGCGAAAACAAGCGGATCGACAAGGAATCATCGTGAACCCAACCATTGCAGGGAATAGCCCGGAAGCCTCCACACCGCTTTCGCCAACCGTCCGGTGGGCTCTCGCCGCCCTTGCGCTCTCCATGCTGCTGGCGTCGCTTGGCACCAGCATCGCCAACGTGGCCCTGCCATCGCTCGCGCAGGCTTTCGGCGCCTCCTTCCAGGCCGTCCAGTGGGTGGTGCTCGCCTACCTGCTCGCGATCACCACGCTGATCGTCGGCGCGGGCCGGCTCGGCGACATCACCGGCCGCCGCACCCTGCTCCTGCGCGGCATCGTGCTGTTCACCGCGGCCTCGGTGCTGTGCGGCGTCGCGCCGAACCTGTGCGTGCTGGTGGCCGCCCGCGCGCTGCAGGGCCTGGGGGCGGCCGTCATGATGGCCCTCGCGTTGGCGTTCGTCGGCGAGACGGTCCCGAAGGCACGCACGGGCAGCGCCATGGGCCTCCTCGGGACCACCTCCGCAATCGGCACCGCGCTCGGTCCCTCGCTCGGCGGGCTGTTGATCGCGGGGTTCGGCTGGCAGGCCGTGTTCCTCGCCTGCGTCCCGGTCGGCATCGCGGCCTACCTCCTCGCGCGCCGTTGCCTGCCCGCCGGTCAGCGGCCACCCCAGGCCGAACGGGGCGGCTTCGACCGGCTGGGCACTTTCCTGCTCGCCCTCGCGCTCGCGGCCTATGCCCTCGCCATGACCCTGGGCCGCGGCAGTTTCGGGTCGCTCAACGCGGCCCTGCTGCTGGCCGCCGGCGTCTCGGGTGCGCTCTTCGTGCGCGTCGAGGCACGGGCGGCATCCCCCCTGATCCGGCCGGCGCTGTTGCGCGACCCGGTGCTTGGGTCGAGCCTCGCAGCGAGCGCGCTGGTCGCGACGGTGATGATGGCAACACTGGTGGTCGGGCCGTTCTACCTGGCACGCGCGCTCGGCCTCAATGCGGCCTGGGTCGGGCTCGTCATGACGGCCGGCCCCCTGGCCGCCGCGCTGGCCAGCGTGCCCGCCGGGCGCTTGGCCGACCGCTATGGCGCGCAACGCATGCTCACTCTGGGGCTCGGGGCAATCGCACTCGGTTGCTTTGCGCTGTCGATCGCGCCGGCGGGGCTGGGCATCCCCGGCTACGTCGTCCCGCTCGTGGTGATCACGGTCGGTTATGCCGTGTTCCAGACCGCCAACAACACCGTCGTCATGGCAGGCGCCCGGGCGGAGCAGCGAGGCGTCATTTCCGGCGTCCTCAACCTGTCGCGCAATCTCGGCCTGATCACCGGCGCCTCGGTCATGGGCGCCGTGTTCGCTTTCGCATCGGCTTCGAACGACATCACGACCGCGCATCCGCAGGCGGTTGCCGGTGGCATGCGGGTCACTTTCGCCGCCGCAGCGTTGCTCGTCGTCCTCGCGCTCGCGATCACCATCGCGGCACGCGCCCGCGATCGCCTGGTGCGCGATCCGGCGCCTGCGTAAAGCGCCCCCGATCCTGCCGGCGGTGGCGGCGGGCGGTGCCTGCTAGCGCTGGTCCTCCAGCACCAGGTCGGCGCCTTTCTCCGCGATGGCAATCGTCGCCGCGTTGGTGTTGCCTGACACGACCGAGGGCATGATAGAGGCGTCGACCACGCGCAGGCTCGCGAGGCCGCGCACGCACAGGCGCGGGTCGACCACCGAACCGGCGTCGGTGCCCATGCGGCAGGTGGAGGTCGGGTGGAACACGGTTTCGCCTGATTCGCGACAGAAGGCGAGCCAGTCGGCGTCACTCTGCACCGCCTCGCCGGGGTACTCTTCCTTCACCACGTATTCGTGCAGCGGGTCGGTCTTGACGATCTTGCGCAGCAGCTTCAGGCCGTCGACCATCATGCGGCGGTCGGATTCGGTCGACAGGTAGTTGTACTGGATCGCAGGCGCCGCGGCCGGGTTCTTCGAGCGGATGCGCACCCAGCCGCGCGACTCGGCGCGAAGCTGCGACAACGAGCACGTGAAAGCCGAGAACGGGTGCAGCAGGCCGCCGCGCTTTTGCATCGAGAAGTTGATGAAGTAGTACTGCGCGTCGGGCCGCGGCACATCGGGCCGGGTGCGCGTGAAGGCCGCAGCCAGGCCCGCGCTGATGGTCAGCGGCCCGCGCCGGCGCAGGAAGTAATTCAGCCCGATGCCGAGCTTCCTCCACAGGCTCATCATGTCGTCGTTGAGCGTGATCGCCTTGTTGCAGCGCCAGAAGGTGCGCACATAGAGGTGGTCCTGCAGGGCATTGCCCACACCGGGCGCATCGTGCACCACCGGAATGCCATGGGTTTGCAGCAGCGCGCCCGGCCCCACCCCGGAAAGCTGCAGGAGCTGCGGCGAGTTGAACGCACCGCCGGCGAGGATGACCTCGCGCGCGGCGAGCGCGGTGTGCTCGCGGCCGCCCTGACGGTATTCGATGCCGGTGGCGCGGGTGCCTTCGAACACCACTCGCGTGGCGAGCGCCTCGGTCTCAACCCGCAGGTTGGCGCGCTTCATCGCGGGGCGCAGGTAGCCCACCGCGGTGCTGCAGCGGCGGCCGTTACGCGTGGTGGCCTGGTAGTAGCCGGTGCCTTCCTGCGTGGCGCCGTTGAAGTCGTCGTTGCGCGGGATGCCGTTGGCCTGCGCCGAGGCGATGAAAGCGTCGGCCAGCTCGTTGCGGTCGGGCAGGTCGCCCACCGCCTGCGGCCCGCCCACGCCGTGCCACTCATCGGCGCCGCGCTGCTGGTCCTCGGATTTTTTGAAGTACGGCAACAGGTTGTCGAACTCCCATCCCGGCACGCCCCACTCGTCGAAGTCCTCACGCTGGCCGCGGATGTACACCAGCCCGTTGATCGACGAAGAGCCGCCGAGCACCTTGCCACGCGGCGTGAAGATGCGCCGCCCGTTGAGCTCGGGCTCGGGCTCGGATTCGTAGCTCCAGTTGGTGCGCGGCTTGGTGAACAGCTTGCCGTAGCCCAGTGGAATGTGGATCCAGGGGTCGGTGTCGCGCGGCCCGGCCTCGAGCAGCAACACCGTGCGCCCGTCGGCGCTCAGGCGG
>JBBQCV010000343.1:0-3385 GCA_038319115.1 Burkholderiales bacterium | reverse complement strand
TGCTGGCGGGTCTTGGCAGCGATACGGTCACCACGGGCGACGGCAACGACGTCCTGATCGGCGATGACGGCTTCGTCATCTTCGATTCGCTGGGCCGCCTTGCGCGGGTGGAAAGCACCATGCCGCGCGCCGGTGGCAAGGACTTCCTGTCCAGCGGGGGCGGAAACGACATCCTGCTTGGCGGCTTCGAATCGGACACGCTGCTCGGTGGCGAAGGCAACGACTATCTTCTGGGCGACGCGGGTCGGGTCACGTTCATCAACGGGCTGGTCGATGTGGTGGAAAGCCTTTATCCGTTCATAGGCATGGCCGACTATCTCGATGGTGGCAAGGGATCGGATGTCATCATCGGTGGCGATGGCGACGACCTCACCGTCGGCAACCTTGACGACGACGTGCTGATCGGCGATTACGGCGCGGTCAGCTTCAATCCGTCGGGGCATGTAATTTCGCTGGTCCGGTTCGGCTCCGGCAGCGACCTCATTTCGAAGATCCAGGAGTCGATCTTCACCTACGTGCGCCCAAGCGACGGCAAGACAGTCACCGTGAGCGTGTTCAGGACTGCTTCAGGCGGTCTCGGCGGCGGCACGAGCACATCGGACGAGGCGCGCTTGCGCGACTACCTCGCGTTGCCGACGCTGGCCGGCTTTGAATTCGCCGCGCAGGCTCATCACTCGTCGGAAAGCGGCACCCCCGCGGGCGCCCCGGATGGCGGGCAGCAAGGCGGGACACCACAGGGCCAGGAAGGGCAAGGCAACCCGGACGGCGGAGCGCAGGGCCAGGGTGCGAACCCGGGAGGTGGGACACCGCAGGGGGGGCAGGGCGGAACGCCCGGGCAGCCCGGCGAAGAGGGCACCCCTGGCGACCAGGACGGCACGGAGGGCGGGCCGCCGGCGCAGGACGGGAACGCAGCGTTGCCGGAAAGCGATGCCTTGGCGCTTGGCGACGAGGAGTTGCTGCGTGACGACAGGGCGCCGTACGGGCTGGCCGCGGCGGGACTCATCGCCGCCCAGGCTGGCATGCGCTCCACGACCGCTGGACGGCGTGCTTTCCTGGCTTCAGATGCGGTCCGCTCCGACGGCACGGCGGGCACTGGACGCTGGGTCCATCCGGCAGCGGGCCAAGACGCGCAAGGCGAGGTCTTGCTCGACCGGCGCTCGCGTGCGCGTCCCGTGGCCGCTCCGCAGCTCAAAGCCGGCACCGTCGACCAAACCGCGCGCAAATGGCTCGACGGGGCGCTCGGCATGCAGCCTCGCGTCGAGGCGATCGATCATCGTGCCCCGCGCAAGCGCGGCCTCACCATCGACTGGGGGCGCGCTGTTCCGGCGCGCGACGGGGAAAATAAGTAAACTGCCGCGCTTGCCCGATCCCCGACCCATCAAAGGAGTTCCGAATGGCGAAGAGCACTACCGCAGAGGCGTCCACCGCCACAGACGGCAAGAAGTTGGCCGATATGCAGAAAGTGGTGTGGGACGATTCGCGCATGAACACCTCATACTCCAACGTCTGCAACGTGCTGGGCTCGCGCGAGGAGATCACGCTGCTGTTCGGCGCCAACCAAGCCTGGCATGCGGGCCAGAAGGAAGTGAAAGTGCTCCTTTCCGACCGGGTAGTGCTCAATCCCTATGCGGCCAAGCGACTATCCATGTTGCTCGATCGGGTGCTGAAGGAGTACGAGGTCCGCTATGGGGACCTCAAGCTCGAGGCCTGAGCACCGTTGCGCGAGTGCGAAACCAGGCCGGGTCGCACCCCGCATGCGCATGTGCCCGGATGCGAACGGCGCGGCCGCGCCCGCCGGGCATCCGGGGCGCCCGGCCATGAAAGAAAAATCATGCGCACGCTCGCGCATGGACCAACCTTGAGCCCGCAACGATTTGAACCATAGCCCGCCGATCACGGCTTCCGCCGGCACGGCCTCGAGCACGGAGTCGTCGCTGTGGAACCTGCACGCATCCGCGACCACCACCGAGGCTTTCCTTGGCTCCTGGCTCGCGCTGCAGTGCTCGATGATCGAAGGCGCCATCCAGGGCGTCCTCGTCCTCGGCCCGCCCGAATCCGGGCCGTTCGCACCGGCCTGCCTGTGGCCCGCAGGCCAGCCGCCCGGGCCGCTGCTTGCCGACGTGGCCGGGCGCACGCTCGAGTCGCGCCAGTCGCAGATCGTGCAGGATGCCTCGGTGGCGGTGGTGTCGTGCCCGCTCGTGCTGGACGGGCAGTTACACGGCCTGGTGGCGATCGAAACCGGCCTCACGCAGGAGCCGCGCCTGCGCGAAATGGTGCGCCAGCTGCGCTGGGGGCTGTACGGGATCGAGTCTTCGCTGCGCAACGCGCAGGCGCTGCAGGAGCAGACCACCCGCGAGCGCCTGATCGCCACTCTCGACCTGGTGGCCTCGGTCCTGGCCGAGGAGGGGTTCCATGCGTCGGCGCAGGCCCTGGCGACGGACCTGGCGATCCGGCTGGACTGCGACCGGGTGAGCATCGGGTTCGTGCGCAGCCAGCATGCGCGCGTGGTGGCTGTGTCCCACAGCGCGGAGTTCGGCGAGCGCATGAACCTCATCCGAGCGGTCGGCACGGCGATGGACGAATCGCTCGACCAGAAATCCATCATCGTGCTGCCCGAAGGGGATGCAGAGCCGCTGGTCACGCGCGACCATTCGGTGTTGCGTCGGCAGTTCGGCAGCGACAGCATCCTCACGGTGCCCTTCTCGGTGGGCAAGGACACGACCGGAGCGTTCACGTTCGAGCGGCCTGCGGGGCGGCCGTTCGACGCCGAAGCGATCGAACTCTGCCAGGCGGTCGTGGCGCTTTGCGCGCGCATCCTCGAGGACAAGCGCCTCAACGACCGGCACCTCGCGGGCCGGGTGCTGGATGCCACCCGGGAGCAGGTCGCCCGGTTCACCGGGCCGCGGCACTTCGGGCGCAAGCTGGCCGCACTGGGGGCGATGGGCGCAGTGGTGTTTTTCAGCTTTGCGACCGGCCACTATCGCGTCGGCGCCAACTCCACCCTCGAAGGCTCGTTGCGCCGCGTGCTTGTCGCCCCGCTCGACGGTTATGTTGCGACAGCGCCGCACCGCGCCGGCGAAGTTGTTCCCGCTGGTGCCGTGCTCGCCACGCTCGATGACCGCGACATGAAGCTCGAGTATTACAAGTGGGCGAGCCAGCGCGACCAGTACGCCAAGCAATACCAGGAGGCCGTCGCCCAGCACGACCGCTCGCAGGGGAGCATCGTCCTCGCCCAGGTGCAGCAGGCCGAGGCACAGATGAACCTGCTCGCCGAGCAGCTCGGGCGCCTGCGCATCTCCGCGCCGTTCGAGGGGCTGGTGGTGAGCGGTGACCTGACCCAGGCCCTGGGCAGCGCGGTCAAGCGCGGGCAGGTTCTGTTCGAGGT
>JBBQCV010000342.1:0-3417 GCA_038319115.1 Burkholderiales bacterium | reverse complement strand
GGCTGGCGTACTTCTGCCGGTCGAACGTCGCGCGCAACGTATGCAGGCCTTCACCCGCGTTCCCGCTCATGCGTCACCCGTCCGCGAGAAATGTACCGGTACTGGTACACCAACTGGCAGGAGAGCCGCGCGGCGATTAGTTCTACGAAAATGAATGTCCAGGATTTAAGCCCCCTCCCTGCCCGCCGGGCCGCTCACGATGCCGCGTGCGTGCAGGTCTTCGATCTCGTCTTCAGTCAGGCCGGCTGCGGCGAGGATCTCGTTGCTGTGCTCGCCGATCGCCGGGGCCTGCCGGCGCAGGCCGAAGTCGTGCGCGCCCACCTCGATCGGCAGGCGCGGGATTTTCGCGTGCACTCCATCCTTGAAAGCGACGTCGAGCATGCGGCCGCCCGCGTTGAGCTGCGGGTCCTCGAACAGGTCGCCGGGTTTGGCCACCGGCGCGAACGGGATGCCGATTCGGTCGAAGACTTCGGTCAGCTCGGCCAGCGTGTGCGCCGCCACGCACGCGGCCACCACCGGGCGGATCGAGGCCCTCTCCTGCACGCGATGCTGGTTGTTGGCGTACTTCGGGTTGGCGAGCAGGTCGGTGCGCTCGAAATGCTGGCAGAACCGGCGCCAGTGGTTGTCGCTCGTGAGCCCGATGAAGATCAACTCGCCGCCTGAAGTCGTGAACGTTTCGTAGATGCCCCACGCGCCCTCGCGCGCCGGCATCGGCGGCGGCGCGCGCCCGGTGACGGCCTGCCCGGCCATGTGCTGGGTCATGAGAAAGGCGGTCGACTCGAACAGCGCCGATTTCACCAACTGCCCCTGGCCGGTGCGCTCGCGCTCGCGCAGCGCGGCCTGCACGCCTATCACCGCGAACATGCCGCCCATGAGGTCGATCACCGAAGCCCCCGCGCGCAAGGGTTGCCCCGGGGGGCCGGTCATGTAGGCGAGCCCCGCCATGTATTGCACCACTTCGTCGAGCGCCGGGCGATGCTCGTAAGGCCCGGACAGGAAACCCTTCAGGGCGCAGTAGATGAGCCGCGGGTTGCGGGCGGAAAAATCCTCAAAGCCGCAGCCCAGCCGCTCCATGGTGCCGGGACCGAAGTTCTCCAGCACCACGTCGGTGTCGGCCACCAGCCGGTACACGAGGCTGCGTCCCTCGGCCGACTTGAGGTCGATCGCGAGGCTGCGCTTGTTGCGGTTGAACGCGAAGAAGAACCCGCTCGCGAAGCCCTGCAGGCGGCGCGTGGTGTCACCCTCGGGCGCGGGCTCGACCTTGATCACGTCGGCGCCGAGGTCGGCCAGCAGCATGCCCGCGCTCGGGCCCATGATGGTGTGGCAGAACTCGAGCACGCGCACCCCCGACAGCGGCAACGGCCGGTCTTTTGCCGCTCCTTCCACCGCCGGGGCCGCGCTCGTCATCGCCGCCGGGGCCGCGTCCGGCACTGCTGCAACCGCCCCCGCGCCTTCGCCGCCGGCTCCGGCGCCGGTCATGCGCGCGCCGCGGAAGTGATTTTGGCGCGCAACGCGCGCAGGCCGCCGCCTTTCATCACCGACCCTGGCAGCGGGTGGCCCACCACCTCCTCGGCCAGCTTTCCGCAGGCGGCGAGCGCCTCGAGGTCGATGCCGGTCTCGACGCCGATCTCGTCGCACATGAACACCAGATCCTCGGTGCAGACGTTGCCTGCCGCCGCCGCATGGCCGGCGAACGGGCAGCCGCCGAGGCCCGCAACCGAGGCGTCGAAGCGGGCGACCCCCATTTCCATTCCCGCGTACGCGTTGGCGATGCCCATGCCGCGCGTGTCGTGCAGGTGCAGTTCCAGCTCGAGCCCAGGATGCTTTTCGCGCACCGCGCCGACGACGCGCTTGATCGCCAGCGGCGTGGCCCAGGCCATGGTGTCGGCGAGCGACACGCGCTTGAGCGGGACTTCCTGCTCCGCGGCCAGCGCCAGCAGCCAGTCGACATACTCGACCACGCGCGCAGGCGGCACGTCGCCCTCGAAGTTGCAGCCGAAGGCCGCCATCACGGTGGCGCGCTCGATCGGGATGCCGCGCTCCTTGTAAGTACCGATCATGCCGCGCGTGACCGCGAGTTGCTGCTCGGGCGTGCGGTTGAGGTTCTTCTTGAGGAACTGCGCCGAGGCCGTGAGCGAGATCGAGCCCTTGATGTCGAGGCGCCCGGTGCCGATGGCGCGCTCAAGCCCCTGGTCGTTGAACCAAAGACCGGTGTACGACACCCCGGGCTGCAGCGTGAGGCCGGCCACGACCTCTTCCGCGTCAGCCATCGTCGGCACCGCCTTCGGGCTCACGAAGGACACGATCTGCATGTGCTTCACCCCCGTCTTCGCCAGCGCGTCGATGAGCTCGATCTTGCGCGCGGTCGGGATCGGCCCCTTCTCGATCTGGAAGCCCTCGCGCGGGCCTTCCTCCTTGATGTGCACCGTCTTGGGCAAGTCAGCCATGCCGGACTCCTGTCGAAGCTTCGCGTTTCAAGAGATGCATCATGCACGTGTTCAGCGGCCTCAGTTGACCCTGCAGGGCAGCGGCGGTAATCTCTTTTGGTTCCAAAATGGTTCCAAGGAGACCGACATGCTGACCTTGACGCTCAAGAATATCCCCGAGGAAGTCCACGCGGTTCTCAAGGAGAGCGCTGAGAAGAACCGGCGCAGCCTGAACAGCGAAATTCTGGCCAGGCTCGAACGCGACGTTTCCGCGCCCAAAGTCGATCGCGCGCGGCTCGCCAGGGACCTGAAGGCTTTTACTGACGCGCTCCCCCGCCTGGATCACCGCATCGGCGATCGCCACAAACGCAAGGGCCTGAAGTGATCGTCGTCGACACAAATGTTATCCATTACTGCTGGGTGCCGGGGCAGAATACGGAAATCGCGCAGGCGGTAAGGCGCCAGGACCCCGACTGGCACGCGCCCATCCTGTGGCGCTCGGAGATGCGCAACGTCCTGACGGCCTACCTGAGGCGCGGCCTGCTCACCCGCGCCCAGATCGTCAGAATACTAAAAGCCGCCGATCAAGCGATGGCCGAGGGAGAACACATCGTCCGTGACGAACCGGTGCTCGACATCGTTGCCCAGTCGGCGCTTACCGCCTATGACGCGGAGTTTGTCGTGCTTGCCGCCGCGCTCGGCGTACCGCTCGTCACCGCGGACAAGGCAGTGCTTAAGGCATTTCCGGACCAGGCGCTGACGATGGAAGCGTTTCTGGGCGGACAGGGGAGAGCGCCATGACTGAACTAACCATCACCCCCCGCGAACTTTGCCTGATCCGGCGCTCGTAGGGCGCCTGCGGACGGGCGGATAACGCTGATACACTCGCGGCTCGGGTCGCCCACAGACCTACGTAGAACATGGAGGAGAGATGAAAGCCACGCATAAATTCACCCTCGCCGGGCTGGCCGCGTTCGGCCTCATGGCCGCC
>JBBQCV010000341.1:0-3453 GCA_038319115.1 Burkholderiales bacterium | reverse complement strand
CATCATGCGCGCAAGCCGGATCGAAGTGTCGGCATCGTATCCGGCGTTCGCATCGATGCGCAGGGCGAAGTCCGGGCCGACCGCTTCACGAACCGCCTTGACCCGGTCGCGGTCGGCTTCGATCCCGCCACCGACTTTGATCTTTGCAGAACGGAATCCGCGCTTTTGCCAGCCGGCGGTTTCGGCGGCGGCCTGGTCCGGCGGGAGGATGCCGATCCATGCATTGAAGAGCACGCTTTGCCTGACCGCGCCTCCAAGATAGGTGTGGACAGGAATGCCGAGCGAGCGTGCGGTCAGGTCGACACAGGCCATCTCGATCGCCGCTTTGGCGTCGAGGAAGTTTCCGGCGGCGGCCTCGATGCAGCGCAGCACCTCGTGAATGTTGGATGGGTCAAGCCCGATCACGCGGGGGGCGAAGATTTTCTCCAGTGCCGCAAGCGTTTCCTCCACGCTTTCCTCGGAATACCCTGTCACCGGGTCGACGTTGCCCAGGCCGATGGCTCCCCCGCTGGCGGTGATGCGGACAATCGCGCTTTTCTGGATCGAGTTGCTTCCCTTCGAGATCGCATAGTCGCCGATCAAAGGGACGGCCACGCCAAAAATCTCGACTCGTTCGATCTTCATGGTTAGTCGACGATAAAAAGCTTCGCGCCGCCCTTGGTGCGCGAGCGATGCGGTTCGGCGCCATCGGCGACTTGGTAGCTCATGCCGGGCCTGAGCGTGAAAACGCGCCCGTCGGCGAGTTCGGTTTCGAGTTCGCCTTCGACGCAAAACAGGATGTGTCCTTTCGAGCACCAGTGGTCGGCCAAGTAGCCCGGCGTGTACTCGACCATGCGCACACGGATCGTCCCGAAATTCTTCGTGCGCCAGTAGGCAACGCCTGTGTCGCCCTTGTGCTCGGTGCGTTCGACGCCCTGCCAGTCGGTGGTGCCGAACGGGATGTCGCGCATTTCCATGATCAGTCGTCCGCGATGCTGTTGGTGAGGACGCCCACGCCGCTCACTTCGACTTCCACCATGTCGCCCGGCTTCATCCACACCGGTGGCTCGCGGCGCGCGCCAACGCCGCCGGGGGTGCCGCTCACGATCACGTCGCCTGCGGCAAGCGGCACCCACGTCGACAGGTGCGCAATCAGGCTCGGGATCGAGTGCACCATTAGCGCGGTGGTCGTGCGCTGCATCTCCACCCCGTTCAGGCGCGTGAGCAACGTCATTTCCGTCCCGCCGGGAATCTCATCGGCAGTCACCATCCACGGGCCGAACCCGCCGGTAGCGGCGAAATTCTTGCCGGCGGTCCACTGTGTGGTGGCCCACTGCCAGTCGCGCACCGAGCCATCGTTGTAGCAACTGTATCCAGCGACGTGGTCCCACGCGTCGTCCGCGGCGATGCGCCGCCCGGGCTTGCCGATGATCACCGCGATCTCGCCTTCGAAGTCCAGTCGCGTCGATTCGCGCGGGCGCAGGATCGGCTGGTTGTGCCCGACCTGCGATTCGGGGAAGCGCACGAACACCGCCGGCGCCTCGGTCTTCTCGCGTTTGGTCTCCTGGCGATGGTCTTCGTAGTTGAGGCCGATGCAGAAGATCTTGCCCGGGTTGGGGATCGGCGGCAGCAGCGTGACCTCGGCCAGCTTCAGGTCGGGCTTCTGGCCCGCCCCGGCTTCGCGCGCATGCTGCATGCCCTCGTGCGCGAGCAGCGTGCGGATGTCGGGGAAGCGCGCGCCGATGCGGCGCGAAAGGTCGATGATGCCCTCGCCGTCGACGATTCCATAGGCGGCGGTGTTGCGGTGCATGTAGGTGGCGAGTTTCAAGGCGTTCCCCCAGGAGCGGCGCCGGGCGCACACCCGGGCTCGCAGGGGCGCCAGCATACAATGAGTCGATGATGCACGACCCACTGCGCGGCAGCAGTACGCATGGCGAAACGTTCGCCGCGGGCGCGCGTGCGGGCCTGCCCGTCGTGCTGGGATACCTTGGCATCGGCTTGGCTGCGGGCGTGGTCGAGCGCGCCGCCGGGCTGTCCTATGCCGAGGTGCTGCTGCTGTCGATGGTGCTGTACGCCGGGTCGGCGCAGTTCGTGCTCACCAGCATGGTGTCCCTTGCGAGCCCGCTTTCGGCCATCGTGCTGACGGTGTTCTTCGTCAACGTGCGTCACCTGCTGCTGGCGGCGGCGCTGGCACCGTATTTCCGCGCGCTGCCCGCCTGGCAGAACGCGTTGCTGGGTCTACAGCTCACCGACGAGACTTTCGTCGTCGCCGCGGCACGTTTTGCGAAAGTGCCGCCCGCGGGCGCCGCGTGGATGGCCGGGCTGAATGTGGCTGCGTACGCGACGTGGGCGGCGGCCAACCTTGCCGGGGCGGGGTTTTCGGCCCAGTTCGCCGGTTCGCCCGGCGGGACGCGCATCCTCGGGTTTGCCCTGCCATGCATGTTCGCAGGGCTCCTTGTGCTGCAACTCGCCGCGCGGGCGCGCCTGCGTGAGGGACTGGCGGTGGCGCTGGTGAGCGCGGCGCTTGCGGTCGCGGTGCAGGCGGCGCATCCGGGGCCGTGGGCGGTCATCGTGGCCACGCTGTGCGGCGCAACCCTCGGGCTGGCATTGGGTCGATGGAAGTCCGTCCCGAATTCCTCGCGCTGATCCTCGCCTGCGCGGCCGTCACCGCGGTGCCGCGCGTGCTGCCGCTGGTGCTGCTCGCAAGGATCGCGCTGCCGCCGTGGCTGCTTGCGTGGCTGGCCTGCGTCCCGGTCGCGGTGCTCGCCGCGCTGCTGGCGCTCGAAGTCCTGGTGGTGGACGCGAAACCCGCGCTGACGCTTCACAACCCGATGCTGATGGCGATCATTCCCGCCCTGGCGGTGGCCGCTGCGACGCGCAGCCTGATCGCCACCGTGGTGGCGGGCGTGGGCGCCTTTGCCTTCCTCGCCTAGCCCCGCCGCGAAAATGCGCCGGCGCTAGATCATCTTGCGGCGCTTTTCGCGCAGCCGTTCCTCGATGGCGCGGATATTGGCCGCCGCGCCGCCCATGTTGGGGTTCACCGCCAACGCGCGCCTGAAATAAGCCAGCGCCCGGTCGTAGTCCTCCAGCTGCACGTAGATCTGCCCGTACCCCGACAACGCGCCGAAGTGCTGCGGGTTGCGCTTGATGACTTCATCGCAGTCGGCAAGCGACTTCTGCGGCTCGCCGGCGAGGAAATACGCCGTCGCCCGCTTGTTCCATCCCTCGGCGAAGGCCGGGCTGCGCCGGATCACCTGGGTGAAGGTCCCGATCGCCGCCTGCAATTCGCCCGTGGCCATCTGCTGCACGCCGGTGGCGAACAGGCGATCGGTGGCCGCGTCGCCAGAACGGCGTGGCAGGCGTAGATTGCAGGGTGAGCGCAGAAACCGAATGGGAGGCCGGGCATGAACGCAATGCGAATAAGTGGCAAGAGGGTGGGCGCACTGATGGTAGCGCTTTTGGTCGCAACCTTTG
>JBBQCV010000340.1:0-3473 GCA_038319115.1 Burkholderiales bacterium | reverse complement strand
CCATCCATGCCTGCGCGCTCTTGAGGACTTCGATGTCTACGCTATCCATGCGGTGCTCCTTGGGGCTGCGCCCTGCCTGTTTCGAGAGTCGTGATGGCGCAAAAAGAAAGTGGGGTCGACTCTCCTGGGAAAGTCGGGCCGGAGTCGCCTTTCCTTAGCGGACGTTAATGGTATTGCGACCTGTGCGCAAAGTCGACTCCGACCCGACTTTCTCAGACTGCGGCATTCGATATTGGGGCGGCAGCGGGAAATATCAACCGTACGCTGCACCCCCGCTCGCCGTGGCCCTCACCCATCTCGACGTGTGCGCCGTGCGCCATCGCGATCTCGCGCACGATCGCAAGCCCCAGGCCGCTGCCGGTGCCGGAGGTGCCCGGCAGGCGGTAAAAGCGCTCCAGCACGCGCTCGCGCTCCGCCGCCGGAATGCCGGGGCCGTCATCGTCAACTTCGAGGAACGCCTCCCCGCCCTCGACATGGCCGGTCCGCACCGTGACGCGGCCGCCTGAGGGGGTGTATTCGACCGCGTTGCCGATCAGGTTGGCGAACACCTCGCGCAGGAGGAAGGCGTCCCCCGTCACGCTGGCGGGCGAAAGGTCGAACCCCAGGTCCACGTCCTTCGCCATCGAGCGGTGCACCCATTCGTCGGCGCACTGCTCCACCAGCTGGCGCAGCTCCACGCGGGCGAACTCCCCCGGCCGGTTGCCGCCGGGCTCGGCACGCGCGAGCGCAAGCAGTTGGTTGGCGAGGCGCGCGGTGCGGATCGTCGCGCTATGCACGTACTCAAGCTCGGCGCGGCAGGCGTCGGGCACGGGCTGCGCCATCGCGAGCTCGGTGTGCGCCTGCAGGCCGGCCAGCGGCGTGCGCAGCTGGTGGGCGGCATTGGCGAGAAAGCGCTGCTGGTTGCGGTTGGACTCGTCGACCTGGGCGAACAGCTTGTTGAGCGCGCCGAGCAGCGGCTTGGCCTCGGCCGGCGCGTCGCTCTCGTCGATCGGGCGCAGGTCGCGCGGCGAGCGCTCGCGGATCTCGTCGGACAGCCGCGCAAGCGGCGCCAGGCCGCGCGTCACGCCGAACCACACCAGCGCCAACGTGAGCACGGCGAGCAGCGCCTGCGGGAGCACGCCGCCGATGAGGATGTCGCGCGCGAGGCGGTCGCGCTTGATGGTGGTTTCGGCCACGTTGACCGTGCAGATCCCCGTGCCGCAGGGAACCAGCAGCGCGGTCGCGCGCAGGCGCCGGCCGTGGACTTCGGCGTCGTAGGCGATCACGCCCTCGTCGGCGCGCTGCCCCGGCGGCGGGTTCGGAATGTCGCGGTCGCCCGCGATCACACGGCCCTCCGGGTCGCGCACCACGAAATACACCTTGTCGTACTTGTCGGTGCGCACCACCGCCTCGGCGGCGCTCGGCAGGTCGAACACCGGCGCACCGTCGTTCACACGGATGCGCTCGGACAGCGCGATGGCGGTGCTGATGAGCGACTGGTCGTACGCATCGGCCGCCGGGTCGATCGAGAGGTAGTACGCCGCCACCGAGCCCACCGCGAGGATCAGCGCCACCGGCGGGATCAGCAGCCGCAGCAGGGTGACGCGCAGGCTGCCGGCCATCACTCGCCCTTGTAATCCTCGAGCATGTAGCCGAAGCCGCGCACCGTGCGGATGCGGATGCCGGCGGGCTCGAGCTTGGCGCGCAGGCGCGAGACGTACACCTCGATTGCGTTGAGCGAGAGCTCCTCGCCCCAGCTCGACATGGCCTGGATGATCGCCTCCTTGGAAACGATCTTCTCGACCCGCGCGAGCAACACCTCGAGCACCGCCCACTCGCGCGCGGCCAGCTCGAGCGGCTCGCCGCCGAGCGTGGCGCGGCGCGCGCTCGAATCGAGCACCAGCGGGCCGTGCACGGTGCGCGGGCCCGCCTGCGCCGCCCCGCGGCGGATGAGCGCGCGCACCCGCGCCGCCAGCTCGGGCATCGCGAAGGGCTTGGCCATGTAATCGTCGGCGCCCAGGTCCAGGCCGTGCACTCGGTCATCGAGCGCATCGCGCGCGGTGAGCAACAGGATCGGCATCGCGCGGCCCTCGGCGCGCATGCGCCTGAGCACCTCGAACCCGTCGATGCCAGGCAGTCCCACATCGAGGATCACCAGGTCGAAGCTTTCCTGGCGCGCGGCCATCGCGGCGTGCTCACCGGTGCGCATCAGGTCGACGGCGTACCCCTCGGCCTCGAGGATCCGGCCGATGCCGGTGGCAAGCGAAGTATCGTCTTCGACAATCAGGATGCGCATTCGGGGTTCGTTCCGGGAGGGCACGTAATGCTTGGAGCGCCATGATAGCGCCGGAGCACGCCGACCGTCAGCCCGCGTGCCCCGCAACAGGTGCGGAGTCAGCGCCGGATCAGCGTCCCGCGAGGCGCGCCGCGCGATGCTCGGCGAACATCTGCGAGGCCACCTGGTACCACGCGATGGCCTCGTCGGTGAGGCTCGCGTCGGGCCGTGCCGGCGTGGCCGAGCCGTCGCGCGGGTCGGGCTTCACCACGCTCACGCGCTTGCCGGGCCGCAGCACGACGAGCTTGTCGGCGCGCATGAAGCCCAGCTCCTGGTAGGTGGAAACGAAAGCGCGCTCGCGCCCGGGCTCGAGGTCGAACAGGTCGTAGCCAAGGAACTGGCTGCGGTACGAGAACCCGAGCAGGCCGAGGAGCGTCGGCGGGATGTCGATCTGGCTCATGAGCCGGTCGACGGTGCCCGCCTCGATGTGGCCGGGCGAGTAGATCAGCATCGGGATCAGGTAACGATTGATCGGCACGTCGCTTTTTCCGGCGCTCGAGGCGCAATGGTCGGCGACCACCACGAACACCGTGTCCTTGAACCATGCGTGGCCCGCCGCGCGCTCGATGAAATCGCCGATCGCCCAGTCGGTGTACTTGACCGCGCCGTCGCGGCTGGTCTTGGAGGGGATGTCTATCCGGCCATCGGGATACGTGAAAGGCCGGTGGTTGGTGGTGGTCATCACCTGGTGGAAGAACGGCTGGCCGCGCGCGTGCGCGGCGTCGGCGCGCTCGAGCGCCATGGTGAACAGGTCCTCGTCGGCCACGCCCCAGATGTTCTCGTGGTGGATCTTCTCCGCCGGGATCACCGTGCGGTCCTCGACCACATAGCCGTTGCCGGCGAAGAAGTCGCGCATGTTGTCGAAATAGGCGTAGCCGCCGTACAGGTAGCGCACGTCGTAACCCTTGTCCTTGAACACCGAGCCGAGGGTGAACATCGCATCGTTGTGGGGGCGCTTGACGATCGACTGTCCCGGCGTGGGCGGATAGCCCACCGACAGCGCCTCGAGCCCGCGCACCGTGCGCGTGCCGGTGGCGTACAGCCGGGTGAAGAACATCGCCTTGTGGCTGAGCGCGTCCAGCCGCGGCGTGATGCCCTTGTCGTTGCCGAAGCGCGCCATGAAGTCGGCCGACAGGCTCTCCACCGACACCAGCACCAC
>JBBQCV010000339.1:0-3525 GCA_038319115.1 Burkholderiales bacterium | reverse complement strand
CGGTACAGGGGCGAGGCCGCGTCGGCGGAGGCGAAAGCCACCCGCACGTCGGTGTTGCCGCACAGGAGTTGCCGGGCGCCGACCATGTCGCCGCCGCGCGGCAGGGGGGCGGTGTCGAACAGGCGCGGCGCGAGCGGGTGGTTGGGCGCGAGGTCGGGGGCGGCGGCGGCGACCGCTTCGACGTGCAGGACGGCCGAGGGCGTTTCGCGGTGATAGAGAATCGACATGTCGGAGGAAAAACCTTCCTCGCCCATGACTTCGGCCGCGTACAGGCGCCCGTCCTCGCGGCGGTGCTGCGAGAAGCGCTTGCGCGGGGTGTCCCCGATCCTCATGAAGTACGGCATGCCCGATTCTCCCGTGCCTGGCCTGGCGCGCGGCGATGGCTGCGGGGTGCGGCATGGCCGCGTCGAGCACCGCCCGCGTCGAGCATCGCCCGCGTCGAGCATCGCAGGTGTCTGCGCAGGTGTTTCTTACCAATATCCACCAAACGCCAGCGTAAAATTACCATAAATAGCGTTCCACTAGTATAAGATTTACCATCGGCCTCCACTCTTCCTGCGGGCGACCCGCCCCCTTCCACTCCCGCCGCCCCATGGAAACCACTTTCGGCGAATACTTCCCGTACGTTCACCACGCAGCGCGCCTGCCGGCCGGCGTGGCAGGCGGGGTCGAGGCGCGCCGCCACAAGGTCGCCATCGTCGGCGGGGGCCCGACCGGACTTGCGCTGGCCCTGGGCCTGGCCAACCACGGCGTGGCCTCGGTGGTGCTCGAGGCCGATGACACGGTGTGCTCCGGCAGCCGGGCGGGGGCCTTCACCCGCCGCACGCTGGAGATCTTCGAGCGCCTGGGGGTGATCGACGAGGTCATGCGCACCGGTCACGGCTGGTCGACGGGGTGGACGTACTACCGCGACAAGGAGGTCTTCCGGCTGGAGATGCCCAACGACGCCAACCAGAAGTTCCCGCCGGCGATCAGCCACCTGCAGAATTACATCGAGCACGTGATGGCCGAGACCGCAGCGGCGGGCGGGCTGGTGGACATCCGCTGGCAGGCCGAAGTCACCGGGCTTAAGCAGTCGGCCGCTGGGCCATCGTCCGATGCCGTGCGCCTCGAAGTGGTGACGCCGGCCGGCAGGTACGCGCTGGATGCCGACTGGGTGGTTGCCTGCGACGGGGCGCGCTCGAACGTGCGCAGCCTCATGGGATTGCGCATGCAGGGCACGCGCTACGAGGGCCGCTACGTGATCATCGACGTGCGCGTCGACACCGAAGGCATGCCCGTGGGGCGGCGCTGCTGGTTCGACCCGCCCTCCATGCCAGGCGGGACGCTGCTCATGTACAAGAAGCCCAACGGGATGCTGCGCTTTGACTACCAGATCGGCGAGGACGAGGACGAAGCCGAGGCCATGCGGCAGGAAAACGTCTTCGCTGCGGTCGACGCCCACCTGAAGATGCTCGGCATCACGCGCAAATGGGAGCCGGTGTGGATGACCCTGTACCGCGCCAGCGCCATGACGCTCGAAAGCTACCTGCACGGCCGCGTGCTGTTCGCGGGCGACGCCGCGCACCTGGTGCCGATCTTCGGGGTGCGCGGCATGAACTCGGCCATCGACGACACGCATAACCTCGCCTGGAAGCTCGCGCTCGTGGCCCGCGGCGCCGCCGGCCGTGCCCTCCTCGACACCTACAGCGCCGAGCGGGTGCACGCAGCGCGTGAGAACCACCGCTTTGCGATGAAAAGCGCCGAGTTCATGTCGCCGCCCTCGCCGCCGTTTCGCCTGATGCGCGACGCCGTGCTGTCGCTGGCGGAAAAGCATCCTTGGTTCACCAGCCTTATGAACCCGCGCCAGCATTCGGCCATCCCGTTGCCCGACTCCATCCTCAACGCCTACCCGCAGCGCTCGGCCGAATTCACCGCCGGCCCGGCGCCGGGCCACATCCTGCCCGAAGCGCCGGTCACCGCCGGGGGGGCCGCCACTCACATCACCAGCCTGCTGGGCCCCTGTTTCACCGCGTTCCTGTTCACCGAGGCCGGCGAAATTCCGGCAGGGCTGGCCGAGGCAGTCGCCGCCCTGTCTTCACGCGTGCCCGTCACGCTTCGCGTCATCGCGCGGGCCGACGATCACACCGGGCGGACGTTTGCGCTTTACGGGGCACAGCCCGGCACGCTGTACCTCGTGCGCCCCGACGGGCATGTATCGGCGCGCTGGCGCAGCGCGGTGCCCGCCGAGCTGGTGGCGGCGCTTGCGCAGGCACGCGATCCACAACCAGGACCGGCTGCCGGGAGGGCCGCATGACCGCGCAGGAACTCGACGACGTCTATACCAAGCTGGGCTATGCGCTCACCGAGGTGGGCGAGGCCGACACGCCGCTGGTCCTCGCGCGCCTCGTGCTCCTGCTCATGCAGGAAGTGGGCGATGCGCAGGCGATCAATGCCTCGATCGAAGCGGCGGTGAAAGGGTATCGCGCCGGGTGATCCCGAACCGCGCAGCCTTCGCGAGGACGTTGCTTCTGGACTGCGGCCTCGGACGGCCACACCCTGCTGCTCGTAACCTTCTGAACGAACCATGACCGGAGCAAAAGCAATGAACGAGAATTTCCGCGGATTCCTCGAGCGCCTGCGCGCTGCCGGGGAACTTATCGACGTGCGCCAGCCGGTGGACATCCGCCATATCGCCACGCTGGTCGACCAGTGCGACAAGGGGCTGGTGTTCCACAACGTGGTGGGCTACTCGATGCCGGTGGTGTCCGGCATCATCCGCACGCCGCAGCGCGCCATCATGTCGATGGGCTGCGAGAACTACGCCCAGATCGAGGCGATGCTCGAAAAGGGCATCAACAACCCGATCCCGCCCAGACGTGTGACTTCGTCGCCGACCAAGGAACTCATCCAGACGGGCGACGCCGTGGACCTGTTCAAGCTGCCGATCCCGATGTCGTCGGTGTTCGACGGCGGCCCGATGATCACCGCCGGCGTGGTGATCGCGCGCGACCCCGAACACGGCATGAACTGCGGCATCTACCGCTTCATGGTGAAGGAGAAGAACCTCACCGGCATCGACATCGTCACGCCGAACAACATGCGCCTGTTCGCGCAGCGCGCCCTCAAGGCCGGCAAGCCCTGCCCGATCTCGATCTCGATCGGCACCCACCCGTTCGAGATCATGGGCGCGGGCTACCGCGCCCCGATCGGCATGGACGAGATGGCCATTGCCGGCGGCATTCGCGGCGTGCCGGTCGAACTCGCCCAGTGCGAGACCATCGACCTGCCCTACATTGCGGACGCCGAAATCGTGCTCGAGGCCGAGATCCTGCCCACCGGCTGGACCCAGCCCGAGGGGCGATTCGGCGAGTTCACCGGGCTCATGGGCGGGCTGCACTGGAGTCCCGACGTGCGCATCAAGGCGGTGCTGCAGCGCAAGGATGCGATGTATTACGCGCTGCACATGCCGTGGGAAAACACATGGCTCGCCGCGCCCACGCGCTACCAGGCGATCAGGCGCGCGCTGCGCACCGCCGGTGTGCA
>JBBQCV010000338.1:0-3548 GCA_038319115.1 Burkholderiales bacterium | reverse complement strand
GTGGTCCTGCTCTTCGTTGGCCGCCTTTTCCAGCGCGCGCCGGTTTTCAGGGCGGCGCGCAGTCAAACGCTGCCCTTGGTAAAGCGCTTGCGCGCAGACCTCCCCGACATGATTGACGCGCATCAGGGCCGCGGCGTGGTCACGTTCAGATTGGGTCAATTCGCCTTCGGGTGCGGTTCCGGCAGGAGAGGGTCGCGAAGAAACGCCAACGCCGGACACGGTGCGCAGGGCACGGTCGAATTCGGCGATGGCCAGGTCGGTTATCGAGAGCGGCATGGGCACCAGTTTAATCCGCGGAAGCCGGAACGCAGGCGGCGGTGCCAAAAAAAACGGGCGTCTCGCGACGCCCGTTGGCAGAGCTTACTGCCGGATTTCTCCGGCTTATGATTCTTGAAGCTTAGAACGCGTGGCGGATGGTGGCCGCCATCAGACGAGGATCTTCTCCAGCAAGGATACTCGAACCCGTTGAGTTTGAAAGCGAACCCGTACCGCCGGTAAAGAAGTTGTACGTTGCGCCCGGTCCGTTAGAGATTTTCGCGTAGGTCAGGCCCACCGAAGTACGCTTGGACAGCGTGTACTGGTATGAAAGCGCCACCATCTTGGCACTTTGATCACCGGCAATACGATTGTCATCACGCGCTTTGGTGTAGTGGAAGTGGAACTGGTTGTTCCCCATGATGTAGCTGACCGGCAGCGACCAAGCCGTGCGATTGCTCAGCTCCGTACCGCTGGTTGCGCCACCCGCTGACTTGATGCGTGACTTGTCCCAGGCCAGGCCGATCTTGAACCCGGCGATCTTGAACGAACCAAACAGGCGGTCCGCGCGCTGATCGCCCGTTGCCACCGTGACTCCGCCGCCATCGGGCTTCGAATTCCAGTAGCTGTAGCCGACTTTCCAGTTACCGCTGTCGTAGGTCGGGGCCAGGTTGAAGGCATTACCGGCGCGGATCGGGCTTCCAAGGTCGGTGCTGTTACCGGCCGCGTTGGTCGAATACGCAGCGATCATCGAGAAACCGCCCCAGGCCGGCGACGTGTAATGAACCACGTTCGGCGTGCGGGTTGCGCCTGCAATCGCCACGCCACCACCGCCGGCGTAGGCCAGCAGCGAGATGCTGTCGGCGCGCAGGGAACCGGCCAAGTTCGTGAGATCGCTTTCACGGCCGAAGTAATGAAGATCCTGGCGACCGAAGAAGATGCGGCCCAAGCTCTTGCTGCGAAGACCAACGTGGTCGTTTCCGCTTGCGGCCAGGGCGCCAGTCTCGAGGTTGAAGCGCATATCGATCTGCCCAATTGCCTGCAGGCCGCCGCCGAGATCTTCCACGACGTTGAAAATGATGCGTGACGAGTCGTCTGAAAGGCGATTCTCAGTCGTGCGTCCGCCGACACGCGCGGCGGCCGCCTGCTGGATTTTCAGGTTCTCGAGGCTCGTCTTGAAGATGCCGCTGATCGTCACGCTGGATTGCGCCAGCGCGAAACCGGGGGCTGCCAGCGCGCCCGCAACTGCTACGGCTAGAAGTTTCTTGTTCATTCGGATAAATCTCCTGTGTAGGTTTCGATTCCCGGTCGGTTCCCTGCGGTCGCCAACCAGACCCCCCGTACCGAGAAGTCGATGCGATTCTGCCAAACTGGATGCGCGGGGAACACCTTTGGGGCCGATTTAAGCGCCCCGCCTCGCGGGTTTGTTGCATTTCTACAACACGATAAATTAATATCGTTATTAATCAGTATCTTGCGTTTTTTAGTAAAAGAGGTCTCGCAGCATTGAGCCGGGGTCTTCGGCGCGCATGAACGCCTCTCCCACCAGAAAACCGTGCACCCCCCGTCGGCGCATCCTGGCGACGTCCGCGGACGACCCGATGCCACTTTCAGTAATCACGAGCTTTCCCGCTGCAACCTGGGGCAGCAGCGCGAGCGTTGTTTCGAGCTTGGTTTCGAAAGTGCGCAAATTGCGGTTGTTGATGCCGAGGAGCTGGGTATTCAACGCGCCCGCAGCGGCAAGTTCGGCCGCATCGTGGACCTCGACCAGCACTGCCATGCCAAGCGAATACGCCAGCGCTTCGAGCTCCTGCATGAGGCCCGGCTCGAGCGCCGCGACAATCAGCAGGATGCAGTCCGCCCCCATCGCGCGGGCCTCGAAGACCTGGTAAGCGTCAACGATGAAATCTTTTCTCAGAACCGGCAACTCGCACGCGCCGCGTGCCTGCGCGAGGTGCGCGTGCGAGCCCTGGAAATATTCCCGGTCGGTGAGCACCGAAAGGCACGCGGCCCCCGCCAGCGCATAGCTCTTCGCAATCCCGGCCGGATCGAAATCCTCCCTCAGCAGGCCTTTGGACGGGCTCGCTTTCTTGATCTCGGCAATCACCGCCGGCTGGGCTGCGGAAATCCTGGCCTGCATGGCCCCGGCGAAATCCCGGGGGGCAGAAGCGCCCGCTGCCCTGTGTTTCATATCGGCAAGCGGCACGGCGGCTTTGGCGGCGCGGATTTCCTCCTGCTTGGTGGCGACGATCTTCTGCAGCACGTCGGTCATGGCGGAGTCAGGTCGCAGCCTTGTGACGCGCCGCGAACGCGACATAGGCCGCGAGCTTGGCTTTCGCGTCGCCCGTGGTAACGACCTCGCGCGCACGCTCGATGCCGGCCGCCAGGGACGGGACGAGGCCCGACACATAGATCGTCGCCCCCGCGTTCAGCAGGACGATGTTCAACGCCGGTCCGGCCTGGTTCTCGAGCACGGTGAGGATCATCTCCTTCGACTCCTGCACAGTACTCACCTGGATCGAGCTCCGGTCGTAGATCGCCAGCCCGAACTGCGAGGGATGGACGGTGTATTCGTGGATTTCGCCGCGAACGAGCTCGCCGATCATCGTGACGCCGGAAATCGAGATTTCGTCCAGGCCGTCCACTCCGTGCACCGTCATCACGTGCCGGCTGCCCAGCCGTTGCAGCACGCGCACCTGGATCCCGACCAGGTCGCGATGGAAAACGCCCATGACCTGGTTTGCCGCGCCGGCGGGATTCGTGAGCGGGCCCAGGAGGTTGAATATGGTGCGCACGCCGAGTTCCTTGCGCACGGGTGCCGCGTATTTCATCGCGGCGTGGTGGGTGGGCGCGAACATGAATCCCAGCCCGACCTCGGCGATCGCATCGCCCACTTGCCGAGGTGTGAGCGCAATATTGGCTCCAAGGGCCTCGAGGACGTCGGCGCTGCCGGAGGAAGACGAAACCGAGCGGCCCATGTGCTTGGCGACTTTCACACCCGCCGCCGCCGCCACGATGGCCGAAGCGGTCGACACGTTGAAAGTGTGGGCTGAGTCCCCGCCGGTCCCGCAGGTGTCGACCAGGTGTTGGTCGTCTTCAACCTCCACCCGCGTCGCGAACTCGCGCATGACCTGCGCGGCCGCGGCAATTTCGCCGATCGTCTCTTTCTTGACCCGCAGCCCCATTACGAACCCGGCGATCTGCGCCGGGGTGAGCTCGCCGCTCATGATCTGGCGCATGACGTGGAGCATCTCGTCGTGGAAGATTTCGCGGTGCTCGACCGTCCGCTGTAT
>JBBQCV010000337.1:0-3552 GCA_038319115.1 Burkholderiales bacterium | reverse complement strand
TCCCGGCCAGCGCCGCGTCGGCGTCGTAGCCGTAGATGCGCTGCTGGCCGGCCGGGAACCCGCCGGCATAGGTCTGCTGGTTCTCGCGCAAGCGGGCATCGCGCCGCGCCACCCGGGCGGGATCGGCCATGTTGAACAGCTCCTCGGCATCGCGCGAGAACTGCTGCACCCATTCGGCGCGCTCCTTTCGAAGGGACTCATATCGGGCGGTGGCCTCGAGCGGCGCCCGGGGGGCGGCAGCAATGCAGCCGGCGAGCACGTAGGCGTCCTCGATCGACTGGGCGGCGCCCTGCGCGTGGTAGGGCAGCATGGCGTGCGCCGCGTCCCCGAGCAGCACTACCCGGCCGGCGCGCCAGGTCGCCAGCGGCTCGCGGTCGTACAGCGCCATGCGATAGAGCTTGGTCGTTGCGGCGATCACCGCCCGGACCTGCGGGTGCCAGCCGGCATACTCTTCGAGCGCCTCGGCGACGCTGCCGGTGGCCGACCACGATTCGCGTGACGGCGTGTCCGACCGGCCCACCCCGATCCAGTTGTGCGTGCGCCCGGCCGAAATGAAGTAGTGCACGAGGCTGCGCCCGGGGCCCCACCAGTTGCTGGAAAGGTGCTCGAGCTTCAGGTCCGCCACGCGCTCGGAAGGCATCGTTCCGCGCCACGCGACGTTACCCGAAAAGCGCGGCGCGCCGCTGCCGAACAGTTGTTTGCGCAGGACCGAATGAATGCCATCGGCGCCCACCACGAGCCGGCCGGTGCGCCGCGTGCCGTCGTCGAAAACCAGCGCCACGCCTTCGCCGTCCTCGGCGATGCTGGCGAACTTGCGCCCCAGGTTCACGGCGTCATTGCCCAGGGCGCGCACCAGTAACTCGAGGACCTCGGCGCGGTGGGCGTGATAGTACGGCGCGCCGAAATGCTTTTCGGCCACATCGCCAAGAGGCGTCCACAGGATACGTTCGCCGCTTTGCCACGAACGCACTTCGAGCCCGCGCGGCATCACCGCCACGCGGGCCAGATCGGCGCCCAAGCCAAGCTGCATGAGGATGCGCATTGCATTGGCCGAAAGCTGGATGCCGGCGCCCACTTCGCGGAAGGCGTCGGCCTGCTCATACAGCTCGAACGGGACGCCGCGCGCGCGCAGGCACAGTGCGGTGGCGATCCCGCCGATTCCGCCGCCCGCGATGAGGATCGGTTGCATGGCTAAAGGATACCGGGGATGCGCAAGAAGCGGATGGATTTGCCCTGCCGGTTTCGCTACGCTGGGGCCATGGAATCCACCAACTCATTAGTCGACCGGGCACGCGCGTACCTCGATGCGCGCCGCGGCGAACGCACCACTCTCGAGGAGCTGGGCCGCGCCGTCGGCGCAAGCCCGTTCCACCTGCAACGCCGCTTCAAGCGCACGCTGGGCGTTTCGCCCAGGGACTACCAGCAGGCGATGCGCCTGGAAGACACCAAGCGCGCGCTCTCCGACGGCAGTCGCGTCACCGATGCGGTGTTCGACGCGGGTTACGGGTCGCTGTCACGCTTTTACGAGAAGGCCGCCTCCGGGCTGGGCATGGCGCCGCGCGCCTATCGCGCCAAGGGCAAGGGTCTGGCCATCCGGTATGCAACGTTTGCCTCGCCGCTGGGCCACATCCTCATCGCGGCGACCGGGCAAGGGGTGTGCTCGGTGAAGCTCGGCGAGCGGCCCGCCGCGCTGATCAAACAGCTGGCGGAAGAGTTCAGCGAAGCCGGTTTGGAAGAGGATGCCAAGGGGCTGGCCGCAACGCGCGAGCAGGTGCTGCGATTCCTGTCAGGCGACGCGACGCTGAAGCATCTCCCGGTCGACATCCGCGGCACGCTATTCCAGCAAAGGGTCTGGGAAGAATTGCGCCGCATCCCGCGCGGCGAGACGCGCACGTACAAGCAAATCGCGACGGCCATAGGCGCGCCCAAAGCGGTGCGCGCGGTAGGCAGCGCATGCGGCGTTAACCCGCTGGCGCTGGTGATCCCGTGCCACCGTGCCAAGCGCACCGACGGCGGCCTGGGGGGCTATGCGTGGGGCATAGAGCGCAAAGCGGCCCTGCTTGCCCTGGAAGGCAAGCGGGCCAAACGCGCGGCGCGCTGAGGCGCGCCGCGGTTCACACCGACAGGCGCTTAGCGCTTGCCGACTTCGTGGCCGATCAAGCCGCCGACGGCGGCACCGGCGGCCGTGCCCAGCGGGCTGCCACCGGTCAGGACCGCGCCACCCACTGCGCCGGCGCCTGCGCCGATTGCGGTGTCGCGGCCTTGCTGCGACATTCCGGCGCAGCCACCGAGGCCGAGGAGGACTGCAAGAGCGGTAGTGCTGAGGGCAATTTTCATGGCTTTCATGGGGATGTTCCTTTTTGACGATCGGGGTTGTGGTTTCGGGGGTTGAATGGTTCGTTATTGGCGCGGGCCGAGCACATCAGCGCCGAAAAGCGCCACTTCGACGAGCTAGCTTAAGGGCGCCGCCTCGACCAGTCTGTGCGTTGGCGAACGCTTTTTCCGGCAGGCGAATCGCCACAAATATTGATCCCGATGTCCGCCAGTGTTCGGTGACGAACATACGGCGCGGGGCTTTCGTCGCCACAATGGCCGAGCCATACAGCTCCCAACGCCCCACTGCCCTGCTCAGCCGGTCTATCGCCTACCCATGAACCAACCCGTCGCAAGCGAAGCTCGCGAGAAAGCCCTGCTCAAGGCGGGCGCGCTACAGAACGCCATCCTTACCAGCGCGAAATTCTCGATCATCGCCACCGACGAGACCGGCGTGATCCAGTTCTTCAATGTGGGCGCCGAGCGCATGCTCGGTTACCAGGCCGCCGAAGTCGTGAACCGCATCCGCCCGAGCGACATCCACGACCCCGACGAAGTCACGGCACGCGCGCTGTCGCTAAGCATCGAGCTTGGGTCGAAGATCCAGTCGGGGTTCGAGGCATTGTCCTACAAGGCCTCGCGCGGCATCGAAGACATCTATGAACTGACTTATATCTGCAAGGACGGCAGCCGCTTCCCGGCCATCATCTCGATCACGGCGCTGCGCGACGAAGCCGGCGCGATCATCGGCTACCTCCTGATCGGCACCAACAACTCGGTCAGAAAGCGCGTCGAGGACGAGCTCAACCGCGCCATGGCCGCGGCCGACCGCGCCAACCGCGCCAAGACCGAATTCCTGTCGAGCATGAGCCACGAGTTGCGCACGCCCCTCAACGCCATCCTCGGTTTCGCCCAGCTCCTCGATACCGGCGGGCCTGCACCAACCTCGGCGCAAAAGCGCAACCTGGACCAGATCCTCAAGGCCGGCTGGTACCTGCTTGAGCTCATCAACGAAATCCTCGACCTTGCCCTGATCGAGTCGGGCAAGGTGACACTGTCGCGGGAGCCGGTGTCCCTCATCGAAGTGATGCTCGAATGCCGCGCCATGATCGAGCCGCAGGCGCATAAGCGCGGCATCCGCATGATCTTCCCGCGCTTCGAAATCCCCATCTACGTCCTTGCCGACCGCATGCGGGTCAAGCAGATCCTGATCAACCTGCTGTTCAACGCGGTCAAGTA
>JBBQCV010000336.1:0-3565 GCA_038319115.1 Burkholderiales bacterium | reverse complement strand
TACGGAGGGTCGTTATCAATTGACTCCTCTCTACGACATCATTTCATATTGGCCAATTGCAGGTGAGGGCCCCAACAGGCTTTCTACACATGACTTAAAAATGGCAATGTCCATCCGCGGAAAGCATAAGCACTACAAGCGTGACGAAATTCTGCCGAGGCATTTTCAACAGATGTCCGCCCAAATTGGATTGGGAGAAATTGCAATCCGAACGATTGAGGAAATTACGAAGGAAACTCCAAAAATTGTGTCGGAAGCTCAGAAAGAGTGTCCGAAGGACTTCCCGCAGGATGTGCTCGACAGCATTTTGAACGGACTTGCCGATTCGTCTCGGGCGCTGGCGGCAATGGCCGACTCCACTAAAGCATCACGATGGCCGCCGCCGGGGCCGGACCGACTCAGCGCGAACTGGCGACCTTGAGGGTTCCCGCCCCGGGCAGTTCCACGGGCTGGTACTCCGACCGGGTGGGCTGGCCGGCGGCCACGTGCATCACGCCTTTGCCGAGGTCGAATACCAGCGAGGCAATCGTCATCGTGGATTCGCCCGCGTAGTCGTGGGGCGAGCGGCAGATGGCGCGTGGCGCGCCGAATTCATCCTTGAGCACTGCCTTGATGTCGTCGATGGTGATGCGGCCGATCTTCGGCTCGAGCAGCTGGCGGGCGCGGAAATCGCGATACAGCGTATCGCCGGTGTAGTACTTGGTCGCGCCGGTGGACTGCGCGACGACCGACTGGAAATGGTTGGAGTGGGTGAGCAGGCCGCGCTCGGGGTAGACCACGTAAACCTGTTCGGGCGTGGTCTCGAAATCGATCGCCACGCCGTCGCGGTGGGCGATCAGGTAGTTGCCCGAGGCGCCGCGCGGCGCCATGGCGAGCGAATCGATGGCGTCGTAATAGTGCTCCGAGTGCAGGATGCGCCGGCGCAGTATGGGGATCGGCACGCCCGCAGCGCCGCGGTCGTGGGTGGACACGAGCAGGTTCCCGCACACCATGATGCCGTGCTCGTTGAAGCCGTCGCGCCCGACCATGCCGGCCTCGACGATCATGCTGAGCGCGGGCCGGCCTTTCTGGCGGATGCGCAGCACCACCACCGATTCGATGGCCGGGCTGCGCCAGTCCCAGTTCTTGCCCACCAGGATGCTGCCGTCGCGTGTGGCCTCGGGCAGGGCCACCACGGTGGTGCATTCGGTTGCCGGCTTGGTCCCGCCAAGGCTGCCATAGAGGAGTTCGGTGCGGCAGTTCACCGCGATCACGTCTTCCAGGGCCTGCTTCGCGCCTGCGGCTATGCCTTTGAGTTCTGCGTAAATGCCGGCGTCGATCGCCTCGATCTGCGCGCCGTAGCCGCGCGCGCGGGTGTGGATCTCCTCGCGCGTGAGCTTGGCCGAGCGCACGAAGGCGGGCAGGTAGTAATCGATGGTCTTGGCGACGCGCGCGGCGGCCGCCTGGCCGTGCTGCAGGCCGCATTCGAAGGCGTCGCCTTCGATGCTGATGACCGGAAACGGCTTGTACAGTGCTGATTCCATGCGGGCCTCGTCGTCGAACTGTGGCGTGCGCGGAGCGGGCCGCGCACGAGTGGATCTTAGCAGTCGCGCGCGGCATGGTTTAAAGTGGGGGCTTCCCCCTCGTTTCCCGTTCCCCCCGATGAAAACCCAAGTCACCGAAATGCTCGGCATCCGCTATCCCATCATCCAGGGCGGCATGCAGTGGGTGGGCACCGCCGAGCTTGCTTCCGCTGTGTCGAATGCGGGCGGCCTTGGCATCCTGACCGCCCTCACGCAGCCCACGCCAGCCGACCTTGCAAAGGAAATCGAGCGCTGCCGCGGCATGACCGACAAGCCCTTCGGGGTGAACCTCACCATCCTGCCCTCGATCACCCCGCCGCCCTATGACCAGTACATGCAGGCGATCTTCGACAGCGGCATCAAGATCGTCGAGACCGCGGGCAACAACCCGCGCGATTTCATCGGCAAGTTCAAGGCTCACGGCATCAAGGTCGTGCACAAGTGCACTTCGGTGCGCCATGCCCTCTCGGCCGAGCGCCACGGCGTGGATATCGTGAGCATCGACGGCTTCGAGTGCGCCGGGCACCCGGGCGAGGACGACGTCCCCAACCTGATCCTGATCCCGGCTGCAGTGAGCGCGCTGAAGATCCCGGTGGTGGCCTCGGGCGGGATCGGCGACGGCCGCGCGATGGCCGCCGCGCTGTCGCTCGGCGCGCAGGGCATCAACATGGGCACGCGCTTCATGTGCACCGCCGAGGCGCCCATCCACCCCGACGTGAAGGCCGCGCTCATCAGGGCCACGGAGCGCGACACCAACCTCATTTTCCGCACCATGCACAACACTTCGCGCGTGCTCAAGAATGCGGTGTCCGACGAGGTTGTGGCCATGGAGAAGAGCGGCGCCAAGTTCGAGGAGGTGCGCCACCTCGTCGCCGGTGCGCGCGGCAAGGTCGCGATCCGCAGCGGCGACGTGAACGGCGGCATCGTGAGCGCCGGCATGGTGGTCGGGCTCATCGACGACATCCCGACCTGCGCCGACCTCATCGAGCGCATCGTGCGCGATTGCCGCGAGAGCCTGCGCGCGGCCACCGCGATGGCCGCCTGAGGCCCATGCCCGACGCCGTATTCGCGGGCGCACTGTGGACGGAGACGGCCCCGGCCGCGCCGGCGACCCACGCCCTCGCAGGGGACATTACCGCCGACGTGGCGATCATCGGCGGCGGGTATACGGGATTGTCGTGCGCGCTGGCGGTTGCGCAGGGCGGCGCAAGTGCCGTGGTGCTCGAAGCCGACGTGATCGGTTACGGGGCTTCGGGCCGCAACAACGGCCAGGTCATTCCCACCCTTTCGCGCATGGACCCCGATGACGTGCCGCCGCGCATCGCGCCCGAGGCCGGGGGCGCAGAAAAAGGCGAGCAGCTCGTGCAGCTGGTGGCCGACTCGGCGAAGTTCACCTTCGAGCTCATCCGCCGCCACGCCATCGATTGCGAAGCCGTGCAGAACGGCTGGGTGCAGCCGGTGCATTCGCCCGGTCGCATGCGGCTGGCCGAGAAGCGGGTCAAGGCGTGGGCGCGCCGCGGCGCACCGGTCGAGTTGCTCGATGCCCGGGGGGTGGAAGCGATCACCGGCTCGAAGTTCTGGCACGGCGGCTGGGAGAACGCCACCGGCGGCAAACTGAATCCGCTCGCGTACGTGAGGGGCCTCGCGAAGGTGGCTCTTGCCGCAGGCGCGGCGGTGTACACCCAAAGCCCGGTGCAATCGGTCGAACGGGTCGCCGGCGGATGGAAGGTATCCACCGCACACGGCTGCGTGCGGGCCGACAAGGTGGTGATCGCTACGCAAGCCTATGGCGACACTTTTTCGTCCTCGCTGTGGCCCAAGCTCATGCAGACCGTGTTTCCGGTGCGCAGCCACCAGATGGCGACCCAGGTCTATCCCGAAGCGGTGCGCGCCACCGTCCTGCCCGAAGACCACGCCTGCTCGGACTCGCAGGGCGACCTGCATTTCTTCCGCTGGGATGCGCACGGCAGGCTTGTGACCGGCGCCGCGCTCGCGGTGCCGCT
>JBBQCV010000335.1:0-3584 GCA_038319115.1 Burkholderiales bacterium | reverse complement strand
GACCAGCGCGAATGGCGGCGTGGCGCTTTCCCCTCGCGCGATCGAGGCGAAAAGGATGTCGAACTCTGGCCCGATCCCGTCCCAATCGCACACGGCCAGCCTGCAAAGCAGCCACATCCCGCGCAGGAATTCGAGGTCGGGGTCCAACGCCATGGCGCGTGAGAGGCTTGCAAGGGCATCCGCGGGGCGGCCGACCTCGCGTAGCGCCAGTCCAAGGTTGTAATGGCCCCCCACATATTCGGGATCGACCGCGAGCGCCCGCTCATAGCTCTCGATTGCGGCCGCCATGCGCCCGGATTCTGCGAGGGCGTTACCGCAGCACACGTGCGTCCCGGCCCAGTCGGGCCGAATCGCAATGGCCCGGTCGTAGCTTTGCAATGCCGCTTCGAAGCGCTTGAGTGCCGCCAGCATATCGCCGAGGTTGACGTGGGCGGCCGCAAACATTGGATCGCAATCGACTGCCTGTCGAAAGGCCTCTAGCGCTGCGTTCGGCCCGGAATGGGCACCGAGCGCGATGCCAAGTTCATTCCAGTTGTACGCAGTGGGGTTGTTCCGGGCCGTTACCTCGAGGCGCGCAAGGTCGCCCGCGATGCGCCCGGCCGAAGCGCCCTGGGGGGAGAGCCCGCGTGAGAGCGCACGGTCGCGCAGGAATCCGAGAAGGTCGGCAAGCATTCAACGCCCGCCGATTCAGCGCCCGCCGCCCGGCCGGCCGCCCCGGTTGCGCGCAGGGGACATCGCCGCAGCTACGGCCGCCAAGTGCCTAGGCCGCGTACCCGGGGATCCGGACTTCGTCGACCTTGTCGATCTGCTCCTGGTCGAGGAACATTTCGGCATAGCGCAGGTAGACCTTCCTGCGCACGAACACGTCGAACAGGTCGGGGTCGATGTGGCCGTTGAGCCGCATCCTGCCGAGGATCTCGAGCGATTCCGAGAGCGTCTTGCCTTTCTTGTAAGGCCGATCCTTGGCAGTCAGGGCTTCGAAGATATCGGCAATCCCCATCACCCGCGCCTGCACCGACATCTGGTCGCGATTCAGGCCTTTCGGGTACCCCTTTCCGTCCATGCGCTCATGGTGCCCGCCGGCATACTCGGCCACGTTCTTGAGGTGACGCGGCCAGGGCAGCGCTTCGAGCATCTTGATGGTGGCGACAATGTGGTGGTTGATGATGCGGCGCTCGTCCTGGGTGAGCGTCCCGGCCCGGATGGTGAGGTTGTTCAATTCGTCCTCGGTGAGGAAGCTGGCGGTGTGCCCCGCCACGTCGACCCAGCGATAATCGGCGATCTGCCGCACCCGCTGCATGTCGGCTTCGCGCATCGACTCGCCGCCGATATTGCAGGCCCGCACGAATGCCCGGTCCTCCTCTATGCGACGGATTTTTTCGCGGAACGTCATTTCCTGCTCGCCGGAATCGGCATTCTTGCCGGCTTGGGAAAGTTCGAGCTTCTTCTTGAGGAGCTCGATCTCGGCGTCGCGCTTGAGCACCTCGAAACGCGTGTCGAGCAGGTGGATGCGGTCGTAAATCGTCTCGAGCTTGGTTGCCTTGTCCACCACGTGAACCGGGGTGGTGACCTTGCCGCAGTCGTGCAGCAGACCGGCGATCTTGAGCTCGTACCGGTCCGCGTCGGTCATGGTGAAATTCTTCAATGGCCCGTCTCGCGTCTCGTTGACGGCCTCGGCCAGCATCATGGTCAGCGTCGGCACTCGCTGGCAGTGGCCGCCGGTGTAGGGGGATTTCTCGTCGATCGCCGTGTTCATCAGGTTGATGAACGATTCGAACAGCTCCTCGAGCTGGTTGATGAGCATCCGGTTGGTGAGCGCAATCGCCGCCTGCGAGGCGAGCGACTCGGCCAGCCGCTCGTCGGACTGCGAAAACGCCTGGATCTCGCCGGTCTTTGGGTTGGTGGCGTTGATAAGCTGGAGGACGCCGATGATCTCGTTCTCATGGTTCTTCATCGGCACCGTGAGGAACGACTGCGACCGGTAGCCGGTCTTGGCATCGAACGCGCGCGTGCCGGTGAAGTCGAAGCCTTCGGCGGTGTACGCGTCCGGGATGTTGATGGTCTGGCCGCTGAGCACCGCATGCGCGGCGATCATGTTGTGGTTTGGCTTGCCGTCGCGGTAAAGCTGGATCGGGTAAAACGGGACCGGGTTGCCGGTCGTGCCGCCCAGGTAGTTCCTGAGCGAGCTCGTGCGCACGATCTCGAAGCGCAGCGTCTGGTCTTCGGCCACGCGATAGAGCGTGCCACCGTCGGCGCGCGTGATCGTCTTGGCGGCGACGAGGATGCTCTCGAGGAGCCGGTTGATGTCGCGCTCGGCCGAAAGCGAGGCCCCGATAGCGTTGAGCTGCTCGAGCCTCTGGACCAGGTCGTCCGCCGCCGTGGCGGCCTGCCCGGAAAATCGCAGGACCTGGGTGGTGTCTATGCTCATCTTGGGCAGGCGGGAAAGCCTACTTGATGCAGACCGTGCGCACCTGCTTCATGTCCGTAAGGCCCATCATCACCTTGTCCATGCCGTCCATCTTCAGCGTCGACATGCCTTCCTCGACGGATTTGACGAAAAGGTCCGTGACGCGCGCCCTTTCCTGGATGAGTTTCTTCACCGCGTCGGATGCGATCATGAGTTCGTGCAGGCCGGCGCGGCCCTTGTAGCCCGAACCGCCGCACGCATCGCACCCCTTGGCGCGATAGAAAGTCAGCTTGCCGTCCTTGCCGTATTCCTTCAGCCAGTAGTCGTATAGCTTCTTGGCCTCGCCCTGCGGGTCCCGCTTCCAGGTGTCCGACATGCGCAGGTCGTTCGTGTACTCGTTCATGAAAGCCTTGAGTTCCTCCGGGCCCGGGCTGTACGCCTCCTTGCACTTGCACAGCCGCTTTGCCAGCCGCTGCGCAAGGATTCCGATCAGCGCGTCGGCGAAGTTGAATGGGTCCATTCCCATGTCGAGCAGGCGGATCACCGCCTCGGGTGCGGAGTTGGTGTGCAGCGTGGCGAACACGAGGTGGCCCGTGAGCGAGGCCTCGATGCCGATGTGCGTGGTTTCCGCGTCGCGCATCTCGCCGACCATGATGATGTCAGGGTCCGCGCGCAGGAACGCCTTCATGACCATCGCGAAGTCCATCACCTTCTTGTTGACCTGGACCTGGCGCAGGCCTTTCTGGGTGATCTCGACCGGGTCCTCGGCCGTCCAGATCTTGGTGTCGGGGGTGTTGAGGAATCCGAGTACCGAGTGTAGCGTCGTCGTCTTTCCCGAGCCGGTGGGGCCGCACACGAAGAACAGGCCATAGGGCTTTGACACCGCGTTCTTGAGGTTCTCAGCGTTCCTCGTGGTAAGCCCCAGCTTGTCGATCGGGATCGGCTCGCCGGCGGCGAGGATGCGCATCACGATGTCTTCCACGCCCCCCGTGGTCGGGATGGTGGCGACGCGCAACTCGATGTCCAGCGGGCCGAACTTCTTGAACTTGATCTTGCCGTCCTGGGGCTTGCGCTTTTCCGAGATATCAAGGTCACACATGATCTTGAGACGCGCGACGATTGCGCTGCGGTAAGAAGCCGGCACTTCGATGTAGGGCGCGAGCGAGCCGTCCTTTCG
>JBBQCV010000334.1:0-3603 GCA_038319115.1 Burkholderiales bacterium | reverse complement strand
CGGGCTGGCGGGAAAAACCGTCGGCGACCTCGCCGACGTGCCGAAACTCGTGGCGGAGTTCGCCGCAAGCGGTGGCGGCGCGGTGTGGGACTTTCACGTTTCGGACAAGGTCGTGTCGCCGAGCCTGCGCCGCGCCCATCCCCAACCGGCGAGGAAATAGGCGTTCCTTCCGCGCCCACATCGCATGACCATCCAAGCCATCCTCTTCGACCACGACGGCACGCTCGTCGATTCCGAACCCACCCACTGGCGCCTCTGGCGCGACGCGCTTCGTCCGCACGGCGTGACGCTCACCGAAGACGAGTACAAGGCGCGGCATGCGGGCATGTCGACGGCCAGGAACGCCGCCGACCTTGCGCAGCGCCATGCGATCGGCATGACCGCCGATGCGCTTGCCGGGGTCAAGTTCGCGGTGACGAGTGACTTCCTCGCCAAAGACGCCTTTCCGCTGATGCCGGGTGTGAGGGAGGCACTTGCGTCCTTCAGCGCTGCCGGCCTGCGCCTGGGAATCGTCACCGGCGCGGGCAGGACCGGCGTCGAGGCCACGCTGCGGGCGCACGCGCTCCACGGCGTCTTCGAGACCATCGTGACCAGCGACGACGTGAAGCGCGGTAAACCCGCACCCGAGTGCTACCTGCTCGCCGCCGAGCGCCTCGGCCTCGCCCCGAAAGATTGCGTGGCCATTGAAGACACCGAGCACGGCGTGAATGCCGCGGCGGCCGCGGGCATCGCCTGCCTCGCGGTGCCCAACGCCATGTCGCGGCAACACGATTTTTCGAGGGCGACCGCGGTGTTCGACGGCCTTGCGGCCGCGGCGGACTGGGTGCGGGCCAACGTGAAAACCCGCTAGAGTCAAAGCGGTAAATACTGCCATTTTTAGCGGTAGGCCCGCTCTGCTGCTAAGTTTCCGGGCGAAATGCTGCCATCACACTGCGGCGCGATGATGCGCATCGGTCCCAGGCATTTCGGGCATGCCAGCGGATCGGCTTCGTAGACCTTGCGGATGAGCCGCGCCCAGGCTTTCCTGGCGTGCGCGGCGAACGCGCTCACGGGCTCGATGGGTGAACGCGCTAGCGCTGTTTGCGGCGTTCGAGTGCAAAGTCTACGATGCAATTTTTTGAACAGAGAACGTCAAATGAAGAAGTTTTTCTTCGCGCTCGCAGTGCTGCTTCGGGGGGGGGCGGGGGCGGATGCGTTCATCATCGACCCTGCGGCGCGAGGTCACCGATCACCTCATCGGTGCAGAAAGCAATCGCACTGGTCATGCCGCCATCGGGACAACTTCTTTCTCGATCCTTCGGGCGATCGTTTTTTGCGCGATCTTCAGGTCGTAGGCGGTCTGCAGATTCAGCCAGCTCTGCACATCACCACCGAAAAAACGCACAAGCCGCATGGCCGTATCGACCGTGACGCCGCGGCGTTCGAGGACGATGTCGTTAACGCGCGAGGGCAAAGCACAGCCGCCATTGGTCATCGATACGCGTGCTGTACTGGCCGCGCCGATTTCCCGGCAGCTTCTCCAGCCGGTTCCCGGGCGGCGGCTTGAGTGCATCCAAGGCGGCGGCACTGTCCAGATGCTGCAACTTTCGAATAGCGACGATTGCGATGTTCGCGAACCGGGCGACGCGTTCGCCCCGGAACAGGCGAGCCGTGGCGGCACAGTGGAACGATCTTATCACTGTGAAAGCCTATACCGTTTAACGGTAAACGGTATACGGCAAACGGCAATACCCTGCCGGTATTTCATGAGATTAATTTCTGGGGTCCGCGTTACGCCTGCCTCTCCGGTCTATTTTGTTCCGCTACCGGTACATTCTCGCGCCTGAAGAGCGAATCTCATCATGCCTCCCGCTTCGAGAGTCCGGTGTTGGCCGGATACGCCGAATCCGAGGCAACCCTTGCGGCCACGGCCCGCCAATCCAGGGTCTCGCCGGGCTTGAGCGCGTGCGCCGTTTTCCTGGCGATGATCGACGAATGGCACCAGAGGTCGGTCACCAGCTGACCCCTCAGGTATTCGGCGGCCAGCTTTGCAAACCTCCCGACGATGGGCGTGTCAAGGCCTGAGTCCACGGTCTCGAACCCGAGCTCCCGGCAAAACAGGATCTCGAGGGCGTTGGCATTGAACTGGAAGAAATGCCACGGCAGCTCGTGTTCTGAAAAGCTGAAATGCGTCTCTACGCAGACGAGCCCGTCGAGGGCCAGGAGCTTGGAGATCTCCTCGGCCACGATCCACGGCATTGCGAGGTGCTCGAACACCGCGAAGGAATAGATGAGGTCGAAGGACTGCGGGGCGAAGTACTCCGATAGCCGGTGCGCGTCCCCGACCACGTCCACGTTCTTGCCTGCCGATACGTCGAACCCGGTGTAGGTGCAATTGGGGATGTGCTGCTTCCAGAGGGAGTCGGAGATCACGGCCCGCGAGCCGATCTCGAGGACCCGCACCTCCTTCCTGTTGGCGAAGCTCGCGAGCCAGGGCCAGATGTTGGTATGCGTGGCGATCCGCGGGCGCTTGGTCTGCGGGTTGGTGTGCAGGCATGCATCGAGTTCCGTAGGGGTGCCGGCGACTATGAATTTTTCGTCGAGTTCGTATTTCATGCTCATGTCCCCTGTGGCTGTGCCGTTCTGCCCGGGCACTTTACCATCCCGAAAAACGTAATCCGAATGCGCGGCGCGCGCCTGGTTCTCGCGGACCGGGACGGCGTCGCCGCGCTCCGGCACGCTCGCAAGCGCGGCTACTCGCAGATGATGCGACTCCTCGAACGCGCATAGCGGTACGTAGAGCTGGCGGGCGCCGTGACTTTGATGCGGTCAGCCGGCCGGCTCGAGCCGCGCGATCACGCCGTTCGATTCGGCGGTCAGCTCCGCGAATCAACCCGCCGGCAGCGAGCGCATGAGGGAAATCAGCGGCTCCAGCCTGGCCGGCTTGGCGATGTGATGGTCGAAGCCGGCCTCCCGGGTGCGCGCGCGCGTCGCCTCGTCGTTCCAGCCGGTGACAGCGATCAGCGAGACTGTGTCGTACTGCGGCCGGCTGCGGATCTTGCGGGCCAGCGCGCAGCCGTCCATGCCGGGCATCCCGATATCGAGCAGCACGACCCGCGGCCGAAAGCGCTCGACGGCCTCCAGGGTCGAGGCACTCTCATAGATGACTTCGGTTTCGACGCCGCAGTAGCGCAAGAGATCTGCCAGGCTGTCCGCCGCATCGCGATTGTCGTCCACCAGCAGCGCGCGGAGCTCAGTGGAAATGCCGGATCCGGAAACCTTACCGATGTAGGACTAACACCTACGTTGGTGGCTGCTCTCTCGAGGGTTTGCCCCGCCACCGCCTCAGCCCTCGTCATGTTTCAGGGACTTTCCCCAGCCTCCCCGGCCTCGGCACCTTTCCCATTGATCGCGTCGAGGATCAGCTTGTACCGCACGACGGCGTTGGTCAGGTCGCGGAAGAAGTTCACCAGGTCGCTCCAAGGGTCGTTCATGCGGTTGATCCCCGAGATGAACGCGACGATCGTGCCCATCTCGGTTTTCCCCTGCAGGAGCAGCCAGCTGCCGAACGCGAGGATGCCGATGGTGCCAAGGTGCTGCAGGAGGTTCATGAGGAAGCTCATG
>JBBQCV010000333.1:0-3615 GCA_038319115.1 Burkholderiales bacterium | reverse complement strand
TGGTTCAAGCCGCTCATCGGCTATTACGAAAAGCGCACCCTCGATCCCGGCTCGGTCGAGCCGAAGAAGCAGTACCTCGAAAAGCTCGGCCTCAAAGCCAACCCCTACCGCTAACGGAACCCATTTCATGACTTTCACCGTCGTCGCCCGTGAGGCGAAAACCGGCCTGCTCGGCATCGCCCAATCCACCAACCCGCTCTCCGTCGGCGGGCGCTGCCCCTTCATCCGCGCCAACGTTGGCGCGGTCAGCACGCAGGCCTATACCGACCCGGGCCTTGGCCCGCTCGCCATCGAGCTGCTGACCCTGGGTTACTCCCCCGAGAAGGTGATCCGCGAACTGGGCGACACCGATCCGCATTTCGACTACCGCCAGATCGGCATCGTCGACCGCCACGGGCGCAGCGCGGTGCATTCGGGCGCGCAGTGCAAGACGCACACCTTGGCCATCAGCGGCGAGAATTATGTCGTCATGGGCAACCTGCTCCTCACCGACAAGGTGGTGCCCGAGATGGACCGCGCGTGGCGTGAGTCCGAGGGCCAGCTGTTCGAGGATCGCCTGCTCGCGGCGGTGGTCGCCGGGCGCGCGCAGGGCGGCGACGCCGGCGGGCATCGCTCGGCCTGCCTCATCGTGTACGACTTCGAGGCCTATGCGCGCACCGACCTGCGCATCGACTTCATCCCCAAGCGCGAAGGCCAGCCCGATGCGGTGGACGCGCTGAAGGACCTGCTCGACCACTGGCGCGCGATGATCCCCTACTACAAGGTCCGCCCGCACAACCCGGCGATGAAGGGCTGGTCGGACTGGCTGGCCGAACAGGGCACGCCGTTCAGGGACTGATCGCGGCTCAGAAGAAGTAGCGCAGCACCACCTGCGTAAGCCGGCGATCGGTCGCGGCGCCGAAGTTGCTCGTGGGATGGCCGGAATTCACCTGCGCCTGCAGCGCGAGGTCGACGCGCGACCAGTGATAGCGCGCCTCGAGCCATTGCAGCCGGCTGGCGTCGGCCGCGTCGCGGCGGACCATCGCGCTCAGGTCGAGATGCTTCATGAACGCGTCGGTCCACGTCGCGTAGAAGAAAAGGCTGTGGCGTGTCGCCGGGTCCTGCAGCGGCGTGACGAAGGTGCGATAGCGGCCGTAGGCGGCCAGCGATCCGCTGCGCAATGCGTTCCACGCGTCCTTTTCGAGCCCCGCGCCGTTGTAGTCGTACTCGGCCGTCAGCGTAAGGTTCCACGGAGTCGTGTAAGTGAGCCCCGTAGCCACGCGATTGCGCAAAGCCGTGTCGTCAGCGCCCGCCAGGGCTTGTGAGAGGAGCGAGCGCGAGCGGCCGCCCGACCATTCCACGAATGCCACGGTCGCATCGTTGAGCAGGCCGGTGAGATTGAGGCCGAGCTGCGCCGACTGCCCTTCCCCGCCCGAAAGCAGCACCTGCGGATTGAGCGCGCCGACCTGCTGGCTTGCGCTGACCAGCCAGCGGTCGCGCCGGTTGGTCGAGCCGAGGTCGAGGCTGTAGGCGCCCGGATTCGGCCGGTCGGCGAGCTTGGGCGAATACAGCGCGCTCACCGAACCGCCCTCCCACAGCGCCTGGCCGCGCAGCATGGCGCTGCCGAGCCGGTTCTCGCGCAGGCTGGCCGGGTCGAGCGACGAAACCGAACGCACCGCGCCGGCCTTGAAGTAGTCGGTCGGGTTGTAGCCGGTCGCCACGCCGTTGCGCACGTTGATGCGGCCCAGGTCGGCAATGCGGTCGGGTTGCGCCTGCCAGCTCAGGTACGCCTCCTTCAGCGTGTTGACGTTTCCGTCGCCGGCGCCGCCGTAGTAGCGGTTCATGTCGAGGCGATCGGCGAACACCGCCCGCCACCCCGGCGCGATCGCCTTGTCATAGCGCAAGTCGAAGGAGAGACGCTCGCCATGCACCATCGCGCCGGTCGCGCGGCGGGTCGATTCGCGCAAGGCCCCTTCGGCGTAGAAGCGCCAGTCCCGCGCCTCTTCCGGCATCGCGGTGGCCTGGTCGGCGATCGACAGCGCGGCATCGTCGCTCGCGCGCGCCGATGCGCCTGCGAGCCCCCCCGCGAGGATCCCCGCGAGGATTCCCGCGAGGACCCGGGCAAGGATCCCCGCGAAGACGCCAACTGGAACCCCGCGCGCGCGCCGCGCCGTTAACGATGCCGGCCCGTGCACGGCTTATTCGGGCCGGAAGCGCGGCAGGTAGTCGCGCTGCAGCCACGCCTCGGGAATGTCGCGATACGCATAGTCGCTGTAGCGCATGACGGTGACCCAGTTGGGGTCGAGCCCGTCGATGATCACCGCCTCGGTCGGCCGCTCGGCGCCGAGCTGCGGCTGGTAGCGACGGTAATACGCGGTCTTCAGGAGCTGGCCGCTTTCGGTGTAGAACTTCGCCTTGACCGGGCGGCTGGTCGCGACGTCGATCCACATCTCGATGCGGTGGTAGGTTACGTCGCTAGCGATGCCGGCCAGCACGAGCTTGTAGCACTTACGCAGTTGCCGGTCGCCATCCTGGATGCTCTCCTCGCCGGCCAGCTCGGCGCGGTAATCGCGCGCGAGGTTGACTGTCACCACGTCGCCGTTGGCGGCCTGGCCGAGCAGGCGCTGCTGCGGCGACAGGCGGATGCTCGCCTTGCTCGAAGGGTCGAAGAACCACAGGTCGTTGCCGTTCTTCAGCATGAGCTTGTTCATGTCGCGCACCGGCGCGGCAAAGCGGATCAGGCTGCGGAACTGGCCGCCGGCGGCCTCGGCTTTCGAATACACGTTGAGCGTGTTGCCGTCGGTCTGGCGCCCATTGCGGTATTCGATCAGCGTGACGGTCAGCGAGAACGGCTTGTCGGGATTGCGCACCGCGTCGCTGGCCGCAAGGATCGCCTGGGCAGAGGGCGCGGCCAGCGCCTTCCCCGGCAGCCAGGCCAACGCGGACAGCGAGGCCAGCGCAACCAGCGCGATCAGTGCCGGCACCTCCCGGATTCGTGCGTGCATATCCGTCTCCTTATACATGGCGCAGGGCATCGACGATGGGCAGTTGCGCCGCGCGTCGGGCGGGCCACCATGCGGACACCACTGCCACCAGCGTGAGGCCGATCCCGGTGAGCAGCATGAGGCGGGTCTCGCCCCATACGCGCACGGTCAGAGGCACCGGGTCGACCTGCCCCGGCGGGGTCCATGTGAGCCCGCCATGGTTGATGAGCCAGGCGATCGCCAGCGCGACCACGATCCCCATGCCCGCGCCTATGAGCCCGAGCAGGAAGCCTTCGTACACGAAGAGGGCGCGGATGCCACCGCGCCGCAGGCCCATGGCGCGCAGGGTGCCGATCTCGGTGGTGCGCTCGACCACCGCCATGCTCATCGTGTTGCCGACAGTGAACAGCACGATCGCGCCGATCAGCACCGCCATGAAGCCGAAGATCGCCGCGAACATGCCGATCGCCTGGCCGTAGAAGGGATTGAGGGCCTCGAAGTCCTGCACTTCCAGCGGTTCGTCCTTGAGCGTTGTCCCGAGCAATTCGGCCAGGCGTGCCTTGGCCGCGGGGATCTGGCTGGTGTGCGCGAGCTGCAGCACCACCGCCGTGGCCTGCGGCTTTTCGCCGCCGTAGAGCAGGCGCTGCGCCTG
>JBBQCV010000332.1:0-3631 GCA_038319115.1 Burkholderiales bacterium | reverse complement strand
GTCAGCAGGAAGAAGCCGCGCAACGCAAGCAGGTTGAAGCACAACGAGCTGCCTGGTCGGCCTTCGACTTGCAGATGACTAAAGTGGAGCAGCGACGCAAATTTAAGGAATTCGTTCCCCTCGGCTTGCTCGCAGTAGGGGGTGGGTGGTCCTGGCTTGTTGTCAGCCTTTTCGCTTCGCACCCGGGTTGGGCGCTATTTCTGGCTGGCTGCGGAATTGTGGCTCTATGGAACGCTGCTGCGGCATTTTATGGCGTCCGGCCTCCCACCCCACCCTCATTTGGAAGACCACAATCGGCGCCGAGTGGGCGTCGCGTCGTAAATTGCCTACACTGCGGTACCGCTATGCGATTGCCGGCTGGCCGGTCCGGCAGCGTTGCTTGCCCACAATGCAAGCGGTCCGCCTGGTATGAAACGTAGCGTCGAACTACGCGTACTCTGTCCGCGCCTGCTGGTTCCGCAGCACCGCGGTCATCATCCGCGTGGCCGTCGCGTTGAAGGCGGCCCTGAAATCGAAGCTCGCCTCCACACCCGCAGGCCCCTCGATCGGCGTCTTCGCCAGCGCCAGATAGACCTCGTGCAGAGTGAGGGTCAGGCTGCGGTTGGCGTCGATTGTGAAGGCCAGCGCGAATTCCGCAGAGGTGCCGGCCTGCGCCTGCGCGAGCAACGTGGTGTTCTCGAAGCGCACGGTGATCTGGCCGGTGCAGCGGGCGATGCCGGGATCCACGCCCTCCACGCGGCGGTCGGCGCGGATGGTGCGCACCGCCTCCATGCCATTGGCGTAGGTCAGCCGCGCGCCCGTCACCTGCGCCAGCGCCGAACCGCTGCGGGTGATCGACCCCTGCGCCTTGTTGAAGGCGGTGTAGGCCGCGCTGGTCGGCGTACCGCCTGACGTGGCACCGGTGCGCGCCGAGCCTTGACCGAGCAGCCCGAAGGTCGCCGTCGCCGCGCCGGTCGGGGTGAAGTCCATCTCCAGAGTGTCGGCGCGCACGCCGGTACAGACGTCGAAGGACGGCACGTCGGGATAGCCGATCTCCATCGCATTGCTCGGCAGCGCGGCCGCGCCGGACGCGAAGCTGTGGATGAAGTTGGTGGTGCCGGTGGTGATCGGCGCTCCGAGCAGCAGCCGCAGCCAGTGGCCGATGTTGATGAGATCGACCGGGACTACCGCCTGGCCGGCCACCGTCACCGTGTCGAGGAAGGGCGCGGCCGGATCCCGGTTGCTGCCCACGCCGATGACGTCGGCATCGAGCAGCGGCTGCTCGGCGCCCAGGTCGCAGGATAGGAACGGCATACGCCGCCAGTTGCTGCCGGGGGCAGTGCCGTAGATGGTTTCGGGCAGCATGAGCAGGCGGCAATTCGCGCCAATGGCACGGGGCATGGATGGTCTCCCAGATCAGGAAAGCGGTGTGGCGGCCACGGTAAAGAACAGCGTCACGGGGACGGATGCTGCGCGGGCCGCAGCGGCGCCCTCGAACTCGACATCATCGAAAGATGCGCTGCCGGGCTGTGCCCATTCGACGGCGCCGCCCAGCGTGCGGCTTCCCGCAATTGCCGCGGCGATGTCCACCAGTAGCGCATCGAGCAGCGTGTTGCGCGCGGCGGGCGTGGCGCCAGCCACGGTGATCTCTACCTCCGCGCGATGCTCGATCTGCCAGGCGAGCGGCGACAAGATCGGCGTCTCCTCCACGCTCTCGCCGTCGCGGACGACGACCAGGCCGCCCGAGGGGATGCGCTGGGGGATGGTCTCGCCGCGCAGCACCAGGGGTGCCGGGTTGCGGGCGGCCAGCGACGTCACGAGCCGGCTGTGCAGCCCCGCGATGGCGGTCTCGCGCGCACTCATGCCCACCCCAGCATCGCTGCGAAGAAGCGCCCCGCGACCCAGGTAATCGCGAGGCCGATGGGGATCGCGGCCCAGGACAGCACGACGAGTCCGAGCAGCAGGAGGAAGCGCGCGCGCAGGGTCATGCTGTCCTCCCGCTCTCGCGCTCCCAGGCCGCCACGAAGCGCCCCGGCAGCCGACGCAGTCCGCGCTCAGCTGCGCCGCGGACGTCGAGCCGCTTGGCGAGCTTCACCTGGGGCAGGAGCAGAAACATCGGCACCATCCCCTGCGCCAGCAGACCACGCGCCCAAGCCTCGCGGCCCTTACGGTTGGCCGTGCCGACTTCAGTCACGCCGCCGGCGACCAGCCGCGTGCGCAGCCGCCGCCCGGTCTGCTCGCCCTGACGCAGCGGCAGGCACCACACGAAGCCGCGGCCGGACCTGAACGGCCGGAGGAAAGCCTGGCCGGACGCAACCATTTGCGCGGGCGTGACGCGCATGCTGTAGATTTCCACTGAGAAGTGACCCGGTACGGGCACAAGTTTTCACTGAGATTTGACCCATGTTTGAACCTGCCTCTGGCTTTCCGGCCGGGGGTGTCAGGAGTGATCAACATGGATTTACTGAGCGTAATACGTCGCTGGCGTTTCCGGCAGAAGATGGCGCTTCGGGAGATCGAGCGGCGCAGCGGATTGTCGCGCAACACGATCCGCAAGTACCTGCGCGCCGACACGGTTGAGGCGCATTTCAAGGTGCCCGACCGGCCGAGCAAGCTGGACCCGTTCGTCGAGAAGCTGTCAGGCTGGCTGGTGATCAATGCCGGCAAGTCGCGCAAGCACAAGCGCACGGCCAGGCAGATGCACGCCGATCTGGTCGCTTTGGGCTACGATGGATCCTACGGCCGTGTCGCGGCGTTTGTGCGGGCGTGGAAGGCTGATCGACAGCTTGAACAGCAGACCAGCGGCCGCGGCACCTTCGTGCCGCTGATCTTTCAACCTGGCGAGGCCTTCCAGTTCGACTGGAGCGAAGACTGGGCCAATTTGGGCGGCGAGCGCGTCAAGCTGCAGGCGGCGCACACCAAGCTGGCGCACAGCAAGGCGTTCATCGTGCGGGCTTATCCGCTCCAGACCCACGAGATGCTGTTCGACGCAATGACGTAGGCGTTCCGGGTGCTGGGCGGCGTTGCGCAGCGCGGGATCTTTGACAACATGAGAACCGCAGTCGACAGGATCGGTGTCGGCAAAGCCCGCCAGGTCAATGCCCGCTTTGCCGCGATGGCCAGCCATTATCTGTTCGAGCCCGAGTTCTGTAACCCGGCCTCGGGTTGGGAAAAGGGTCAGGTCGAGAAGAATGTGCAGGATGCGCGGCGGCGCTTGTGGCAGTTGCTGCCGAGCTTCCCGGATATCGACGCGCTCAATGCCTGGCTCGAGGAACAATGCGTCGCGCAGTGGAGCGAGATCCAGCACGTCGGCTTGCCCGAGGCGGTCAGCGATCTCATCGAGCAAGGCGCCCCAGCCTTCGAGGCCGCGGTGCCGATCATATCCCAACTGCTCAAGGCAGAGATGGCCGAGCGGGAGGTCCGCTCGATCACTTACCAGATCAAGGCCGCCCGGTTCCCGGCCTACAAGGATCTGGCCGGGTTCGACTTCGCTTCCAGCGAAGTGAATGAAGCCAAGGTCCGGCAACTGCATGGCGGCGAGTTCATCAGCGGCGGCGACAACGTCGTGCTGATCGGCGGTCCCGGCACCGGAAAATCCCACATCGCCACCGCGCTGGGCATCCAGGCGGTCGAACATCACCGCAAGAAGGTC
>JBBQCV010000331.1:0-3676 GCA_038319115.1 Burkholderiales bacterium | reverse complement strand
GCCTCCCAGGTGCGCCAATCGTCGTTGGGGGAAAATGTTTCGATGACTTCGTCGAGCACGTCCCCGTCGGTGAGCGTGTTGTCGAAGTCGAATACGAACGCGGGCTTAAGCAGCGGCGGCGACACGCTCGACCTCCCGTTGCGCGGTACGGGGCTTGGCGAGCGAGCGGCAAAAACCTTCGACGCTGGCGGCGACGGTTGCGCGCTCGAGATCGGCGGTGATCACGTGATAGGACTCCTTGAGCATAACTACCTCGCGCCGCTTTGAGCTGACATGGTCATGGATGTACTGCGAATTCTTCGGGCTGGTCATGTCGTCTTTCTCGGCCTGGACGAGAAGGACCGGCGAGGTGATTTGCGGGAGCACGTACTTGCAGCGCGCGATCAGGTGGCGCATCTCGCAGAAGAGTCGCACCGGGAAGTGCGCGTAGCCCAGTGCTGCTGCGCTGTCTGAGGCGGCCAGCGAGGTCTTGCCGTATTCGGCTGCGATCTTGCCGCGCAGCGATTCGTCACGCAGCCCGAACGGCGCCTCTTCGCGGAAATAACCGAAATACTTTAAAGGTGTGTGATCCACCAGCGGGATCAGCTTGTGGGTCCAGGGGACGTTCCACCCGTCGTAAAACAAGGTCGGCGACAGGCAGACGACTCCGGCAACCTGGTCGGGAAACTCCGCCGCCAGCATTAGCGCGAGGATTGCGCCCAGGGAAAGCCCGCCTACCACCAGCGGCATGCCTTTGGCCTGCGCGGACTTGGCCGCTTCGAAGAACGCCTCTTTGGCGGAAGCGTACAGCTCAGTCCATTGGGTGCGCGCGAGGATGCCCAATGGCTGGCCGTGGTTCACCAGGCGAGGACAGTTCACCGCATAGCGCCCGCGATACTGGAGGTGATAGGCGAGGTACCCGAGCTCAGTGGGCGTGCCCGTGAGCCCGTGCAGCAGCAGGACCTGGCACCCGCCCCCGTGCCCGTTCAGGAAAAGGCCGCGATCGGGCACCGGCACGCGATTCTGCGGTCTGATCCAGGCCCACTCGAGAGACATTGACGATTTTCCAAGCGACCGCGCGGGAAACGCGGGCGGAAATGAACGATAATTAGTGCGTCGTGATTGTATCGCGCAGCGCATAGCTTCCACAATCGATTCACATACTTACAGTAACTTACATGAACAGTGCCGCCCCTGAGTTTCATGACGAAATTGTCAGCAAGGAGGAGCGCGAACTTCTGGAGAAGGAAGCCCGCTACTGCTCGCATGGGGACACCGTCCATTACGCCGAGCACCCGAAATTTTTCGAGCGCTGCCAAGGCAGTTACCTGTACGACATGCACGGCCAGGCGTACCTCGACCTGCAGATGTGGTATTCGGCCGTCAACCTGGGGTACGCCAATCCCGCGGTGACCGAGGCGATGCGTGTGCAGATGGAAAAGCTGCCGCAGCTCGCCTGCCAGTACCTGCACCGCGAAAAGATCGAGCTCGCGCAGATGATCTGCGAGAGCGTCGAGCGCGGCTTCGGCATGCAGGGGCGCGTGCATTTCAACGTCGGTGGCGCGCAGGCGGTCGAGGACGCGCTCAAGCTGGTGCGCAAGAGTACCGGGCGGCAGCGCATGCTCGCCTTCCAGGGCGGCTATCACGGCCGCACGCTTGCGGTTTCGGCGATCACTTCGTCCTACCGGTATCGCGAAGCCTTCGGCCAGTTTGCCGATCGCGCCGAGTTCGTGCCGTTTCCCTACGTGTTTCGCTCGAGTTTTCCCGGCGACGCGGCTAGGACCGAGGACTGGTGCATCGGCGAGTTCGAGCGGCTGTTCGAGCACGAGTACACCGGCGCCTGGAATCCCAAGACCAGCCGCTCCGAATACGGCGCCTTTTTTGTCGAGGCGGTGCAGGGGACGGGTGGCTACATCGTGCCGCCCAAAAACTATTTCAAGCGCCTGGCCAAGGCGTGCAAGGAGCGCGGCATCCTGCTGGTCGACGACGAAATCCAGATGGGCTTTCATCGCACCGGCAAGATGTGGGCGATGGAGCACTTCGACGTCCAGCCCGACATTATCGTGTTCGGCAAGGCGCTCACCAACGGCATGAACCCGATCTCCGGCATCTGGGCGCGGGAGGAACTCATCAACCCGGCGGTGTTCGGGCCCGGCTCGACGCACTCCACTTTCGCCTCGAACACGCTCGGCACCGCGACCGGCCTCGCGGTCATGAAACTGTTCGCCCAAGGCGACTACGAAACCTCGGTGATGCAGAAGGGCGCCTATTTCCTCGCCAAGCTGCGCGCCATCCAGTCACGCCACAAGGAAGTCGGCGACGTCGACGGGCTGGGTCTCGCGCTGCGCATGGAGATGTGCGAGGCCGATGGCTTCACGCCCAGCCGGAAACTGGCCGACCGCATGTTCCAGATCGGCCTGGACGGCGGGCTGCCGCTCGGGCCGCACAACAACATGGGACTGGTCCTCGACATCGGCGGCTACTACAAGAACGTCATCACCCTTGCGCCCTCGCTCGAGATCACGACGGCGGAGATGGACCTCGGCGCGGTCGCGCTCGAGCATGTCCTCGCGCAGGCGAAGGCCGCGACTTAAGGCGCGATGAGCACCCCGATGAGCACCCTCGAGACCTTGCAAAAGCTCATCGCGGCCGAGTTCGAGATCGACCCGGCCGAGCTCGATCCGGCGCGTCCGCTGCAGGAGCTGGGCATCGACTCACTCGCCATGACCGAATGCCTGTTCAAGATCGAGGATGAATTCAAGATCAGCATCTCCGGCTCAAGCCTGCAAGTCGGGACGTTGCAAGAGATTGCCGACCTGGTCGATTCGCACCTGAAGGCGCAGTCAAGCGGAGCCGCTTGAGAAAAGTCGTCGTCACCGGCATTGGGGTCGTCAGCCCGCTGGGCAACGGCAGGGAAGCGTTTTTCGAATCACTCGCCGCGGGGCGCTCCGGCATCCGCCGCTTGTCCGCCGGCATCGTGCCGCGCCTTGCCACACAGATCGGCGGCGTGGTCGACTTCGATCCCGCCGCATTCCCCAAGCCCAAGCTCGCGCTGCTCGACCGCTTCAGCCAGTTCGCGCTCGCAGCGGCTGCCGAGGCGCTCGGTGACGCGGGCATTGCGGCAGACGATCCGCGCAAGGCCAACGCCGGGGTGTACATGGGCAGCGGGTTCGGCGGCGCGCTTACGATCGAGGCGGCCTACAACGAGCTGTTCACCGACGGTGCCGACCGCCTCGGCCCCTACACGGTGGTGCGCGTGATGAACAATGCCGCCGCCGCCCACATCTCGATCGATTTCGGGTTGCACGGGCCGAGCCTCACCTATTCAACCGCCTGTTCCTCGGGCGCCGTTGCGCTGGGTGAGGCGGCGCGCGCAATCCGGCATGGCTACGCCGACCTTGCAGTGGCGGGTGGGGCCGAGTCGCTGCTCACACTCGCCACGATCCGGGCGTGGGAAGGCTTGCGCGCGCTGGCCAGCGAAGATCCAGCGGATGCCTCGGCTTCGTGCCGGCCCTTCTCGCGCGACCGCACCGGTCTCGTGCTGGGCGAGGGCGCGGGCGTAATGGTGCTCGAGAGCGAGGAGGGCGCCCGCGAGCGCGGTGCCGCCATCTACGCCGAGCTTGCTGGCTATGGCGTGACCAGCGACGCCACCCACCTCACCAAGCCGTCGCTCTCCGGCCAGGTCGCCGCGATGCGC
>JBBQCV010000330.1:0-3691 GCA_038319115.1 Burkholderiales bacterium | reverse complement strand
AGCTCACCGTGCACCACAAGGACGGCAACCACGACAACAATCCCCTCGACGGGTCGAACTGGGAACTGCTGTGCCTGTACTGCCACGAGAACGAGCACGCGCGAGTGACGGACGCACAGGCGGGCGGCAGCGTGCGCGAGGACACCAAGGCGACGGCGACCCACAACCCGCTTGCCTCCCTGGGCGACCTCCTGAAGAACAAGCCCAAGGGCTGAGGGACGCGCAGTCACGTGGCAGTATTGGCAATCCCCGGGGGCAGCCTCCCGGGTGCTGCGCAGGCCCGCCCTGCTCAGGCGATCGCAGTGGCCATCGGCAGCTGCGCGATCTCCGCCAGCGTCTCCTGCAGGCTGCGCACCTCGCCCCAGCCCACGCCGATCATTTCGATCGCCGGTGCGTGCAGGTGGGGCAACGTGGTGCCGGTGCTCTCCTCGACGACGATCGGCTTGAAATCGCGGAAGTTGGCGTCCTTGGAAGTCGCGGCGACGCACTGGTTGGTCAGCACCCCCGCGAACAGCACGGTCTCGGCGCGCAGTCCGCGCAGGATGCCTTCGAGGCTGGTGTTGTAGAAGGCGCTCAGGCGCGTCTTTTCGACATACCAGTCCTGCGCCGTCGCGCCCAGCCCGTCGAGGATTGCGTAGCCCCAGGTGCCCTGGCGCAGGCCACCGTCCTTCAGGAACGGGCGCAACTGGAAGAACACGCCCGCGTCGCGTGCATCGCGAAAGCCATGCCGTGTCCAGATGACCGGGATGCGCTTGTCTTTCGCCGCGGCGACCAACGCCCGGATCGGCTCGATCGTCCTCTGCATGTGGGAGACGTCGACGCCCGATTTTGCGTACCAGCCTTCGGCATGCAGGAAATCGTTCTGCGCATCGATGACGACCAGGGAGGTGCGCGACGGGACGAGGTCCCAGCGGGCGAGCTTGAATGGGTCCACGGGGTCGGTTTGCGCGGGTTCCACTCTCGATGTCGCGGCACTCATGGGCGTCTCCGGTAATTGCTTTGCCGAATATATATTCTTTGGCCCGGATCGGCATCGCGATCCAGGGCTTTTCTTTTGCGGGCCTGCCCGCGACAATCCCCCGCATGTTCGCACTGGACCTGAAGCTTCCCCCGCCGGACGCGGCGAGCCTGCCGGCGCTCGAGGCGCAGGTGCGTCGCGACCTCGAACTGATCAAGTACCCGGAGCATGCCTGGGTGCCCTCACGGCGCACCGCGGCCGGCGAGCCGGTGCTCGACGTGCTGATTGCCGGCGCCGGCCAGGGCGGCCAGACGGTCGCGGCGATGTTGATGCGCGAACGGGTGGACAACATCCGCGTGATCGATCGCGCGGCGCGCGGCCAGGAAGGGCCCTGGCGCACCTATGCGCGCATGCAGACGTTGCGCAGCTGGAAGACCGTGACCGGCCCCGACCTCGCCCTGCCTTCGTTGACTTTCCAGTCCTGGTTCGAGGCGCAGTACGGCGCGGCGGCGTTCGAGGCGCTGAACAAGATCCCGAAGGAGATGTGGCACGACTACCTGCTGTGGACACGCGACGTGCTCGGGCTGCCGGTGACCAACGGCGTGAGCCTGGAGCGCATCGAACCCTGGGCGGACGCAGCCGGGGGCTGCCTTAAGGCGACGCTGCACGAGAATGGCAAGGCCAGCGTCGTTTACGCGAGGAAGATCGTGCTCGCCATGGGTATCGCCGCGAGCGGCCGCTGGTGGATGCCCGAGCAGGTCGCGGCCCTGCCGCCGCACCTGCGCGCCCACGCGAGCGACCCGATCGACTTCCACCGGCTGAAGGGGCGCCGTGTCGCGGTGCTTGGCGCTGCGGCATCGGCCTTCGACAATGCGGCCACTGCGCTCGAAGCAGGCGCGGCCGAGGTGCGCCTGTACTGCCGCCGCGAGCAATTGCAGCGCGTGCAGCCCTACAAGGCGGTCTCGTACCCGGGGTATTTCCGCCATTTCGGCGACCTCGACGATGCGACGCGCTGGCGCTTTACGCGGCACCTCTTGAACGTGCGCGAAGCGCTGCCTGTGGAGACCTGGAACCGCGTCACGCGCCACGCCAACTTCCACCTGCACACCGGCAGCCCGTGGGATGAGGTAGACGCGCGCGGCGACCATGTGGTGCTGCACACGCCCAAGGGCCGCCACGAGGCGGATTTCCTGATCTGCGGGACCGGGTTCGACATGGACCTCGAGCGGCGCACCGAACTCGCAGGGTTCGCGGGCGAGATCGCGCGTTGGGCAGACCGCCATGCGCCCGCGGCTGGCGAGGACGCGCGCCTGTCGCGCTACCCGTATCTCGGGCCGGGCCTCGAGTTCGTCGAGCGCACTGCGGGCGCGGCGCCTTTCCTGCGCGACATCCACCTGTTCGACTTCGGCGCCACGGCCAGCTTCGGCCCGAGCGGCTCGTCGATCAACGCGATGAAGTTCGCCGTGCCGCGGTTGGCGGGCGCGATCACGCGCGACCTGTTCCGCGCCGATGCCGAGAAACACTACGCCAACCTGGTCGCCTACGACACGCCCGAGTTTGCGCTTGAGTTCGCGCGCGACGCAAAGTGAAACGCCTGTTCTTTCGCTATGACGGCCCCACCTGGCTGGTCGCATTCGCGCTGTACGGCGGCTGGGCCGCGCTGATCTGGTTTCATGCGACGCTGCCGTGGTGGGTGCTGATGCCGGTGGGCGCCTACCTCGTCGCCTGGCATTTCTCGCTGCAGCACGAGGCGATCCACTCGTTCCTGTCGGCGCCGCGCTGGCTGCGCTGGGCGGTGGTGACGCCGCCGCTCGGGCTGTGGTTTCCTTTCCCGCTGTACTACGAAGGGCACCGCAAGCACCACCAGAACACGCGCCTGACCGAGCCTGGCGTCGATACCGAGTCGGTGTACTGGAAGCAGGCCGACTGGGCGCGGTTGTCGGCGGTGCGGCGCGCGGCGCTGATGGCCAACCAGACCCTGCTGGGGCGGGTGCTGCTCGGTCCGCTGCTGCGGCTGGAGAAACTGGTGGCGCGCGAGACGGCGCGGCTGCTCGCAGGGGACTACTCCCACGTCAAGCACTGGCTGGTGCACGGCGTGCTGGTGGCTGCGCTGTTCGCCTACATTTCCGGCGTGGCCGGCATGCCGTGGTGGCAGTACGTGCTGCTGATGGCCTGGCCGGCCTTCGGGCTGGGCTGGGTGCGTTCCTTCATCGAGCACCGCTACGGCGAACGTCCCGGCCAGCGCACCGCGATTACCGAGTCGAACGCGTTCTGGTCCCTGCTGTTCCTGAACAACAACCTGCACGCGGTGCACCACACGTTCCCGAAAATGGCGTGGTACGAGATCCCGCGCTTCTGGCGCGCCAACCGGGCGAAAGTGCTGGCGCACAACGGCGACTACTATTTCACCGGTTATGGCGAGATCGCAAGGCGCTGGCTGGTGAAGCCGGTGTTCGTTCCGGCGCACCCCAAATACTGACAATTTCCGTTCAAAGCCCGCTCTGCTGGCTGCTTCCAGGGCGAAATACTGCCATCGGCCCTACTTCACGCCGGGCAGCCAGAGGGTCAGCGCGGGCACCGCGAGCAACAGCGCGAGGCGCAGGATGTCCATCACGCAGAACCCGATCACGCCCTTGTAGGTTTCGCTCATCGGCACGTCCTTCGCCATCGCGTTGATCAGGAACAGGTTGAGCCCGAACGGCGGGCTGATCATGCCGACCTCGACGCTGACCA
>JBBQCV010000329.1:0-3719 GCA_038319115.1 Burkholderiales bacterium | reverse complement strand
GACCTTGATCACTTCGGCGCCGAGGTCGCCGAGGATCTGGGTTGCATACGGGCCCATGAGCACAGTCGACAAATCCAGGACGCGCACCCCTTCCAGCGGACCGCTCCCGCTCATGCCAGGCCCAGCACCCCGGTCAGCGCCTCCGGCGTGAGTTGTGCGCCGGAATAGAATTTCCCGTCGACCTCGAGCACCGGGGAGGATCGGATTCCGAGATCATCGATCTTCTCCGCGGCTTCCTCATCCATCATCAGGTCCTTCGCCTCGAAGGGAACACCCTTCGACTTGAGGTATTGCTTCAACCGCTCGCACGGCGCGCACAGCGGCGTGGAGTACACGGTCACTTGGGTGGGCATGTCAAACCTTGCCTTCGGCCTTGAGCTTCTTGTAGGCCTCCTTCTTGCGCAGCCAATCCTGCTCGACCTCGCCGGATTTCCACGGCTGCTCGGGCGTGAATACAAGATCCTTCCATTGCTCACCCTGACTCCATCGGAACGGGGTCTGCAGCGTGGTTCGCGGTGCGAAGGCGCTTTCGAGCAGCTTGAAACCCATCTCGAGGATCGCGCGTTGTTGCTCGGGATTGTGCGGCTCGCCGCAAGGACTTCCGAGCGGGAAGTCCGTATGCACGACACGCGCAAGGCCCACGTGCTCGACGATGTCGCGAGCGGCGGCCAGCACCACCGTGGGAATACCGTTGGCTTCCAGGTGACGGGCAACCAGGCTGATGGTCTGGTGGCAGACCGGGCAGACCGGCACGAGCACCGCCACGTCCGCGCCATCCCCTTTGCACAGTTCCAGCACGGCGGGCGCGTCGCGCTCGCGCGTGCGCCGCTGGCTGTAGGCATTGAAGACACCATGGAATCGCGCCGTCAGGCTGCCAATGCGGCCCGCTGCCACGGCCTCATGCAGTCGCGTGGTCGGGAAGAATGCGTCGACATCCTCCAGGGTGGTGGCCACCTGGTCGAAACTGCGTGACGGGCTGTAGAGCTGGCCTGCCGGCAGGTCCGAGGCGATTGTGTACGTGCCGCCGACGATGCCCATCTTGGTCTCGTCTTCGACGTGCTCGCCGCCCTTGATCGAGATCTCGCTGGTCGACACCAGCGTCACGCGGCACTGCGACAGGGGCTTGGCGAGCGGCGTGAATGGCACGTCTTCGAAGTGCGCCCACTGATAAGGCTTTTCGTAACCCTGGGAAAGGTAGTAGTCGCGGGTCTTGTCGATGTAGCGCACGTAGCTGGCCATGCGGCGTCCTCATGAGGGGAATGGGTGGATCATCGATAGCAGCTCCGGGGAGTGTCAAGGTTGCGCCTGAAGCGTTCGCCCAATGGAACGCATAGTGGATGCCGCATAGCAGCAAAATCGCCCTACATTTCAGTATGCGAAAGTTAACCTACTGGATCGTGACCGGCCGTTGCGAAGGTTTGGGTGCATACCGAATACTCGCCCCATGACGCCGCAGACCCAGTCGATCGCAGTGCCGGAACTTGTCGCGCTGCGCGAACGCGCCGCGGAGTGCGCGCTGTTCGATGTCCGCGAAGCCGGCGAAGCGCATCGCGGCCACCTCTACGGCGCGACGTTTCTGCCGCGCCGGCAGATCGAACTGCGCATCGCCGAACTGGTGCCGCGCAGGGAAACACCCATCGTCGTCTGCGACGGCGGCGGACACGACAGGCGCGCGGCCCGCGCCGCGCGAACGCTGGTCGAACTGGGCTACACGAACGTGCGCGTCCTGGCCGGTGGAGCGCTCGCCTGGCAGGACAGCGGGCGGGTGCTCACCGAAGGCAGCAACGTGCCGAGCAAGCTGTTCGGCGAGGAGATCCACGCAACCGACAACGTGCCGCGCATCTCCGCGCAGGAACTTGCATGCTGGCAGGCTGGAGGACGCCCGCACTTGGTGTGCGACATCCGCTCGCCGGAAGAGTATGCCCGTTCGCGCATCCCAGGTGCATGCGGCGCGTACGGAGCTGAACTCGCGCTGCTCGCCGGGGATCTTCGCGCCACCGGCACTCCGGTGATCGTGCATTGCTCGGGCCGCACCCGCAGCATCATCGCGTGCCAGGGCCTGCGCGCGCTGGGCGTAACCGACGTTCACGCGCTGGAGAACGGGACGATGGGCTGGCAGCTGGCGGGCCTCGAACTCGAACGCGATGCAGGCGCGGGACTGCTCGCACCCTCTACCGCGAGTGCTGCGCAAGGCGAACGCGCTGCGCGCGCCCTCTCCCTTGCAGCGGGCGCGAAAGCACTGCCACTGGAATCCTTTGCAGCATGGATGCGCGAGCGTAGGGAGTTCCGCGCGAACATCTATCCCATTGACGTCCGCCAGGTGAGCGATTACGTCGCCGGGCATGTGCCCGGATCGATCGCAGTGCCGGGCGGACTCGCGATCCAGCGAGCGGACGAATTCGTGCCGGTGCGCGCGGGGCGCATCGTTTTCATCGACCGCGGCGAAGCGCGAGCGTGGCTGACCGCGTATTGGTTTCGCAGGATGGGGTTCGCAGAAGTCCATGTGCTTGAAGGCGGCATCGACGCCTGGGTGAAGAGCGGAGGCACTCTCGAGGCAGGCCGCGGTCGCGCCACCCCCGCCGGATGGGAAGAGGCGCGGCGCCGTGCGCATTACGTGACGCCTGATGAGATCAAAGCGCATGTCGACGACCTCCGGATCGTCAACGTGGATACCAGCCGCCAGTTTGCAAAGGCACGGTTGCCGCGCTCGCGCTGGGTTCGCTACGGCGAATTCGAAGACCATGCGGCTGCGCTTGCATCGGGTGATTGCGCCCGAATGATTCTGACCTGCCGCGACGGCACGCTGTCCACGCTCGCGGTCGCCAACCTCGCTCGCATGGGCATAAGGGTGCGCGTGCTGGCCGGTGGCGTCCGGGCGTGGCAACGAGCAGGACTTGCGACCGAATCGGGAACCGATGCCACGACGCAGGCCGGGGGGGACCTCGTAGTGCAACCGTACGACGCAGGTCGCGAGGGCATGCAGCGCTACCTCGACTGGGAACAGAAACTCGCGGCGAGGAGCCGACACTGAGGAGGCAGGAGATGGTCACACTGCAGGATTCGCCTGGCGCACCGGACATCGTCGCCGAAAGAATGCGGCTGGTGCGCGGCATGCTGGCGCGCGTGCGCAAGATTGCCGAACCGGGCATTGAGCGAGAGTCACTCGAGAAGATCAAGGGCGAGCTGATCGCACTGGCTGCAAGGCGCGATCTGTTCCCCGTCGAGGAGTTCAAACCCGTCGAGGGCGGCAATGCCAGCATGTACCGGCTTTCCGAAGACGCCGACCACCGTAACGCGCTCTATGTCGTCGCGCCGGCACCCGGGCAATTCTCCCCGCCGCACGATCACACGACGTGGGCGGTGATCGCCGGCGTGCACGGTCGCGAGAACAACAAGTTCTATACTCGGACCGACGATGGTTCGCAGCCCGGCATGGCGCAGATCGAGGATTCCGGCGAGTTCGACGTCGTAGCAGGAGCTGCCATAGCCCTGATGCCCGAAGACATCCACTCGATCCACCTGGGCGCCGATGGTCCGCATGCCAACCTGCACTTGTACGGCATGAGTGTGGAGCACCTTCCCGAGCGCAGGATGTACAGCCGCTCCAAAGGCACCTGCAAGACATTTCCGACCGCGACCGGCGTACAGAAGGCCCGCGGGGCCGACTAGAAAAATACTGGAGCAGACACCATGAAACGCATCACCCGCTTCGCCGCCGC
>JBBQCV010000328.1:0-3726 GCA_038319115.1 Burkholderiales bacterium | reverse complement strand
TTCGAAGAAAGGCCTTGGCAATTTGCCAAGGCTTTTTTGCTTTTATCAAGGCTTTTCTGTGCGTCTCGTCAATCGCACTCCCATTGGCGCAACGATGAGAACCCTCCATCGGGATCGACGTTGGGCTCCGTCCGGGGTGTTGGCCCGCAAGCGAACACAAAGCAAAATGCGATAATTCGCGGCGAATTATCCGACTGCCGATGGCCCCCGCTTTTCTCCTGCCGCGAACCCTTCAGTGAACAATCGAAACTGGGCGCCGATCCTCCTTCTGGTCGGTGCGCTGTCGGGCTGTGCCGGCGGCACATCTGCGATCGTGGACACGATTCGCTCTTCAGTGGCGAGCAATTCGGCCGCGATGGCGGGAAACCTCAATCCCAACCTTCAGTATCTGCGCGCGACCGTTCGCGGGAAGTCCGCCCTGTTAGTGCTCGGCTATGTCGAACCGCACCCCCTGGGGCCAATCCAGGTTTGGTATAGCGCGGAACGCGAGGTCTTGCGCCTGCAGAATGGGCGCCTGGTTGGGGCCGTTGGCATGATTTCGGAGTGGAGGAATGTTGTCCTGACGCGACCGCCGGAGTGGTCCTCCATTACCCGGACCGGCGGCCCCGTCCACTTCGTGCGCGTGCGAGATGTGATGCCGGGCTATCGATACGGCGTGAAGGAGCTGGTTACTGTCCGGCCCGCAGCAACTCCTTCCCGAAACGCCCTCTTGGAGCTCGACCCCTCAAGTCTGTCCTGGTTCGAAGAGTCGGCGGTAGCTGCCACCGGCATGCCGGCAATTTCGAAGGGCGAAGTGCTTCCCCTTGCCCGATATGCCGTCACCAAAGTGGGCAACGATGAAAGCGTTGTGTATGGCGAGCAGTGCTTGTCCCCTGAATTCTGCTTTACATGGCAGCGCTGGCCCGCCCTACGACCAGATCAAAAAGCGTCCCGATGAGTTCAAAGCGGGTGCGCTCCTCGCTGGCGAGTACGATGTTCGCGGTCTTGGTCTCAGCTTCGTTCGGCGCATTGGCCCAAGCGGCGCCTGCAAAGCGACTCAGCGCCTGGCTCCTGGAGCAGCCTGCTTCCCAGAATTCGTATCCACTGGGCCTGAGCTGGCGGGTCCCTGAGGAAATCCCCCCACAAACCCTGGCACGCCTCGATCTGGTCAAAGCATTGACGCGCAGGGACCGTGGAACTGCCGATGGCTCAGCGAATTTCGGCCCCCTCGCCGAGTGGATCACAGGCCTGCCGGTAACGGGCCGGGTCCCTGTCGCGTTGGCCGATGCCCGATGGCTCGAAGCCAACCCCGGGCGCGACCCCCTTGTGCTCCCTGGCCATTCCGTAATCCTGCCGAGGAGGCCCAGCACGGTGACCGTCGTTACCCTCCAGGGAACGCGGTGCAAAGTAGCTCACCAAGCCGGCCACGAGGCCCTCGATTATTTGGTGGCTTGCATGCCGTTCATTGCCGGGGCGATCGACAAGGCCTGGGTGGCGCAACCCGATGGCCGTGTGCAACGCAACGGTGTCGCAAGCTGGAACCGGCAAGAGCAAGACGAGCCCGCCCCAGGGGCATGGATCTGGGCGCCACCGCGAAGCGCGGAGATTCCGGAGCCCCTTTCGGACAACCTCATTGCATTTCTCGCAACCCAAGGCCCGGCACCGGACGAGGATCGGCATCCAGGATCGGCAGCCGGTGCGCCTATTACCCTCCCGGATTCGGTCCCAGCCGCGCGCGCACGAGGCCGCGAAGTGACGGCAAGCGACTGGGGAGGGATTGGCTTGATGCAAACGCCGACGTCGCGCATGGCGAAAGTGGGGGCATTCTCATTCAACCTCACGCGCACCTTCCCCTATACGCAAGGCAACACTTTTTTCCAGCCTTTCGACTGGATGGAGGCCGGGTTTCGTTACACCAATATCAGTAACCGCCTCTACGGCCCTGCTTCATTGAGCGGCGACCAGGCCTACAAAGACAAGAGTATCGATGTCAAATTCCGCGTCGTGAACGAGTCGACCTACGTCCCGGAGATCGCCATCGGTCTGCGCGACGTCGCGGGGACGGGCCTCTTTTCAGGCGAATACGTTGTCGCGAACAAGCGCACGGGGGATCTCGACTGGAGCCTCGGGATGGGATGGGGTTACGTAGGCAACCGCGCAAACCTCCGCAACCCCCTCGGACGCATCGTTTCATCGTTCGATTCGCGCACGTCGAGCGTGGGAACAGGCGGAAATTTCGGTTTCGGCAGCTATTTTCGCGGGCCCGCGGCGCTGTTCGGCGGTGTGCAATACCAGTCGCCGTGGGACAAGCTCATCCTGAAGCTCGAGTACGACGGGAACGACTATAAGCGTGAGCCGCTTGGTAACGTTTTCAAGCAGGCCTCGCCGTTCAACTTCGGCGCCGTCTACCGGGCGACCCCCTGGATGGACCTGTCGCTGGGAGTGGAGCGCGGCAACACCGTGACCTTCGGCGTTACATTCAAGGTCCAGTTGGATGGCATGGAAACGCCCAAGGTGAACGATCCCAAGCCGATTCCGGTAGCCAACGCGCGCCCCCAATCAGCGCCAGACTGGTCGCGCACAAGCCGTGACATCGAATCGCAAAGCAGCTGGCACGTGCGCAGCATAGAGCAGGCAGGGCGCGAATTGCGAGTGACGATTGACGACCCCGAGGCCGTATACCTGCGGGACAGGATCGACAAGACCGCTGCGGTGCTCCATCGCGATGCGCCGGCGTCGGTGGACAGGTTTGCGCTCAGTTACAAGCAGCGAGGGGTCGATCTCACCGAACATGTGGTTGACCGGGACGCGTGGGTCGAACGGCGCACCCAGCCCGTGCCGGCCCACAACTGGCGTGAGCCGGTCATGGTGCGCCCGCTCGACGGGCCTGCAGCAGGGCCCAAAGAGTCCGATTCCCTGTACAAAAGCGCGCGACCAAAATTTGAGTCGGCCCTCGGATTCGATTACCAGCAGACGCTGGGCGGTCCGGATGGATTCGTATTGTTCCAGATCTCCGCCGTGGAGAAAGCCAAGTACCGGCTGACCGACAGCACCTGGCTGCAGGGAACAGTACGGCTTGGGCTGTTGAACAACTACGACAAGTTCAAGTACACCGCACCCAGCGACCTGCCTCGCGTTCGCACCTTCCTGCGCGAGTACCTGACCACTTCAGCCCTGACGCTTCCCAACCTGCAGCTTACCCACGTCGGAAAGCTGGGCGACAACCAGTTTTACAGCGTGTACGCGGGGTACCTCGAGTCGATGTTCGCGGGGGTCGGTGCGGAATGGCTATACAAGAAACAGGACAGCCGGATCGCGTATGGCGTCGACATCAATGCCGTCCGGCAAAGAAAATTCGAGCAGGACTTCGGGCTGCGTGACTATCGCGTTGTTACCGGGCACGCAGCCGTGTACTGGGACACAGGCTGGAACGATATCAAGGCCAAGCTCAGCGCAGGCCGCTACCTCGCCGGCGACATGGGGGCCACGCTCGAAATTTCACGTTCCTTTCGCAATGGCGTAACCATCGGCGCCTTCGCGACCAAGACAAACGTTTCGTCCGCCCAGTTCGGGGAGGGCAGCTTCGACAAGGGAATTTACTTGAGCATCCCTTTCGACGCGATGCTGACGCGTTCAACCAACACGGTCGGAACCTTCGTCTGGAAGCCGCTGACGCGTGACGGTGGCGCCATGCTCGCCCGCTCCAACCCGCTCTACAATCTAACCAGTGTGCGCGATGAGCGTGCG
>JBBQCV010000327.1:0-3759 GCA_038319115.1 Burkholderiales bacterium | reverse complement strand
ATTCTGGCAGTCAGTTTCCCGCTTCAATCCGTTTTTCTACATGATCGACGGCTTCCGGTACGGCTTTTTCGGAGTTTCAGATGCTCCTCCCGCGGTGAGCCTCACAGTCGTCGGCGCCACACTGACACTGCTTGCGATTGGTACGCTTAGCCTGCTCAAGAGCGGGTATAAACTGCGGCACTAATCCGGCGTACCCCGGTCAAACCCGTTTTCGAATCCTGTGGAAAAAAGATGGTGACGCCTGACAGCATAAAAACCGGTATCGCCGCGGGGCTTGCCTGCGACCACGTCGAGGTGTCCGGCGACGGCCAGCATTTCGAGGCCCTCGTCGTCAGTAATGACTTTGCAGGGCGTAGCCGCGTGCAGCGCCACCAGCTTGTGTATTCCTCGCTCGGCGACCGGATGCGGGAGGAAATCCACGCCTTGTCGATGCGAACGCTGACCCCCGAGGAATGGAAGGCGGCCTCATGAACAAACTGCTCATCAACGGGGGGCGCGCACTTGAGGGGACGATTCACGTGTCGGGTGCAAAGAACGCGGCTCTCCCGATCATGTGCGCGTCGCTTCTTTCGGCCGAGGCGCTGGAGTTGTCCAACGTTCCCAAGCTCATGGACGTGTCCACGATGGCCAAGCTCCTCAGCCAGATGGGAGTCCACGCAGACGCTTCGGAGGACGGCAGTGCGGGGCGCATGTCCCTGCGGGCTGAAACTATCCATGATCCAGTGGCCCCGTACGAACTTGTCCGGACCATGCGCGCTTCAATTCTGGTCCTGGGCCCGTTGGTGGCGCGATGCGGGCGTGCCAAAGTGTCCCTGCCCGGGGGATGCGCAATCGGGCAACGCCCGGTAGACCAGCACCTCAAGGGCCTGGCCGCGATGGGTGTCGACCTCTCCGTCGAGCATGGCTACATTCACGCGGAGACCAAACGACTCAAGGGCGCGCGAATCTCCATGGATCTCGTGACCGTCACTGGCACGGAAAATCTCATGATGGCGGCGGCGCTCGCTGAAGGCACGACCTTTCTCGAGAACTCGGCGCGTGAACCCGAAGTTGTGGATCTGGCCAACTGCCTCATTGCCATGGGCGCGAAGATCGAAGGCGCGGGCACGGACAGGATTCGCATCGAAGGCGTTGCCAGGCTGCATGGTGCGAAGCATGCCGTCATGCCCGACCGGATCGAGACCGGAACATACCTTGCTGCTGCGGCGGCTACCCGCGGTCGTGTAAAACTTACCGGCGCTGCACCCGCTACGCTGGATGGCACGATAGGAAAGTTGCGCGAGGCCGGCGCAAAAATTGACTGCACCGAAGACACCATTACGCTCGAAATGACGCAACGGCCGGCGGCGGTGGGGTTGCGGACAGCTCCCTATCCCGGCTTTGCAACCGATATGCAAGCCCAGTTCATGGCGCTCGACACGGTCGCCCGCGGGACGTCGGTCATCACCGAGAATATTTTCGAGAACCGTTTCATGCATGCGCTCGAACTGCAGCGGCTCGGCGCGGACATCGCCATCCAGGGCAACACGGCGGTGGTCAGGGGCGTTGACCGGCTGCAGGGCGCCACCGTGATGGCGACCGACCTGCGCGCATCGGCCAGCCTGGTTATTGCAGGCTTGGTCGCGGAAGGCGAAACCGTCATCGACCGGATCTACCACCTCGATCGCGGCTACGAGTCCCTTGAGCAGAAACTGGCTGCGCTCGGCGCGAAGGTACGCCGCCTGGCTTGACGCGCCCCGCTCTGGGGCGCACGAACGCGTAAGGTAAAATTACGCCCCCTCACAGCAGCGGATCGGATCGTCGGTGCCCGATCAGCGCTAAATCGAGCAATGAGCACTCCGGTTTCAATTGCGCTGTCAAAAGGTCGGATATTCGACGAAACAGCCCCGTTGCTGGCCCGCGCGGGGCTGCGTCCCCAAGAGGAGCCCGGTTCACGCAAACTCGTCATCGGGACCAACCGGTCGGACGTAAGGCTGATCATAGTCAGGGCCTCCGATACGCCGACCTACGTCCAGCACGGCGCTGCGGATATCGGCATTGCCGGCCACGACGTACTGCACGAGCACGGGGGGGCCGGGCTTTACCAGCCGTTGGACCTCGGTATCGCCAAGTGCCGCATGATCGTCGCCGTGCGCGGCGGATTCGACTACGCGCATGCCGTGAGAACGGGCGCCAGGCTGCGAGTGGCAACGAAATACGTGCGCACTGCGCGCGAGCACTTCGCCAAGAAAGGCGTGCACGTCGACCTGATCCGCCTGTACGGATCGATGGAGCTCGCCCCCATCACCGGCTTGGCTGATGCCATCGTCGACCTGGTCAGCTCGGGCGATACCCTCAGGGCCAATGGCCTGGTCGCAGTGGAGGAGATCATGCCGGTCTCGGCCAGGCTGATCGTCAACCAGGCAGCATTGAAAACCCGGCGGTCGCTGCTGCAACCCATGATCGACGCCTTCGCACGTGCCGCGCCTTCCCCGCAATGAAGTCCAGCCGCATCAGTTCGTTCGCCACCAAGGACGCCGACTACCGCGAGCGCATCGCACGGCTGACTGCCTGCGAGCCGGCCCAGGACGAGGGCATCGAAGCCGCGGTACGCAGCATCATTGCGGATGTCCGCAAGAACGGCGACCCGGCGGTTCTGGAGTACACGAAAAAGTTCGACCGCCTCGCGGTGGCTTCGATCTCCGATCTTGAGATCCCGAGGGAAGTGCTGGATGGGGCGCTCGCTTCGCTTCCTGAGGCGCAATCCAATGCGTTGCGCACGGCCGCTGACCGGATTGCCGTGTTCCATAAGAAACAGTTGAGCGTGTCGTGGGAGTACGCCGAGGATGACGGAACCCGACTCGGCCAGCGCGTGTCGCCGCTCGACCGCGTCGGCCTTTACGTTCCCGGAGGCAAGGCCTCCTATCCTTCCTCTGTGCTCATGAACGCCATTCCCGCCAAAGTCGCGGGGGTTGCCGAGCTGGTGATGGTCAGCCCCACGCCGGGGGGCGAGCGCAATCAGCTGGTGCTGGCCGCGGCGGCGCTCGCCGGTGTCGATCGGGTGTTTGCCATCGGTGGTGCGCAGGCAGTCGCCGCGCTTGCATTCGGGACCGCCACCATCCCTAAGGTCGACAAGATCGTCGGGCCCGGCAATGCTTATGTGGCGTCAGCCAAGCGACAGGTCTTCGGCGTAGTGGGAATCGACATGATTGCCGGCCCCTCGGAGATCCTGATCATTTGCGACGGAGCGACACCACCCGATTGGATTGCGATGGACCTTTTCTCCCAAGCCGAGCACGACGAGGATGCCCGGGCCATTCTCCTGTCGCCCGACGCGGAATTTCTCGCCAGGGTCGAGGAGAGCATCGACAGGCTGCTGCCGGAAATGAACCGGCGAGAGGTCATCGAAAAGGCCCTTGCGAACCATGGCGCCCTCGTCCTTACCCGCGACCTCGGGGAGGCATGCGCAATCGCCAATATGATCGCGCCGGAGCATTTGGAGTTGTCGGTAGAGAATCCTGACGCCTTGTTGCCCGCATTGCGGCATGCCGGGGCCATCTTCCTGGGCCGCAATACTTCGGAGGCCCTGGGCGATTACTGTGCTGGACCGAATCACGTCCTGCCCACTGCGGGCACCGCCCGGTTTTCCTCGCCGCTTGGGGTCTACGATTTCCAGAAGCGCTCGAGCCTGATATCGGTGTCTGCAGCAGGGGCAGGGACGCTCGGCCGCATTGCCGTGCAACTGGCCGAGGGCGAGGGCTTGCAGGCGCACGGCCGTTC
>JBBQCV010000326.1:0-3763 GCA_038319115.1 Burkholderiales bacterium | reverse complement strand
GGTAGAGGCCGCGCAGCTTCTCGCGCGAGGCGGCGTCGTCGCTCATGCGCTCGGCGAGGATGTCGCGCGCGCCCAGGAGGGCTTCGGCGGCCGACTCGATCTTCGACTTCACGTTCTTGCCGTCGTCGGCAGTGTATTCGCGTCCCACGTATTCCTGCGCGGCTGATGTGGCGTCGGTCGCGGCATCCTGCGCCCAGACCAGCTCGGCGAGCGGCTCCAGGCCCTTCTCCTTCGCGATGGTGGCGCGGGTGCGTTTTTTCGGGCGGTAGGGGAGGTAGAGATCCTCGAGTGCGGTCAGGGTGTCGGCGGCGATAATCGCTTTCTCGAGCGCGGGCGTGAGCAGGTTGCGCTCCTTGAGCGAGCTGAGAATGGAGGCGCGGCGCTCATCGAGGGCGCGCATTTGTTCGAGCCGGTCGCGGATGGCGAGCACCTGCACTTCATCGAGTTCGCCGGTCACTTCCTTGCGGTAGCGGGCGATGAACGGGACGGTGGCGCCGCCGGCGAGCAGTTGGGCGGTCGCGGCCACCTGGAAGACCTTGATGTTGAGCTCCGCGGCGAGGCGAAGGACATGATCGGGATTGGGCTGGGCTGCGACCGCGGCGGCGACTTCAGACATGGAAAGGAAAACCGCCGAGAAGAGCGGGTGCCGGCGGCCGTGCAAGGAGCATTTCCGGCTTTGGACAGGAGGGCGGGATTAAACCGGATGCGGGGAGCGCGGGCCAGATTTGGAGCACCTGATTCTTGGTTTCATGGCTTCAGGCTCAGATTGATTGGCACGGCCCGGGATTGAGCCTGAGGCTAGGAAGTCAGGAATCGGAGCAAGCCAGACCCGGGCTTTGGACAGGATGGCAGGATGGGGCAGGATGCAGTCGGGGCACCGCGCCTTCAGGGAGGTGTGCTCGAACGCCGACGGGCTGAGGGCACGACTCGATTCGAAGCGGAAGGGATCGTGGTTCGGGATCCTGGCTGCCATCCTGCCCATCCTGTCATCCTGTCTAGGCTCGAAAGAGATCTTCGGCCCACCGGAAACCAGACCCGGGCTTTGGACAGGATGACAGGATGAGGCAGGATGCAGGCAGCGCGGTCGGGACACCGCGCCTCCAGGGAAGGAGCGCTCGAACGCAGACGGCGCGAATGGGAAGGAATCGCGGTTCGGGATCGTTGGCCCGCCATCGTGCCAATCCTGTCATCCTGTCGAACCGGCTAAATGCTTTGCGCGGGCGCGGGAAAGTTGAGGATGGTGGAGGACTACGCCAACCGCGCCTCTCATGTCTGCCATCAATCGCTTCCTGCTCGAGAACTCCCTTCGCATCGCGACGAATCCGTGCGTCAGCCCGGATTTCTGCCTCGACTGGCCCGCGCTGCGCGCCGAGCTGCAGGCGGGCGGGCTGCTCAAGGTCTACCCGAAGAGCCACTTCGCCACAGCGGCGGGCACGTGGACGCTGCTCGAGAATGCGGCGGGCGACTGCGCATGGCGGCTCGAGGGCCGGACCGAAGCGCTGGCGGACGCGGTCGATTTGCCCCGTGGCGCACAGGCTTTTCCGGCGACCTTCGCGAACCTGCTCAGACTGAAGAATCTCGTGCAAGAGCACCATCCGGAGAGCACGATATTTCCCACGGCCTCGGAGAAGCTCGGACGCCGCACGCTCGGAATCGGCGCGCGTTTCACCACGCTGCACTGGCCGGCGGTCGACTGGGCGATGAGCGCGCTCAACTTCGGCGTGACGGCCAACCAGAATTCGATTCCGCGCGAATTGGTGTACGATGTGGACGTCATGTTGGCGGGGAAACTCGACACCGTGCCGTTCCCGTTCATCGGCACGAATGTTCCCGAGGGACACCAGGGCCAGAGTGTCGATGGCATGAGCCACGGGTGCGTGCTCGCGAAGCTGAAGACCGGGTTTCACCGCCGGGCCCTGGCGTGGAGTTTCAACGCGGACCACCAGCCGATCGGCGGCAAGTTCGATCACCGCGAGGACGCGCTCGTCGCCGGCTGCCTGCTCGCCAGCTACATCACCTTCGACCTCTCCCCCGAACTGGCGCAGACCAAAATCCCCGAAGACGCCGCCGGCTGGGTGGCGGCCCATATCCCGACCGCAATCGTCGAGACCGTCCGGACCCGGGTCACAGCCTTGGGCGCTGGCCGCGAGGCCGGAGCCCCTTTGGAATTGGACGAAGTCCAATTCCACCGGCTGCTGGCGTATGTGTGGCCGGCGATGGAGAAGATGAAGGGGCGTGACGCCAAGTACGCTGCGGCGCGCGCGCAGGCTTTCACGACGGAAGTGGGCCGTGGCTATCTGCGCGAACTGTCCATTGACGAATTGCCGGGGCTGACGACGCCGGAGACGACGGCGATCATGCTCGCGTTGTGCGAGGCGCTCGGGATGCGCATTCACTTCGTGGCGCCGGCGTTCGGGTTTCAGAAGAACATGCCGTTTCCCGACAACACGGCGCTGCGCGGGTTGATCGAGAAGCAGTGGGCCGTGTGCCGCCAGTTCGGCGCGAGCATCGGCTTTCACTCGGGCTCGGGCAAATCGGCCGAGAATTATCAGGCGATGGGTCAGGTCACGGGCGCGCACCTCGAAATCAAGACCAGCGGCCGCTACACCTATGAAATGGGGCGCGCGCTGTTTGCGTCGAAGGCGCCGGCGGACCAGGCGCTGTGGCTCGACTGGTATCGCTTCACGCTTGAACTCGCGCTGGCCGGTTCGTACAGCACCGATGCCACGGAGCAGAAAATGGCCCGCGTGTTCGTGACGGACGCGCTGGCGAAGGCGGGGCACGGGACGGAGGTGTTTGCGAATCCGACGGTGACGCGCGCGGCGCTGGAGTCGCTGCCGCCGAGTCCGGAGCACATGTTCTGGTTCGAGTACAATTTTCTCTACGTGCTCGCCGCGGAGGGCCGGCCGCAGAAATCCGCGCTCGGGGATCACACGCCGTCCGGCTACCGCCAGCGCGCGCGTTTCTACAGCCTCAGCGACGAAGGCCGGCTGCTCTACGCCCGAAACGTGGCGGCGTATATCATCTTCCTCGCCGAGAACACCGGCCTCGCGACCGCCTCCACCTGCGCCGCCGCCAGCAAGCTGCTCGCCGGTTATCCGACGCTGGATGCGATGCTCAACGACGTGTCGCGTTAGGAATTGGGTGGGCCACAAATTACACCCAGCACACAAAGAGCTGACCTCCGAAGTTGGCATTGTAGCCCGCTGCGTGAGCAGCGGGACGATTTTGAGCCAAGTAAAAGTGGTCCCTGCCCTCACGGGCAGGGCTACAGCAAGCCTGCCATCCCGGAATGTCTCATTTGTGCCCATTAGTGCATTTCGTGGCCAAAAAGTCCCCAATTTCGGCGTGGCATAACGAAAAATGAGAGTGCGTTTCGTCCCGTCGCGCTGCCACCATCGCTCCTCCAGTTTCACTGGTAATCCCCTCCATGGCCAAACCCCGCTCCTTCATCCACGACGACTTCCTCCTGACGACCAAGCAGGCCCGCAAACTCTATCACGAGTTCGCGAAGGACGAGCCGATCTACGATTACCACTGCCATCTCCCGCCCGACCTGATCGCGAAGAACCACGAGTTCGCCGATCTCTCTGAGCTCTGGCTGGGCGGCGATCACTACAAGTGGCGCGCGTTGCGGGCGAATGGCGTGAACGAGCGCTTTGTCACGGGCGATGCCACACCGCGCGAAAAATTTCAGGCCTGGGCCGAGACCGTGCCGGAGACGATGCGCAACCCGCTGTATCATTGGACGCACCTCGAGCTG
>JBBQCV010000325.1:0-3781 GCA_038319115.1 Burkholderiales bacterium | reverse complement strand
GGCCGGACTCGAAGCGCAACGCGCCGCGGTTCACCGTGAAGCCGCTGCCGCTTGGCTCGGCGTGCACTTCGCGGAAAAGGCGCTCGGCGCGCTCGAGCGCCTCGCCGGGCAATTCCAGTTGCAGATCGACGCGGTCGCGGTGGGCGTGAGCCGTGGCAGGCAATCGGGCGTCGAGGCCTACACGTTGCGCCAGGCTCTCGAGCAGGTGAACGACCGCGTGATCGAGCAGGCCAAGGCGGTGCGCAAGGCGCGCATCCGGCTGGCTGGCTGGCTGCCCGCCGACGCTTCCCGGCCGCTGGGCCCGCCGCCTGACACCGCGCGGTTCGCGCATCCGCGCGAACATCTCGTGACGCGGCTGGCCGAGCACCCGATGCTGCGCGTCTACGACGACCAGGCCACGCTGGCGGAACGCGAGGTGGAACTCGCGCGCAGCTCCAAGTCTCCCGACTGGAGCCTGCAGGTGGGCTACGCGCAGCGCGAGCCGGCATTCAGCAACATGGTGAGCGTCGCGGTGACGATCGACCTGCCGTGGCAGGCCGAGCGCCGCCAGGACCGCGACATCGCCGCCAAACTGTCCGAAGCCGGGCGTGTGCGGGCGCTGCGCGAGGAATCGCGGCGCACCCACGAAGCCGAACTGCGCGCATGGATTGCCGACCTCGACACGGCGAGCGAGCGAATCGGGCGCTTCTCGCGCGTGCTGCTGCCGCTTGCGCACGAGCGCGTCGCAGCTGCCCGTGCCGCCTACCAGGGCGGGCGCGGCGAGCTCGGACCCGTGCTCGAAGCGCAACGCTCGGTGGCCGAGACCGAAGCGGCCATGATCGCGGTCGAAGCCGAGCGCGCACGCGCCTGGGCCGACCTCAACTTTGTCTATTCGCAGGGAGAGCGGCAATGAACCGCGCACGGACAGGCGCGTTGGTGGCGGGCATCGCGGCGGTGGTGGCGCTGGTCGCTTTCGGCGGCTATCGCTATGCAATGCACCGAATGATGGGCACGCAGACTTCCGCCGCCGCGAACAATGCGGCCGTGCCGGCCACGCAGGAAGCATCCGCGGGCCGCAAGGTCCTCTACTGGTACGACCCGATGGTGCCGCAGCAGAAATTCGACAAGTCCGGCAAATCGCCGTTCATGGACATGCAGCTGGTGCCAAAGTACGCCGACGAAGGCGGCGGCGACGAGGCGGGCAAGGTGTCGATCAACCCACGCGTGGTGCAGAACCTCGGCGTGCGCAGCGCGCAGGCCACACTCGGCTCGCTCGATGCGAAGTTCGAAGCGGTGGGGTCGGTGGGTTGGAACGAGCGCGGCGTGGTGGTGGTGCAGGCGCGCACAGCGGGATTCGTGGAAAAGCTGCATGCGCGCTCGCCGCTCGACCCGGTGGCCAAGGGCGCGCCGCTGGTGGAGATCTTCTTCCCCGAATGGGCCGGTGCCGAGGAGGAATACCTGTTGCTGCGCAGGCATCCGTCGCCCGAGGCGCGGTCGCTGGTCGAAGGCGCGCGCCAGCGGCTGGTGCTGCTGGGTATGAGCGCGACGGACATCGCCACCGTGGAGCGCGAAGGCAAGGTGCTTGCGCGCACAACGTTGCGCTCGCCGATCTCGGGCGTGATCGCCGAACTCGGCGTGCGCGAGGGCATGACCGTCGCCGCGGGCGCAACGCTGTTTCGGATCGTCGACCTGTCCTCCGTGTGGGTCAATGTGGAGGTGCCAGAGACCCAGGCCGCGATGCTCATTCCCGGCAGCCGCGTGGAAGCGCGCGTGGCGGCGTTTCCCGAGCAGGTGTTCAGTGGGCGCGTCGGCGCAATCCTGCCCGAAGTGAGCCAGGTCACGCGCACCGTGAAGGCACGCATCGAGCTTGCCAATCCCGGCACGCGCCTCAAGCCGGGCATGTTCGCCACGGTTTCGCTCTTGAGCGGCAACGCGCGCCAGGTAGTGCTGGTGCCGAGCGAAGCCGTCATCCGCACCGGCGAGCGCAACCTCGTGATCCTGGTCGAGGCCGATGGCAAGTTCCGCCGCCAGCCAGTGGAGCCCGGGGTCGAGCGCGGCGGCATGAGCGAAATCCGCGCCGGCCTCAAGGCAGGCGACAAGGTGGTGCTCTCCGGGCAATTCCTGCTCGATTCGGAAGCCAACCTCAATGCCGGGCTGGCGCGCATGGAGGCGTTACCGGCGTCACCTGCCCCGACACCAGCCAGCGGGCCGGCGCCTGGCGCTGCGCCGACGGCAGCGGCCATGCACAAGGGGCAGGGCGTGGTGACCGGCGTCAACGCGGCGGAGGGATACCTCGAACTCAAGCACGACCCGATCGCCTCGATGCAATGGCCCACCATGCAAATGGGGTTCTCGGTGCCCGACAAGGCCCAGCTCGCCGGCCTGAAGAAAGGCGACACGGTCGAGTTCATGATGCGCGGGCAGCCCAACAAGGACGGCGATTTCATCATCGACAAGGTGACGCCCCGGCCTGTGCCCGCGCGCAAGCCATGATCGCGGCCCTCATCCGCTGGTCGGTGGCCAACCGCTTCCTCGTGCTGGTGGCCACCGCGCTGGTCGCCGCATGGGGCCTCTGGGCGGCCATGCGCACCCCGCTCGACGCGATCCCCGACCTGTCCGACGTGCAGGTCATCATCCGCACGCCTTTCCCGGGTCAGGCGCCGCGCATCGTCGAGGACCAGCTCACTTACCCGCTCACCACCACCATGGTTTCGGTGCCCGGCGCGAAGACGGTGCGTGGCTATTCGTTCTTCGGCGACTCGTTCGTGTACGTGCTGTTCGAAGACGGCACCGACCCCTACTGGGCGCGCTCGAGAGTGCTGGAGTACCTGTCGCAGGCCCAGTCGCGCCTGCCCGCGTCGGTAAAGCCCGCGCTGGGGCCCGACGCTACCGGCGTGGGATGGATCTACCAGTACGCGCTCGTCGACCGCAGCGGGCGCAACGACCTGGGGGAACTGCGCGCGTTGCAGGACTGGTTCCTCAAGTACGAGTTGAAGACCGTGCCGGACGTGGCCGAGGTCGCCTCAATCGGCGGCATGGTGCGCCAGTACCAGATCGTGCTGTTCCCCGACAAGCTGCGCGCCTACGGCATCTCCCACTCGCGCGTGATCGACGCCGTGCAGAAGGCCAACCGCGAGACCGGTGGCTCGGTGATCGAAATGGGCGAGGCCGAGTACATGGTGCGCGCGAGCGGCTACCTCAGGACGCTCGATGACTTCCGCGCCATTCCGCTTACGACCTCGAATGCGGGCGTGTCCGTGCGCCTTGGCGACGTCGCGCGCATCCAGCTCGGGCCGGAGATGCGGCGCGGCATCGCCGAGCTCGACGGTGAGGGCGAAGTCGCCGGCGGCGTGATCATCATGCGCTCGGGCAAGAACGCGCTCGCCACCATCGAGGCGGTGAAGGCCAAGCTCGCCTCGCTCAAGGCCAGCCTGCCGCCCGGGGTCGAGATCGTCGAGACCTACGACCGCTCGAGCCTCATCGAGCGCGCCGTCACCCACCTGCGCAACAAGCTCGCCGAAGAGTTCGCGGTGGTGGCGCTGGTGTGCTTCGTGTTCCTGTTCCACGTGCGCTCGGCGCTGGTGGCGATCGTCTCGTTGCCGCTGGGGATTCTCGCCGCCTTCATCGTCATGCATTACCAAGGCGTCAACGCCAACATCATGTCGCTCGGCGGGATCGCGATCGCCATCGGAGCGATGGTCGACGCGGCGGTGGTGATGATCGAGAACGCGCACAAGAAGCTCGAGGGCCGCATGGTCGAAGGCGAAGAGCGATGGCAGCTCATCACCGAGGCGGCGGTGGA
>JBBQCV010000324.1:0-3799 GCA_038319115.1 Burkholderiales bacterium | reverse complement strand
GTCCCCGGGCTGATCCCGGAAGAGGCATTTTTCACCCACCTGGCCAACAAGCGGTTCCCGGTGACCGTCTGGCTCAGGAAACCCGAGGAGTTCGACTACATCGTCGAACCCGACGTGTTCCACGATTTCTTCGGCCATGTGCCGCTTCTGTTCGACCCCCAGTACGCCGACCACCTGTGCGAATACGGCAAGGGCGGCCTCAAGGCCATGAAACTCGACGGGCTGACCTACCTGGGCCGGCTCTACTGGCACACCATCGAGTTCGGCCTGATGCGCACGCCGGACGGGATCCGGGCCTATGGGGCCGGACTGCTTTCCTCGGGAGGAGAACTGCCCTACGCGGTCGAGAGCACTGAGCCCGAGCGGGTGGCATTTGATGTCATGACCGCGATGAGGACGCCGTACAAGATCGACAGTTACCAGGGGACGTACTTCGTGATCGAGGGATTCGACCAGTTGCTGCGGGAGACGGCGCCGGATTTTGGGCCCCTTTATGCGGAGTTGAATACGGGGCAATGAACTGGAGGATTGGTCCCGATTGAGTTGAAGCGACAGGCGGGAAGCGACATCCGGGCACCGGTGCGCTACGTCAATAGCGTTTTGTGCGTCACAATAGCGCCCAAATTTCCGCCCTCTATCCCATGGTTTCCGCTGCAATCATCGCTTTCGCAATTGCATTTGCGTGCTCGCTGTTCCTCGTGTCCAGGCGTGCGAGGCACTTGGTGCTCGATCGAGCAAACGAACGTTCTCTGCACAAGACGCCGGTACCGAGAAGCGGTGGACTTGCCATTGCATTAGGCGCCGCTGCGGCATCAGGCGTGGCCTGGTCCTGGGGCATGGCCGATTCAGACGGTGCAGGCGGAAATTCCGTGCAGGCGGCGCTGCTGATATCGGCCGCCCTCGTCGCGGTTTCGTTCGCGGATGATGCATTGGGCGTCCCCCTCGGCATCCGGCTGGCGGCCCACCTCGCCGCCGCTGGAATTTATCTCGCCTTAACGCTTCCGAACGTCGACCCAGTCGCGTTCGTGGCGCTTACGCTCGGCATGACCTGGCTTACCAACCTGTACAACTTCATGGACGGCTCGGACGGCATGGCAGGCGGCATGGCAGTCATCGGATTCGGAGCGTTTGCTATCGCATCGCATTGCGAGGGCGTGGCGTGGCTCGCAATCGCAAGCACTGCCATCGCCTCTGCGGCGTTTGCATTCCTTTGCTTCAACTTTGCCCCCGCCCGGCTATTCATGGGCGATGGCGGATCGATTCCGCTCGGATTCCTGTCGGGTGCCCTCGGCCTTGCGGGATGGCAAGCCGGAGCCTGGGAGTGGTGGTTTCCGCTTCTTGTTTTTTCGCCATTCATAATGGATGCGACCGCTACGCTGGCAAAGCGGGCATGGCGTGGCCAGAAAGTATGGATCGCGCACCGCGACCACTATTACCAGCGCTTGGTGCGCATGGGCTGGGGCCATCGCAGTACCGCCCTGTCAGGGTATTTCCTCATGGCCACGTGTGCCGGAGTCGCCATCGCGTTGCGTTCGGTCACGGCGGAGATCCAAGGAATCGTAGTTGCGCTCTGCGCCCTCGCGTACCTCCTGCTCGCTGTGTGGATCGACAGACTGTGGAGCCGGTTTGGCGCTGCGGGCGCCGCATGATCCTGCTCCGCCTGCGCCCCCGTACACGGAACGCCCTCGCCTTCTGCTATGACCTGATTGTCACCGGGGGCGCATGGTGGCTGGCGTTTTGGCTCCGCTACAACCTCGAAGACTCGGGTGAGTTTCTTCCCGCTTATCTCTACAGCGTACCGTGGGTAGTGGCAATCCATGCAGTCCTGTTCTGGAGAATGGGGCTGTATCGGGGACTATGGCGCTACGCAAGCCTGCCTGACCTGCGGCGAATCCTGATGGCGGTGTCTACCGCAGGGGTCGCCACGCCGGCGTTCTTCCTGTTCGTCGCGGCGCCCGTGCCCATTCCGCGTTCCGGATTCGTCATGCTGCCCCTACTGCTGCTGCTGGCGATGGGAGGAAGTCGCATCGCCTATCGCGCATGGAAAGAGCACGGCCTGCTCGCAGTGATGCGAGCGCCCGATTCGGTTCCCGCGATAGTGCTTGGCGCGGGCGATGCGGCGGTTGCGCTCCTGAAGGAGCTTTCCACCAGCCCTGACTGGCACATCGTCGCACTTCTGGATGACGATGCGGCCAAGCACGGGGGAGAGATACGGGGAGTCAAAGTCGCAGGCGAGCTTGTCCTGATCGCTGAGCTTGCGGAACGATTCAACGTAACCCAGGCGATCATTGCAATGCCGGGAGAGTCGCACGAAGCGCGAAGGCGCGCAGTCGACCTATGCAATGCCGCCGGGCTGAAGGTAATGACCGTGCCGTCCTACGCGGAGCTCGTTTCCGGCAAGCTGAACGTCTCGCAGCTGAGACGCGTCGAGCTGGACGATCTGCTCGGCCGCGATCCCGTCAGCCTCGACGAAGCTGGATTGCGCGCTCTTATCGAAGGAAAGCGAATTCTCGTCACCGGTGCGGGAGGCTCTATCGGATCCGAGCTATGCCGCCAGATCGCAAGGTTTACCCCGCAATCGCTGGTGCTTTTCGAATTGTCGGAATTCGCTCTTTACACCATCGAAGCAGAATTCCGCGATCGCCGTCCGGAAATCCCGATTTCAGCTGTTATCGGCGACATCAAGTCACACCATCGCGTAAGTCAAATCATGGATCAATTCAGGCCGCAACTCATCTTCCACGCGGCCGCCTACAAGCACGTGCCGCTAATGGAAGAAGGCAATGCCCTGCAGGCGGTACAGAATAACGTGTTGGGGACGATCATCCTTGCCCGGGCCGGACAGCGGGCAGGGGTGGAAAAATTTATTCTCATATCGACTGACAAGGCCGTCAACCCGACAAACGTAATGGGCGCGACAAAGCGCCTTGCGGAGCTCGCCTGCCAAGCAGTCCAGGCCGAGGAGAGGGCACCTGCAGGAACACAGTTTGTAATAGTGCGATTTGGCAATGTCTTGGGAAGCACCGGCAGCGTCATCCCGCGCTTTCACTCGCAAATTGCGCGCGGAGGGCCGATTACCGTGACCCATCCCGAGATCCAACGCTACTTCATGTCGATTCCCGAAGCGGCGCAATTGGTGCTGCAGGCCGCACTGATGGGCGACGCCGGGCAGATCTTTGTGCTCGACATGGGCAAGCCGGTGAAAATCGTCGATCTCGCGCGCAGCCTGATTCGGCTCTCGGGCCTTTCGGAAAATGAAATCGGCATCACTTTCACCGGATTGCGCCCGGGTGAAAAGCTATTCGAGGAATTGCTGTCAGACGACGAACACACCGTTCGGACGCCACACCCCAAGCTAAGAATTGCGAAAGCGCCACCCACCGAAGACGGCAGGTGGCTGGCGAACGTCATGGGTTGGATTACCTCCTGCGAGGGGGCATCGGACGAGGAAGTCAGAACGAGGCTGCGAGATTGGATCCCGGAGTATTCTGCCCCCCATGCAGCCCGTGCAAAATAGGACTGCGTAAATGCTCGAGATCAGGGAAACATTGTGGCGTCACGAAGACACTTTCCTCGGGCGTCCTTCGCGGACACCAAAGGCGCACCGATCAACGGCCACTTGACTCCGATCTCCGGGTCGTTCCAGAGAATTGTTTCCTCAAACTCCGGCGCATAGTAATCGGTCGTTTTGTATACGAAATCCGCGGTTTCGGAAAGCACGAGAAACCCGTGGGCGAAGCCTGGAGGAATCCATGCAATGCGTCGATCCGACTCCGATAGAGTGAACCCGGCCAACTTG
>JBBQCV010000323.1:0-3826 GCA_038319115.1 Burkholderiales bacterium | reverse complement strand
TTTCGACGCAACGATGCGCGCCTACGACGAGCGGCACGCCAAGGCGCTGGCCATGGGCGGTCCGGACAAACTTGCCCGTCGCAAGGCATCCGGTGTCCTCAATGCGCGCGAACGCATCGCCTACCTGTGCGACCCGGGCAGCTTCATCGAGTCGGGCCTGTTCGGCACCTCGGGGACGTTCCCGGCCGACCATGACAAGACTCCGGCGGACGCCAAGATCGCCGGCTTCGGGCGCATCGCGCAACGCGAAGCGGCACTGGTGGCCAACGATTTCACCGTGATGGGATCCTCCAGCGGCGCGACCAACGGCCGCAAGATCGCGCACATGAAGCGCGTCGCCTCCCAGCGCGGCATCCCGCTGGTGTTCCTGGGCGAATCCTCCGGCGCGCGCATGCCCGACACCATGGGCGCGCGCGGCATGGGCGCCCTGCTCGGCAACGATGGCGCGCAGTACCAGCGCCTGCGCGAGATCCCGTGGGCGTCGGCCACGCTGGGCCTGTCCTACGGATCGTCGTCCTGGTATGCCGCGCTGTCTGATTTCAGCGTGATACGCAAAGGCGCGGTGCTCGCCGTGTCGAGCCCGCTGCTCACCTCGCTCGCCATCAAGGAGCAGGTCGACCCGGAACAACTCGGCGGCTGGCGGCTGCACACCGAGGTCACCGGCCTGGCCGACCTCGCGGTCGACTCCGACGAGGAGGCGCTCGACGCGATCAAGGCATTCCTTGCGTACCTGCCTTCACACCACAACGAGGCGCCTCCAGTCCACGCTATCCCGGCGGGGTCGGGCGAAGGCATGCGCGACATCCTCGGCCTGCTGCCGGCGAGCCGCACGCAGGTCTACGACGTGCGCAAGGTCGTGCGCACCATCGTCGACAAGGACAGCTTCTTCGAACTCAAGGCCCGCTTCGGCAAGGTCGGGGTCACCGGCCTCGCGCGCCTGGGCGGCAAGACGGTCGGCATCCTCGCCAACAACCCGCTCTACAAAGGCGGCGCGCTCGACACGGACGCGTGCGAGAAATTCACCAGCTTCATCGTGCTGTGCGACTCGTTCAACATCCCGATCGTGATGTTCGTCGACACGCCCGGATTCTCCATCGGCACCGAGGCCGAGCGCCATCGGGCGCCCGGCAAGATCATGAACATGATGAACGCGCTATCGCTGGTGACGGTACCCAAGCTCTCCGTGATCCTGCGCAAGACCTACGGCCAGGCCTACCTCAACCTGGGCGGCGGGCGCAATTCCGACGAAGTGGCGGCCTGGCCCACGGCCGAAATCAGTTTCATGGACGCGCGTTTCGCGGTGAAGGTGGTGCACGGGCTCGGCGAGGGTGAACCGGGTTATGCGGAAGCGCTGGCCGACATGGATCGCGCCAACGAGGTCTGGGATGCGGCGTCGATGTTCGCCGTGCAGTCCGTGATCCGGCCCGAGGAGACACGCGACTACCTCGCGCGCATGCTCGAGGTGCACTCGCTGCGCCTGAGCGGCGGCAAGGGCCAGCACCTGATGCGCGCCTGGCCGACGAGTTACTGACAAGGGGAAGCGAAGATGGCAAGGCTCGAAGCGAAATCCGACGTGGCCGGCTCGGTCTGGAAGATCACCACCCAGGTCGGCGACCGGCTGCAACCCGGCGACACGGTGATGATCCTCGAATCGATGAAGATGGAGATCCCGGTGATCGCCGAAGACGGCGGGACGGTGAAAGAGTTCCGGGTCGCAGAGGGCGAGGCGGTGGTCGAGGGGCAGGTCATGGCGTTTCTCGAAGCATGAGCTTGCCGGACCTGACGGCCGGGGTTTCGGCCGGGCGCGCGGCCGACCTCGCCGAACTCGCGCAGCGCCGCGCCGAGGCGGCGAAGCTCGGCGGCGAGGCCGCCGTGGCAAAACACCATGAGCAAGGCCGCCTCACGATCCGCGAGCGTATTGCCGGCGTGGTCGATCCCGGCTCGTTCAAGGAGGTCGGCACGCTTACCGGGCAAGGGCGCTACGCAGGTGCGGCGCTCGAGTCCGTTACTCCCGCGCCCTATGTGATGGGCCTGGCCGAAATCGACGGGCGCCCGGTGGCGGTGGGCGGCGAAGACTTCACCGTGCGCGGCGGCACCAGTTGGAGCGGCGACCGCAAGAAGGGCGGCCAGGGCGGATTCGTCGAAGACCTCGCCCACCACTACCGCATCCCGCTGGTGAACCTGATTGACGGCGCGGGTGGCAGCGTGACCTCGATACAGCGCCGCGGCCACTCGGTGTTCCCGGGCGTGCACGGGTTCGAGCGCTCAGTGGAATTGATGGGCGAAGTGCCGGTCGTGTGTGCAGTGCTCGGAACCGCCGCGGGCGGACCCGCGGGCCGGGCGATCCTGTCGCACTGGTCGGTCATGGTGAAGAACACCAGCCAGGTTTTCGCAGCGGGGCCGCCGGTGGTGGAGCGTTCGCTGGGACAGAAGATCACCAAGGAGGACCTCGGCGGCCCGGCCATCGCGGTCGACACCAGCGGCACGATCGACAACGCGGCCGCCGACGAGCAGCAGTGCTTCGCGATGATCCGCAAATACCTCAGCTACATGCCGCAGAACGTCTGGGAACTGCCGCCGGTCGTCTCCTGCGGCGACCCGGTGGACCGGTGCGAGGACGCGCTCGCCAGCATCGTCCCCGAAAGCCGCCGCCAGCCTTACGACATGCGCAAGCTCATCCGGATGGTGGTCGATCGCGACTCGCCGTTCGAGATCCAGCCCACTTACGGCAAGGCGGTGATCACCTGCCTTGCGCGCATGAACGGCAAGGTGGTGGGCGTGATCGCCAACAATCCCATGGTCTACGGAGGCGCGATGGACGGGAAGGCCGCCCGCAAGCAGACCCACTTCGTCGAACTGTGCGACTGCTTCCATATCCCGCTCATCTTCCTCGTCGACGTGCCCGGTTTCATGGTCGGACGCGATGCCGAGGCGGCCGCCACGCTGCGCGAGGGCATGCGCAGCGTCTACGTGGGGCTGCAGGCCTCGGTGCCGATGTACACCGTGGTGATCCGCAAGTGCTACGGGATGGCGGGCATGGGCGCGACCGACAAGAACGGCCTCGACCTCAAGATCGCATGGCCGACCGCGGAATGGGGGTCGCTGCCGGTCGAAGGCGGCGTCGCCGCGGCATTCCGCCGCGAGATCGCAGCCGCGCCCGACCCGAAGGCGCGCGAGCAGGAGATCGAGGCCGAACTGCGCGCGCTCGCCTCCCCGTTTCGCACGGCGGAGGCATTCGGGGTGGAGGAGATCATCGATCCGCGCGAGACTCGCCCGTACCTGTGCCGCTTCATCGATGCGGCGCAGGGGCGGTTGAAGACCACGCTCGGCCAGAAGCCGCGCTACGGGGTCCGGCCCTAGGCGGCGTGTTTGGAGACACGCCGGCAGGGAGTTTTCCAACGCTGGAAAAGGAGGCAGACAAAATGAAAACAAAATCGCACTACCTGCAGCTGCTCGCAGGCGCAGTCGCCGCACTGGCGGTAGCGGGCCTGGCGCGGGCCGAAGTCGACGAAGTGAAGCTGGTGTCCCAGTACGGCATCGGCTACATGCAGCTCACGCTGATGAAGCACGAGAAGCTGGTGGAGAAGCATCTCGCCAAGGCGGGCCTCGGCGCGAGCAAGGTCACCTGGGCACGCGTGGCCTCGGGCGCCGCGGCCAACGATGCGCTGCTCTCGGGCAACCTGCATTTCGCCTCGGGCGGCACCGGGCCGGCGCTGATCCTCTGGGACCGCACGCGCGGCAACGTCGACGTGCGCGGCGTGGCGGCGCTCTCCTCGATGCCGAACCTGCTGATCACACGCAACCCCAAAATCAAGTCGATCCGCGA
>JBBQCV010000322.1:0-3840 GCA_038319115.1 Burkholderiales bacterium | reverse complement strand
GACACGGGGCTTGGCGAGCCGCGCACGCATCGCCTCGATGCGCAAGAACGCGGTGCTGGTCAACGTGGCGCGCGGCCCGGTCGTGGACGAAGCTGCGATCACCGAGGCCCTGCGTGAGCGACGCATCCGTGGCGCGGCGCTCGACGTGTTCGACAAGCAACCCTTGAGCCCCGATCACCCGCTCATGCAACTCGACAACGTGGTGCTCACGCCGCACCAGGCCGGCCTCACGGTCGAGGCGGTGGAGCGCATGAGCGAAGGCGCGGCGCGCGAAACGGTGCGCCTGCTCAAGGGCGAAAAGCCGCTCAACTTCGTCAATCCCGAAGTCTGGGAACGGCGCGCGCACCGCTAACCCCGGCTCTCGCTGCCCCCGCCCCTGCCCCCCATGGTCATCGCTCCCTACTCAGTCGTCGCGTTCAATGCCTCGCGCCATTCCGAGAACAAGATGCACGACGATACCGTCGCCAGGCAATTCGGCTTTGCCGGTGGCCTCGTCGCGGGGGCGGAGGTGTTCGCCTACATGAGCCGCGCCCCCCTCATCGCATGGGGCCGCGCCTTCATCGAACGCGGCTGCATGGAGGGGCGCTTCCTCAAGCCGATCTATGACGGCGAGACGGCAGCCGTCACCGCGAGCGAAGCCGATGGCGCGGTGGAAGCGCAGATCGAAAGTCGCGGCTTCCTGTGCGGCACCGCGCGCGCCACGCTGCCGCCTACCCCACCGGCCATCGCGCTGGCGGACTATCGCGAAGCGACGCCCCCCGCAGCGGAAGCGCGCCCGCCGATCGGGCCTGATTCGTATCCGGTCGGCGCGTGGCTGGGCATTCACCCGAACACCGTTACCGAGGCGATCCACGCCCAGTACCTGCAGGACGTGAGCGAAACGGGCTCAGTCTACGAACGCGAAGGCATCATCCATCCGGGCATGCTGTTGCGTTGCGCCAATTGGGTGCTCATGCAGAACGTGCGCCTGGGCCCGTGGATCCACGTGGGCAGCACGCTGCAGAACTTGCGCCCGGGCCGGGTCGGTGAAACGCTGACCGTGCGCGCGCGGGTCACCGGCAACACCGACCGCAAGGGCCACAAGTTCGTCGACATCGACGCGTTGGTGGTGGCTGACGGCGCGCACCTCATCGCCCGCATCCTGCACACCGCGATCTACGCGCCGCGCCCGGTCGCGGCCTAGGCCAATCGATTGATAGCCGGCGGGGAGAATGTACCGGTGCCGGTACAGGAACTGACCGGAGAGCTAATAACCACGCGGACCTTGAAATAGAAAGACAAAGATTTGCAGGAACGCATTGGGGGCTGCACCTAGTCCGGGGTCTTGCGAGGTTTCGGGGTCGCCGGCATTGCGAATCGTGCGGCGTCAGGGGCAAACCTCACCCCGAGCCGTTGCAGCAAACTCGACGATTAGCCTGCGCAGGCGTCGGCGCTCGACGTACCGGAGAGGCTCATCGAGGCGAACTACACGAAGGAGCGCGGAAAGCTGCTCGCGGAGGCGAACCTCGGGATTGAGAAGCTGCAATTCCTGTTCCGCCTCGACCCGCCTCACTCCCCCGGAACAATCTGAAACCGACCCATGCGCGCCGGCCGGTACAACTGGAAATCGCGGCGGTCGAGCGTGAATATGCGCGAGATGCGGTCCCGTTCGGCGACGCTGACGAGCGCCGCGTCCGCGAGGTCCATTGGAAGATCGCGGTATTTCTTCATGAGTTCGCGCGCGCGGCGGTTGGTGTGGTCGTCGAGGGCGGCGAAGCCGACGACATTGCGGTCGATCAATTCCCATAACGCGTTTTGCGCCTGCCACGAGAAGCCGAGCAGGTACATGGCCTCCGTAAACGCGGGCCAAACCGTGACCAGCGGTTCTTCGAGCGAGCGAAATACTTCGGCGCAGCGTATGTGATGCCGGTCGCTGGCGTGAATCAGCGCAACCAGCGGCCCGGCATCGATCAATACCACGGCTATCTACCGGATTTGCGCTCCAGGACCTGACGGAAGCCGGCGCCGGTGCGTGTCGAAAGGTCGGGCTCGCCCCCTGACACGCAGCCGATCAGATCCTTCGCGCGTTCGAACGCAGCGTTGGTACTCGGGTGGCCCGAAGATTTGCGCGCGAGCGTCTCCACCGCTTCCCTGAGCACTGCGGACTTACTCGCGCCTTTCTCCTTTGCGAGGCGGGCAAGCGCCTGTTCGGTGCGGGAGTCGAGTCGGACGCTGGTCGGCATGATGTCTCCTTCTCTTAATTGTAGGACAACAGTGTAGTACAACCGGAAGAGCAGTTCAACGCGCCCAAATCGATCCATTACGCCTTCTTTCTGGCGCGTCTTGCTGATCGCAGGTGAATGTACTGGGTCGCGGAAGGAACAGGGGTTACCCCCTGCTTGTGCAACGCATCACTCGGGGTCAGAGTGATTCGCCACTTCTTCTCCGTATTGAACTTGCATCAACTACGATCTGCCAGCTTGTGCTGGCGCACTACCGGTACATGAGTTGGCCTGTGAGCCGCGCCGGGATTGAATCCGGCAAATCGGATGTGGTGAAATCAGGCCCGGCTGCGGGCCACCGCGTCGAGCAACTCGGCGCGCGTGGCGGCGTACTCCGCATCCAGCCGCACCAGCGCGCGGCCGGCCGCCGGCAGGTCGCCTGAACGCGCCGCGGCCTCGACTTGGCCCAGCGCCACCGCCAGCCTGACCGCCCCCACGCTACCTGCGCCGCCGCGCAACAGGTGCGCGGCCCCCGCAAGGCCGGCTGCATCGGCGGCCTGCGCGTGCTTCGCCAAGTCGACCAGCCGCTCCTGGGCGCGCGCGAGGAAAAGCTCGACGAAGCGCCGGAACATCGCCCCCTCGCCAGCGTCGAGCGCCATGAGCTCGGCAACGTGCCCCGGATCGAGGCGCGGGGCGGGATCGGTGTCGTTCGAATCTTGCGGTGGGCTTGCCTGATCCGTCATCGGGGGGCTGTGGCGCGCGAATGCGGCGGACTATTCTACTTCGCGATGAACCAGGAACTTGCCAGCCAGGCCTCCATCCCCCAGAACCGTAGCGCCGCGGCCCTCGGCCCGCTGCCCCCGGTCAGCGCCGCGGAGCGGAAACACACGCGCGCCGAGCGCCTGCAGTACGCGTACCGCCAGACCCGTCTGGCGATGCTGCTGGTCGCGCCGGTGGTGGCCGTCATCTGGCTGTTCGTGCGCGACCACGTGGATGGGACGCGACTCGCGCATTGGTGTGCCGCGTTGGCTGCCGCCTACGCAGTGCGTCTCGTCATAGCCTGGCTGCACGGGCGCGGCGGCCCTTCGGACGACGTTCGGGTCGAGCGACGTTGGAATGTGCTTTTCCACGCCGGTATCGCGCTGTCGGGCTTCGCGTGGAGCGCGCTCGCGTGGTACGTGCTCGACGCTGCGCCGGCGGACCTGCGCCTGTCGGGGATGGCGGTGCTGATCGCGGTCACCGCGGCCGCCTTGCGCGGCCTCTCGACCCTGCCGCTTGCGTATGCGCTTTTCGCCGGGACCGTGCTCGTTCCGGTGGCGGTGCCCGCCGTGCTGACTGGGGGTGTGGGTGGCCCCATGCTGGGCGCGACACTCGCGCTTTTCCTCACGGCCATGGTGGCGATGGTCCAGAGCACCACGCACGAATATATCCGCCGAGCCGTGCTGGAAGCGGAACTGGCGGCCCTCCTCGTGCAGCACGCGCGCGCCAAAGACGCCGCCGAATCCGCCAGCCGGGCGAAGAGCGATTTCCTCGCCAACATGAGCCACGAAATCCGCACCCCGATGAACGCGATCATCGGCCTCACCCACCTCGCCCGCGAAGAGCTGGGCCGGCGGGAGGGACCGCGGCGCGAGGCCAC
>JBBQCV010000321.1:0-3851 GCA_038319115.1 Burkholderiales bacterium | reverse complement strand
ACGAGCAGCAAGGCCAGCAGTGCGGTGGCGAATCGTTTCATGTCATGTCCTCATCCATGTGTGGAATTTGCCGACCCAAGCCAGCAATTTTTCCGGGGCGTGCGCCTTCTTCCACACGCCGGCGGCGTACTTGTTGGCCTCCGCCAGGGTCGGGTAGATGTGGATCGTGCCGAGGATCTTGTTCAGCCCCAACCCGTGCCGCATCGCAGTGACGAATTCGGTGATCAGGTCGCCGGCGTGCTCGCCCACGATGGTGGCCCCGAGGACGGTGTCCTTGCCCGGCACGGTGAGCACCTTGACGAAGCCGTGCGCCTCCTCGTCAGCGATGGCGCGGTCGAGTTCGTCGATGCCGTACACGGAAATCTCGTATTTGATCCCCTTCTCCCTGGCCTCGGTTTCGTTGAGGCCCACGCGGGCGACTTCGGGCTCGGTGAAAGTCGCCCACGGGATGACCGAATAGTCGGCGCGGAACTTCTTCAGGCCGCCGAAGAGGGAATTGACCGACGCGTACCACGCCTGGTGCGAGGCGGTGTGGGTGAACTGGTAGGGACCGGCCACGTCGCCACATGCGTAGATGTTGGGGTAGTGCGCCTGCAGGTACTCGTTGGTCTGGATGGTGCGGTTCTTGTTGAGAGGGATGCCGAGTTCCTCGATGCCGTAACCGGTCACGCGCGGGGCCCGGCCGACGGCCACCAGCACGTGGTCGAACTCGACGCGCACTTCGTTATCGCGGTGCTCGCAGACGAGGATCCTGCGCCCGCCTTCCTGCACGAACGCCTTGGCTTTGTGACCGACGAGGACGTCGATCCCCTCGGCACGGAATTTTTTCGCCACCAGCGCGGAAATTTCCGGGTCCTCGCGCACCATGATGCGATCGAGCATTTCCACCTGGGTCACCTTGCTGCCCAGGCGCGCGAATGCCTGCGCAAGCTCGCACCCGATCGGGCCGCCCCCGAGAACCACCAGCCGGGGCGGCAGGGTGCGCAGCTCCCACAGCGTGTCCGAAGTGAGGTAGCCCGACTCAGCGAGCCCCGGAATGGGTGGCACGAACGGCGAAGCCCCGGCTGCGATCACGATCGAGCGCGTGGTGAGCCGCCGCGTCGCGCCCCCCGCCTCGCGGACCTCGACTTCCCAGGGCGACACCATCTTCGCCTCGCCCATCAGGCACTCGACCCCCAGCGCCGTGAAGCGCTCGACCGAGTCGTGCGGCTCGATGGTCTTCACCACGCGCTGCACCCTTTGCATGACCTCGGCAAAATCGAACTCCGCGGTGGCGCTCTTGAGGCCGAACTCCTGCGCGCGCCGCATCTGGGCGAGCAGGCGGGCAGTCTTGATGAGCGCCTTGGAAGGCACGCAGCCCGTGTTCAGGCAGTCCCCGCCCATCTTGTGCTTTTCCACCAGCGTGACTTTGGCCTTGACCGCCGCGGCGATGAGCGCGGCCACCAGCCCGCCCGAACCCGCGCCGATCACCACCAGGTTGCGCTCGAACGCAGCGGGCCTGGTCCAGCGCGCGTACACCTTGCGCGCCTTGAAGAACTCGAGCACCCGCGCGGCGATGAAGGGAAACACCCCCAGCAGCACGAATGCGCCGAGCAGGCCGGGCGAGAGGATGCCGCCCGCCGACTGGAGTTGCGCGAGCTGGGTGCCCGCATTCACGTACACCAGCGTGCCCGCCAGCATGCCGACCTGGCTCACCCAGTAGAACGTCCAGGTGCGCAGCGACGTGAGGCCCATCGCCAGGTTGATGACGAAAAACGGCACCACCGGGATCAGCCGCAATGTGAAGAGATACAGCGCCCCTTCGCGGTTCACTCCTTCGTTGACCGAGCGCAGCTGGTTGCCGAAATTTCCCTGCACCCAGTCGCGCAGCAGGAAACGCGAGGCGAGGAATGCGATGGTGGCACCGATCGACGAGGCGAACGACACGATGAGCGTGCCCCAGCCCAGGCCGAAGATCGCGCCCGCAGCGAGGGTCATGATGGTCGCCCCCGGCAACGAAAGGCTCGTCACCGCGATATACACGGCGAAAAAGCCCAGCACCGTCGCGGCCGGGTGGGCGGCGTACCAGGCTTGGATGGCTTCCTGGTGCGACTTGATCTGCTCGAACGACAGGTGGCGGTGGCCGCCGAAGGCAAAAAACGCCACGATCGCGATCACGATCCCGGCAAGTACCACGAGCTTGGTTTTTTTCATTGTGGATGTCCCCCGCGCTTGGTCGGCCGGGCCGGAGGGAATCTTACAGTGCCTGTGCAGCGAGGCGCCGGGGCGGCGGGAATGCGTCCCTCGCGGTGTAGGCCGGGCCGCCGCAAATGCGCTGGTAGTAGGAGGCATACGCGTCGGACCCGGGTGGCCATTGCGCGAGGAAGCATTGCTCCCACCCAGCGGTGTCGTACTCGATGGCAACGGCGTGCACGTGCAACCGACCCAGCGTCACCCCGTAAAGTGCGTTCGAGCGGGGCGGGTGCACCGAGATCCGCGTCGCGATGCCGAAGCGCGTGCCGGCGAAATTGGGCATGCCTGCCGCACCGTTGTTGGCAATGAGGGTCTCGCCCGCGCTGGTCTCGAACCGCTGCATGACCGGCAGGCAGGTGTGGCTGCTCGCGATGACCTCGACGCGGGCGGCTTCGAATGCCGCGATGGCCGCGCTCGCCCCGGCAGGCGTTGCGAGCACCTCCTGCGCAAAGCCCCAGCCTGCCAGCGCGTCGGCATCGCCATGCACGATCCCGATGCGGGCCTCGCCCACACGGGCCACGGCATGCATGGGCAACGCGGCGAGGCGCCGCTTGAGGGCGGGCTCGTCAGCTGCCGTCGCGCGCAGCCTTTCCATGATCCGGTTGGAACGCGCCACCTCGGCGTCCCCCACCCAGTCGGGGTAACCGCAACCGCAGCCCACGCCCTCGCCCGGCTGGCAAAGCTCGGTTTCGACGTTGCCGCGGGTCGCCGTGTGGGCGAGCACGGCCTCGTTGATGCGGCGGTAGTCGTCGCGGCCGACGTTGAACCAGTTGAAGTCACCGTTGAACACCAGCTGCGCGCCCGGCTCGCGCGCGGCGAGTCCTAGGAGTGCGTCGAGCGCGAAAGGGTTGCCGTAAAGTCCGCCGGCCACATACAGCGTCTCGGCTTCGATGGTGGGCGCGCCCCCGAGGGCGCTCGCCCCGTAGCGATAACTGACCGGGCAGGCGCGTCCCGGCCTTTCAGCCATCCAGCGCGCCGCCGCAGGACGAACCCTGCCCGGCGGTGCAGCCATAGCAATGGTCGCGCACTGCGATCGGGTTGCCGGACAGGTCGCGCCCGATCAGGTCCGAAAGCTGGGGGCGGCGCTTGTCCGCCAGGACCAGCGGCAGGCCGAGCATCTGGTTGAAGTCGCAGTCGTACACCCCGCCCTTCCAGTCCACCGAAATAAGCGAGCGACACATCACCGAGTCGAGGTTCTCGTCGCGGTGGGCGCCCCTGAGCAGGGTCATGTAATCGCCGAACTGGCCCTTGGACACCAGCGTGCTGCCGAAACGCTGGATGGGCATGTTGGCGAGCGTGTACAGGTGGTTGAACACGATGCCGAACTGCTCGCCCAGCTCGCGCATGTAGTCGGCCTCGAGCGCCTCCTGTCCGGGCGGCAGCGACGGGCCCTGCGGGTTGTAGACCAGGTTGAGCACCAGCCCGGAACGGGGCTTGCCATAGCCGAGCGCGTTCAGGCGCCGCAAGCCGGCGATGCTTTTCTCGTACACACCCTTGCCGCGCTGGCGGTCGACCAGTTCCTCGGTGTAACAAGGCAGTGACGCGGTGACCTCGACCTGATCGGAGGCGAGGAACGCCGCAAGGTCCTCGTGGCCGGGTTCCTCGAGGATGGTGAGATT
>JBBQCV010000320.1:0-3873 GCA_038319115.1 Burkholderiales bacterium | reverse complement strand
CCCGTCTGGTCGGACCAAGCGAGGCAAGACTATCTCTGGTGGAGCGAGAAAAGCCCGACCGTCCTGACGCGAATTAACGCGCTGATCGGGGACATCCGGCGCTCGCCGTTTTCCGGCCTCGGGAAACCGGAGCCGCTGAAGCATGACTGGCAAGGATACTGGTCGCGCCGTATTACCTCGGATCATCGGCTGATCTACAAGGTGGAAAAGGGCGGGATATTCATCGCCCAATGCCGCTATCACTACAGTCGGTAATGAAGCACGCCCAGGCGACAGAACAACAACACCCGGACTCGATCCCTCTATTACAGAGTAACGACGCCCCTGCTACCTGCCGGGCTGCTCGCGCTCAATCTTGAATCCGGGTTCGAACAAGCTCAGGCTTTCTATCAGCACGTCCCACGCGCGGTTTCGTGGAATCAGCACGACCGCGTGGCCAATGCGCTTGATCAGTACTTCCTCACCCTCAAAGCGATACTTCTTTGGCAGCCGGACGGCTTGATTGCGTCCGGTCATGAAGAGTTTGGCGGTGTCCACGGCGCATATCTCCGACAGAACGGTATGCCTTGATGATAACATAGCTCTCGCAAAATCCTAAACTTTATAATCTGTAAACTCAATGCAGGAGCGGGTCTCACGGCATGTAGTGTGCCAAATATGGAAATATTCCCTCAGTCATTCTTCCTTATTTCCGACCGCTGTGGCGAAAGCATCTGAGCCGTAAGCCCGAACTCCTCGATCCGCGGGGGCACCGGCCTGCCACGCACCAGCGCCGCGCAAGCCTCCCCCATCGCGGGCGATGTCTGGATTCCGTACCCGCCCTGCGCCGCCAGCCAGAAGAAGCCCTTGCGCTCGGGGTCGTAGCCGCCTACGAGATCCCCATCGGCGACAAACGAGCGCAGTCCCGCCCAGGTGGGCGTCGGCCGCCGAATGCGCATCGTGGTTGCCTCCTCGATGCGCTGGATGCCCAGGGCGATGTCGTACTCCTCGGGCTGCACGTCCTGCGGATCGACCGGGTCCTCGTTGGCTGGCGAGCCCAGCAGCATCCCCGCATCCGGCTTGAAGTAGAACGCTTCGCCCGCGCCGATCACCATCGGCCAGTGCTCGACCGCCATGCCTTCCGGTGGCGCGAAGATGAAGGCCGAGCGGCGCTTTGGCTGCAATCCGATCGGCTTGGCGCCGGCCAGTTTGCCGATGGCATCGCACCACGCGCCTGCTGCGTTGATCAGCACGGGGGCGCGATAGCGCATGCCTCCGGCTTCGACTTCCCAGTCTGCGCCGATCTTTTCGCAGCGGGTGACTTCCGCAGCGCAGGTGACTAGTCCACCGCGCGCCCTCAGGCCGCGCAGGTAACCCTGGTGGATTGCGTGGACGTCCATGTCCGTGGGCGTTTCCTCGAGCACCGCGCGCATGCCGGGCGCAAGGACCGGCACGCGCGCACGCGCTTCTGCAGCATCCAGCCGGCGCACGAGCGGCGAGAGCTTGCGGCCGGTTTCATAGACTTCGTCGAGCTCGGCCCGCTGACCCTCCCCGCCGACGAACATCGCGCCGCGCGGCGTCAGCAGCGGATGCTCCGTGAACCCCTGCGGCGGCTGCTCGAAAAACCTGCGGCTCGCGCAGGTGAGCGCCCGCACCTGGGGCGTGCCGTAGTTTTCGATGAACAGCGCGGCCGATCTCCCGGTCGTGTGGTACCCCGGCTGCGATTCGCGCTCCAACAACAGCACTCGCCCATGTGGCGCGAGGAAGTAGCCAATCGAAGCGCCCGCGATGCCGGCGCCGATGACGAGGAAATCCACCGTATCGGTCATTTCGGCAGGTTACCCGCCCCAGACGGCGCGCATCACGCGCAGCCAGTTCTCCCCGAGGATCTTGCGCACTTCGCCGGGGGCGTATCCATGCTCCAGGAGCCGCGCGGTGAGGTTCGGCAGCTCCTTGGGCGTGGCCATGCCGGCGGGATAGCGATGCGGCGGCGGCGGATACACCTCGGCGCTCCAGCGGCGCGCCGCGAGCTGCTGCTGGTACATTTTCTTCGCCTCGTCCTCGTCGGCGACCGGGTGCATGCCTTCGTAGTAGTCGATGCCAAGGGCCGCGTGGTCGATGCCCGCGACCTTGACCACATGGTCGAGGTGGCGCAGGAAATCGTCGATCGTCGGATTGGGCGAGGCGCCGAGGAATGCGGGAAACCCGTTGATGCCGATAAGCCCCCCGCTCGCCGCGGCCGCCTTGATCTGCGCATCGCTGATGTTGCGCGGGCAGTCGTGGACCGCCTTCACGTTCGCATGCGAGAACACGAACGGCCGGGTGGAGGCTTCGATCGCTTCTAGCGTCGTGCGCTCCCCCGTATGCGAGCCGTCGACAATGATGCGCGTCTCGTTGAGCCTGCCGACGAGATCGCGCCCGAAACGAGACAGTCCCGCGTTGCCCGCCTCCTCGCAGCCGTCGCCGACGCGGTTGCGGATGTTGTAGGCGAGCTGCACCATGCGCACGCCGAGCGCGTGGAAGGCCTCGACCAGGTCGAGGTCGTTCTCGATCGGGTCGGCGCCCTGGAAATGGAACACCAGCCCGAGCCTGTGCGCCTTCTTGGCGGCTTCGATTTCCGCCGCGGTGCGGATCAGCGTAAGGTCGGCGCGCGCGGCGATCAGCCGGTGCCAGCTGCCGATGTTGCGCAGTGTTTCCTCGGCCGATGCGGTGCTGCCGACCGTGGGCGAACACGCCGTGACGCCGCCCTCGATGTACCAGTCGACGAACTCCTTCCGACGCAGCAGCGGGCAGGTGCCGTCAATGACGATGGATTCGCGATGCAGCGCGGCGGCGGCTGCAGGGTCGGCGGTGAGAGTGGATTTCATGAAGAATGATAGCTTTGACGCGCTACCCTTTGGCGAGGCAGGCCACCGCTTCGCGCACGCCGTCGCGGCCGAACGGGATGTTGCACACGGTCATGGCTGCTTCGATGCCCGCCAGCGCGCCGAGGATCATCGGCGGGTTGAGGTCGCCGAGGTGGCCGATGCGAAAGGTGCGCCCGGTCTGCGGGCCGAGGCCGCCGGCCACCGCCACCTGGAAACGCTCGCGCGCCACCTCACGCATGGCTTCCGGGTCGCAGCCCGCGCGCATGTCGATGGTGGTGACCGAAACCGAGCGCGCTTGCGGCACGCGGCAGTGGAAAGACACTGCGCCTTCGCTGGCCCAGCACTCGACCGCCGCGTGCACTGCGCGCGCGAGGAGTGCATGGCGCGCGATCACCTGGTCGATGCCTTCGAGGAACAGCAGCTCGAGCGCCGCCTCGACGCCGAACAGCAGGTTCTGCGGCGGCGTGCCGCAGAACTTGTTGTAGCTGTACAGGGCGTGACGGCGCTTCCAGTCCCAGTAATAGCGCGGCGCGGGGTTGTTCACCGCTGCTTGGTAGGCGCGCTCGTCGACCGCGACGAAGCCCATGCCCGGCGGCGACATGAGTCCCTTTTGCGACGCGCCTACCGCGACGTTAATGCCAAGCGCGTCCATCGCGAAGGGCGCCGCGGCCAGCGACGCGACCACGTCGACCACGAACAGGGCCGGGTGGCCGGAAGCGTCGATTGCCGCGCGCATTGCGACCAGGTCGTTGGTGGAACTGCTAGCGGTGTCGGTATGCACCGCGAACACCGCCACGATCTCGCGCTTGGTATCGGCGCGCAGCACCTTCTCGATCTCGTTGGGGTCGGCGGGGTAGCCTTCGCGGTACGGCGTGCGCAGCACGCGGCGGCCGGCAGCCTCGGCCTGCACCGCCCACGATTCGGAGAAATGGCCGGTGCCGGGGATGAGCACGGCCTGGCCGGGGGCGATGACGTTCTCGATCGTCGCCTCCCATGCGCCATGGCCGTTGGAGGCGAACATGAAGAT
>JBBQCV010000319.1:0-3919 GCA_038319115.1 Burkholderiales bacterium | reverse complement strand
CTCGGCCGCCATGTGCTGCTGCACGTCGACGACCCGGAGGGGCGCTGGCCGTGGCTGCACTGGCGGGTGTGGCTCGAAGTGGCCGGCATCCCAGACCTGCGCGCGGCGGGCAACCTGCGATTTTCAGGTTACGAGCAGGTGATCCCTGCGGCGATCGCCGGGCACGGTGTGGCCATGGGACGCACGCCGCTGGTGAGCGAGGCGCTGGCCGAGGGCGACCTCGTCGCGCCATTCCAGGGGGTGGCGCAGACGGCGCGCGCCTATTTCGCCAAGGTCGCGGCCAGCGCTGCGGCACGCCCCGAAGTGATGGATTTCCTCGCCTGGCTGAAGAGCGAGGCCGGCAAGGACGCGCGCCTCGAAGGCCCCCACAAGAACCTCCCTGGCGCACCCCGCAAGGCTAAACGGTAAGGACGATCTTGCCGATGTGCTGCGAAGTTTCCATGAGCTTGTGTGCTTCGGAGGCCTCCGCCAGCGGGAAGGTCTTGTAGAGCACCGGCTTGATCTTGCCGGCCTCGACCAGCGGCCAGATTCTTTCACGCAGCGACCTGGCCACCGCGCCCTTGAATGCGATGGTGCGCGGGCGCAGCGTCGAGCCCGTGATCTGCAGGCGCTTGCGCATGATCTCGTTCAGGTCCACTTCGCTCTTGTTGCCGCGCAGGAAGGCGATCATGACCAGGCGCCCTTCGTCGGCGAGGCACTTGAGTTCCTTGGGCACGTAGTCGCCGCCGACCATGTCGAGGATCACGTTGACGCCCTTGCCCGCGGTGGCGGACTTGAGTTCTTCGGCCCAGTCCTGGGTGCGGTAGTTGAACGCTTTTTCCGCGCCGAGCTTCACGCAGGCGGCGCATTTCTCGTCGCTGCCGGCGGTGGCGAACACGCGGTTGCCCATCGCGGCGGCCATCTGGATCGCGGTCACGCCGATGCCCGAAGATCCGCCCTGCACGAGGAATACCTCGCCCGGCTTGAGGCCGCCGCGGTCGAACACGTTGCTGTAGACGGTGAAGAAAGTCTCCGGCAGCGAGGCGGCTTCGGTGAGCGATATTCCCTTGGGCACGGGCAGCGCCTGGACTTCGGGCACGACGCAGTACTCGGCGTATCCCCCGCCATGCGCGAGCGCGCACACCTGGTCGCCGATTTTCCACATTTTGGACTCGGCGCCGACGGCCGCCACGGTGCCCGCGATCTCGAGGCCGGGCAGGTCGGACGCATCGGGTGGAACGGCATACAGGCCCATGCGCTGCAGGATGTCCGGCCGGTTGACGCCAGCAGCGGCAACCTTGACGAGGATCTCGTGCGCCTTGGGCTGCGGCACGGCCCGCTCGGTGGGCGTGAGGACTTCGGGGCCGCCGGGCTTGGCGATCTCGACGGCGCGCATCTTGGCTGGCAGGGTCATCTGGCGGATTCCGGAAGAGGGGGACGGGAAAGGCGCGGATGATAGCGCAGTCGGCACTGCGTGCCGCGATACGCCGCGCCGTGTTACGCCGCGCCGTGTTACGACAAGACGGGGGCGAGCCTTTGGCGCGCGGCCCAGTCGAGGTCGACGTTGCCGCCGGAGATGATCACCCCGATGCGGGCCCCCGGAGCAGTGAGTTTGCCTTCAAGCAGGGCCGTGGCCGCCAGCGCGCCGGTGGGTTCGACCACCATCTTCATGCGTTCCCACAGCCAGAACATGCTGCGCAACAGCTCCGTGTCGTTCACGGTGAGCATGTCGGCGACGTAGGCCATCACGAGCGGGAAGGTGACCTTGCCCATCGAGTGCGTGCGCGCGCCGTCGGCAATGGTTTCCGGGTTGTGGCAGCTCTGCAGGGTGCGCGTGCGGAATGAGCGCGTCGCATCGTCGCCCAGTTCGGGCTCCACCCCGATGGTCTTGCATTCCGGTGACAAGGCGCGCGCCGCGATCGCGCAACCCGAAAGCAGCCCGCCCCCGCCGCAGCACACCAGCAGGTAATCGAGTTGGCCGACCTCGTCGAACAATTCCTTGGCTGCCGTGCCCTGGCCGGCGACGACGTGCGGATGATCGAAAGGCGGAATCACCGCGAGGCCGCGTTCGGCGGCGATCTGGCGCGCGAAGGTTTCGCGGTCGGCCTTGTGCTTGTCGTACAGGATGACTTCGGCGCCGTAGCCGCGCGTCGCCTCGACCTTGACCGGGGGCGCGTCGTTCGGCATCACGATCGCGGTCTTCACGCCCTGCAGGCGGCCCGCGAGGGCGACGGCCTGCGCGTGGTTGCCCGAGGAGTAGGCGAGAACGCCGCGCCGCTTTTCCTCGGCGCCCAGCAAGGAGAGCGCGTTATAGGCGCCGCGGAACTTGAAAGCGCCCATGCGCTGGAAGTTCTCGCATTTGAAGAACACCGTTGCGCCTGTACGCTCGTCCACTGTGGCCGAGGTCAGCACCGGCGTGCGGTGCGCGTGACCCTCGATGCGGCGCGCGGCGCCGGCGACATCGTCGTAGGACACGAGCAAGGGACCGAATTCAGTGGCGTTCATGGGGATGGTTGCGGTAGTGGGGAAAATCGTGGGAAAAGTCGGCAGCGTCGCTGTCAGCCGCGCTGCGAATAGTGTGCGAGTGCGCGGCGCGCGATGTCCTCGCCCCACTCCTGGGCGAAATGACCGGCCTCGGCATGCACATAGGCAGGCGGGCAGCCGCGGATCCAGCCGCGCAGGACTTCCATGACCGGCGGGCCAAGCACGGGGTCTTTTGCGCCGACCGCCATGAAAGTGTCGCCTTTCCATGCATGGGTCCACCAGTCGCGCGCCTTGCGCGAGAGCGCGGCACCAGGAGCCTCCGCGCCGTCGGGCACCAGCGCTGGGAACCGACGTACCCCGGCCTTGTAAGTCGCGTCGGGAAAGGGCGCTTCGTAAGCTGCGGCCTCATCGGGGCCGAGGTGGCGGCAGGACCGGCCCAGCAGCTTGCCGCAATCGAGGTTCGGGTTGGCGGCGACCCACGCGCGCCAGTCGAGAAATCCCTGCGACAGCGGCTGGTCTCCGGTCGCGAGCATGGTGTTCATCACCAGCAGGCGCGAAAATCGCTCCGGCATTTCCATCGGCAGCGTGAGCCCCAGCAGCCCGCCCCAGTCCTGCACCACAAGCGTGATATCGGTCAGGTCGAGGTGCTCGATGAATGCGAGCAGGAAGCGCCGGTGGAAATCGAAACTGTAGGCGGCATCGTCGGCGGGCTTGTCGGAGCGGCCGAAGCCGAACAGGTCGGGCGCGACGCTGCGATGGCCCGCGGCCGCAAACACCGGGATCATCCGGCGGTACAGGTAGGCCCATGTCGGCTCGCCGTGCAGGCACAGGAAAGTCTGCGGCGACGCGGCGGGCGCGGTGGCGCCTGCGTCGACGTAGTGCGCGCGCCCGTCGACGCCCGCGAGGTTCTCGACATACCGGGGCGCATAGGGAAATCCCGGCAGGTTTGCAAAGCGCTTGTCCGGGGTTCGCAGCAGGGCATCCATGGGCCAATTGTAGGGGATGGGAGCGAAAAGCGGCGCAGCGCCCCGGCGTACAATCCGCCCACCCAAGGAGGAACGGAAATGGACTATTCGCATTACAAGGACCTGCACGTGCGCACCCTCGAACCCGGCATCGTCGAGATCGTGATGGGCTCGGAGGACGGCAAGCTCTCGACCGCGGGGCATCGCATGCATGGCGAGCTGGCCGAAATCTGGCGCGACATCGATCGCGATCCCGACGTGCGCATCGCCATCGTCCGTGGCGCGGGGCGCGGCTTTTCCGCCGGTGGCGACCTCTCGCTGGTGCAGGATATCGCCGACGACGCCGCGGTTCGCGCCCGTGTGTGGCGCGAGGCCCGCGATATCGTCTACAACGTCATCAACTGCTCGAAGATCATCGTGTCGGCCATGCACGGCCCGGCGGTGGGCGCGGGCCTCGTGGTCGGCTTGCTCGCCGACATTTCGATCGCCGC
>JBBQCV010000318.1:0-3942 GCA_038319115.1 Burkholderiales bacterium | reverse complement strand
GTCGATACGGCCCGGATCGACGCTGACCGAGGCGCCCGATTCGACCACGTCGGTCACGCACTTGAACCCGACCCAGCAGCCGGAATACCGGCTCATCGCAAACCCGTGCAGGCCGAAGTCGAGGTATTCCTGCACGCTGGATGGATTGAGGACCGGGATCAGGCAGGCCTTGAGGATGTGTTCGCTCTGGTGCGCGAGCGTGGAGGACTTTGCCGCGTGGTCATCACCCGCCAACACGAGCACGCCGCCATGCGGCGCACTGCCGGCAGCGTTGCCATGCTTGAAGACGTCGCCGCAGCGATCCACGCCGGGGCCCTTGCCGTACCACATCGAAAACACGCCGTCGTACTGCGCGCCCTTGAACAGGTTGACCTGCTGGGTGCCCCAGATCGAAGTGGCCGCCAAATCCTCATTGACCCCGGGCTGGAAGCGGATGTGGTGCTCTTCCAGGAAACTCTTGGCCTTGTGCAGCGACTGGTCGAACCCTCCCAAGGGCGAACCCCTGTAGCCCGATATGAAGCCGGCGGTGTTGAGCCCCGCGGCGAGGTCGCGTTCCCGCTGCAGCATCGGCAGGCGTACGAGCGCCTGGGTGCCGGTCATGAACACGCGCCCTGAATGCTGGGCGTACTTGTCGTCGAGGGAAATTTTGGCGAGATCGGCGGGTGCGACCGGGGCATTCATCGGTGTATCTCCAATCATGTTTTTGAGGGGTGTGGCCGGGCGCGGGTTGCGCGGGCGGACCTCCTCTCGCACGTTCCGGAATCGTGTCCCTTCACGTGCCCAATGAGACTAGCACAACCTTATGTGGGGTCACGCACATCAACCGCGTACGTGGACGATGCGAAGTCGAGTGCGTGCTGGACGTGCGCGCCCTCCTCGGCAACGGCCGGGTGGGTGTCAGCTGCGGCTTGATTCCGCCGGCTCGTCCCAGTACGGCTCCGGCCCGAAAGATTCGACCAGGAAGTCGATGAAAGCGCGCGTTTTGGCCGGGAGGTGGCGGCGATGCGGATACACCGCGTAAATGGCCACGTCGCTGTCGAAGGTATATCCCGGGCAGAGCGACACGAGCGAGCCGTCCTCGAGGTGGCGCCGCACGTCCCACGTCGACTTGAGCGCGATCCCGAGCCCCGCGAGGGCCCACTCGCGCAGCACTTCCCAGTTGTCGCAGGCGTAGTTGCCGGTGACGCGGACCTTGCCGCGCTTCCCCACCGGGCCCCGGTATTCCCAGGTCTGGGTAAAGCCCTGCCCCCAGTCGGCGAGCAGGCAGGCGTGCTTGGCGAACTCGGCCGGTGTCTGCGGCGTTCCATGCCGCCGCAGGTAATCCGGACTCGCGCAGACGACCCGCCGATTGGGCGCGAGCTTGCGCGCCGCGAGGGAGGAATCCTGCAGTTCGGCGATGCGGATCGCGATGTCGAACCCTTCGTCGATGAGGTCGACGCGGCGATCCGACAGGCTCAGGGCGAGCTGAAGCTTGGGGTAGAGCGTGGCGAATTTCGGCACCAGCGGCGCGATGTGCTGGTGCCCGAACGCGGAGGACATCGCGACACGAAGCACCCCTTGCGGCTCGACTCGCCCCGCGGAAATCGTCGCTTCGGCCTCGTCGATCTCGGCCAGGATCCGGGTGCAGGTTTCATAATAGCTCGCGCCTTCGTCGGTGAGGCTGGTGCGACGCGTGGTGCGGTTCACGAGGCGCACCCCGAGGCGCGCTTCGAGTGCGGCCAGGCGGCGGCTGACCACGGCTGTGGACAACCCGAGTTCGCGCGCAGCGGCCGTCAGGCTGCCTGTCGTCACGACGCGCACGAATATTCCCATCTCCTGGAGGTTGTCCGACATTGTTGCGCTTTTGGCAAAGGTGTTTTAGATCTGGCGCCTATTCTATTTTAAAGAGCAACGCCTTACATTTGTCGCATCGCAACATCAAACAGAGGGATCCGGACCATGGATGCCAGTGAAATCGAGAATCTCGAAGCAAGACGCCAGGCAGGTCTGGGCGCATTTCCCACCATCGACGAAATGGAGCGCCTGATGGCGCGCATCCGGCATGAGCGCAATGCGCACATGGCGGCCAGCTTTGTCGGGTTCGTAAATACGATCAAGCGGTTGGTCTCCGAAGTGCGCCGCATCGCGGTGGCCTGCACCGCGGCCCGTCTGCGCCTGCCCAGCGTCTACCAATAACACCGGTCGCGACCGCCGCAGCCTCCTCCTCCTCCTTTGCTGCGGCGGAAATGTCCCGCCCCGCGCGCAAGCGCGGGGCGGGGACGCGTTAGCGCCCGATTGCGTCCCTGGCAGAGCGCAGGGTTGTCAGGCGATCGACTTCCACATTTCGATATCGCGCTGCGCGGTCCAGATGCGCGGGTGGGCGATCCCGCTGGCTTCATCGTAGGCGCGCGACACATCGAACGGCATGCAGTGCTCATAGATCGGGTACGCCCCGTAGGCCGGATCCATGCGGCGTTTGGTCGACTGGTACACCTCGCGCAGCGACTTGCGCGCCTTCACTCCGCGACGGGCGGAGTCGAGCAGCCCGCGCACGAAATCCTGGGTGAACCCGATAGCCTTGCGCGACTCGGCTGCGGTCTTCAGCGCCGGCCCGCGCCCCGGCACCAGTGCCTTGGGTTTAAGGGCGGAGAGCCGATCGAGGGTTGCGGGCCATGCCTCCAAGTGGGCATCACCGGTGTAAATGCCGGCCTTGTATTCGACCAGGTCGCCCGAAAACAGGACTTTCTGCGACGGTAGCCAGACGACGGTGTCGCCCGCGGTGTGTCCCGGACCCGCATGGATGATGCGCACCTCGAGCTTGCCCATCATGAGCGTCATCTCGCGGTGAAACACCAGCGTTGGCCAAGTCAGGCCGGGGATCGATTCCTTGCCGCGGAACAGGCGCGGAAACCGACCGATTTCGCTCGCCATGTCCTGCCTGCCGCGCTCCTTGATGAGCGCGAGGGTCGCGTCGCTGGCGATGACCTCCTGCGGTTTGTACGCTGACGCGCCGAGCACCCGCACTGCGTGATAGTGCGACAGCACCACGTACTTCACCGGTTTGGAGGTGACCTTGCGGATTCGTTTGAGGACCTCCCTGGCCATCAAAGGCGTGGCCTGGGTGTCGATCACCATGACGCTGTGGTCGCCGACGATCACGCCGGTGTTGGGGTCGCCCTCCGCGGTGAACGCATAGGCGTTCTGCGACAGGCGCTCGAAAGAAATCTTCTTGGGCTTCATGTCGCCCTGCGACGCAAAAGTGGCCATGGTTCGACTTTCCAGTTGTTTCGGGATGGAAGAGGGTCCCGCGCCGGCGGACTTTCCGTGCCGGGAAGCCCGTCTCAGGGGTCTTGCAATTCGATCTGCTCGAGCCGGTAGCCGTAGTTGTAGACCGGCACGACGCGAAACCCGGTTTCCGGCCGCAGGTCGAGTTTCTTGCGCACCTGGCTCACGTGCGTATCGACCGTGCGCGTGGCGAGTTCGCCGCTTTGTCCCCATACCGATTCGCGCAGGTGCCCACGCGACAGCAGCCGGCCGATGTTGCGGAACAGGACGACGGCGAGGTCGAACTCTTTGGGCGTGAGTTCGACGATCGTGCCGTTGTGCTTGATTTCGCTGCGCTGGGTGTCGATCTCGTACGGCGGGAAACTTAAGTGCTTCTGCTCCTGCTGCGGGTAGGCGCGCCGCAGCAACGCATGCACGCGGGCGAGCAATTCCTGCCGCCGCGCGGGCTTGACCATGTAATCGTCGGCGCCGGTTTCGAGGGCGAAGACGATGTCCTCCTCCGAGTCGCGCACAGTGACGAACAGCACGGGCACGTGCTTGGAGACATTGTCGCGGATCCACTTGAGCACTTCGGCGCCCGAAATGTCGGGCACCTGCCAGTCGAGAATGTAAATGTCGAAGCTCTCGCGGCCGGCCAGGCGCATCGCTTCGCGCCCGCTCGTGTACGCATGAACATCA
>JBBQCV010000317.1:0-3982 GCA_038319115.1 Burkholderiales bacterium | reverse complement strand
GGAGGTCGAGGTGCTGTCGCCCACCCGCATCGGCCGGGTGCGCGGCGCGGCGGAGAACAGCTACACCGCCGGCGTGATCTGCGCCAAGGTCGCCCGCTACGCCGACCGGGTGCATCACCCCGAGCGGGTGACGGTGCCCCTGCTGCGCAGCGGCCCGCGCGGCTCGGGCCAGTTCCGAGAGATCGGCTGGGACGAGGCGTTGGACCGCACCGCGACAGCCTTCGCCGAGGCGACCGCCAGGCATGGCAGCGAAGCGGTCTGGCCGTATTACTTTGCTGGCACCATGGGGCTGGTGCAGCGCGACGGCATCAACCGGTTGCGCCACGAGCTGAACTATTCACGCTGGTTTTCCACCATCTGTGTGACGCTGTCGGACACCGGCTGGGTTGCGGGCACCGGGTTCAAGCGCGGCGTGGACATGCGCGAAGTCGATGCGCATTCCGACCTCGTGGTCATCTGGGGCGGCAACCCGGTCAACACGCAGGTCAACGTCATGACCCACGCGATGGCCGCAAAGAAGCGCGGCGCGAAACTGGTGGTGGTGGATCCCTACCGCACCGGCACGGCGGCGCAGGCCGACATGCACCTCGCGGTCAAGCCCGGCACCGACGGCGCGCTGGCCTGCGCGGTGATGCATGTGCTGTTCAAGGAAGGCTTTGCCGACTGGGAGTACCTGCGCAAGTACACCGACGCGCCCGACGAGCTGGCCGCGCATGTGGCCAAGCGTTCGCCGGAGTGGGCTGCCGGAATCACCGGCCTGCCAGTGGCGGACATCGTCGCCTTCGCGCGCCTCTACGGCGGCACGAAGAAGGCCTACATCCGCTGCCACCACGGGTTCTCGCGCTCGCGAAACGGCGCGGCCAACATGCACGCGGTCACCTGCCTGCCGGGGATCACGGGCGCGTGGCAACACCTCGGCGGCGGCGCGTTGTACGGCCAGACCGCGATCTACCCGCTGAAGAAGAACCTCATCGACGGTGCCGACATGATCGACAAGAGCCTGCGCGAACTCGACCAGTCGCGCCTGGGGCCGATCCTCACTGGCGACGCCGAGGCGCTCAAGAACGGGCCGCCGGTGACCGCGCTCATCGTGCAGAACACCAACCCGGCGATGGTCTGCCCCGAGCTGAACCTGGTGCACAAGGGGCTCGCGCGTGAGGACCTGTTCACCTGCGTGCACGAGCAGTTCCTCACCGAGACGGCCGAGTTCGCCGACATCGTGCTGCCGGCGACTACTTTCCTCGAGCACGACGACATGTACACCGCCAGCGGCCATACCTATTTCCAGGTGACCAAAAAAGTCATCCAGCCGTATGCCGAGTGTCGGGAGAACCACTATGTGATTTCGCAACTCGCCAAGCGCCTGGGCGCGAAGCACCGCGGTTTCGGCATGACCGCTTGGGAGATCATGGACGAAACCCTGCGCGATTCCGGAATGTGGGACGCGCAGAAGAATTTCGACAATGGCGGGCAGGACTTCGCGCTTCCCTTCGAGCAGGCGCACTTCCTCGACGGCTTCGAGACACCCGATCGCAAGTTTCACTTCAAGCCCGACTGGGAACGGTTCGGGGGGCGCTGGCAGGAAATGCCGGTCCTGCCAGACCACCTGGACGTGATCGACAACGCCACCGTGGACAAGCCGTACCGCCTGGTCGCCGCGCCGGCGCGCACCTTCCTCAATTCGACGTTCACCGAAACGCCGGGGTCGCTTGCGCGCGAAAAGCGCCCGACGGTGCTGGTACACCCCCAGGATTGCGCATCCCTCGGGGTCAGGGAAGGGGACCGCGTGGTGCTGGGCAACGAGCGCGGCGAAGTGATCGTGCACGTCAAGCCCCAGGATGGCCAGCAGCCCGGGGTGGTGGTGGTTGAAGGTATCTGGCCGAACAAGTATTTCGACAATGGGCTGGGCATCAATGCGATCACCAGCAGCCAGCCGGGATGGCCCAATGGCGGGGCGGTGTTCCACGACACCGCGGTGTGGATGCGCCGGTCGTAGGCGCCGGCGCAAGGAAACCTTAAGTCTCGGCACCGTAAAATGGGCAGTTGAACCATGTGCCGCGTTTGCCGGGTGCCGGCGTCGCGCGCGCATCCAGCCCATGGAAGACTTCGAATTCTCACCTGAGTTCTGCAAGTTCATCCAGGCGTCGATCCCCGCGGTCGATGCCGCGGAACTGCTGTTGCTGTTCCATTCGCGCCCGGAGGAGTGGTTCAGCGCGGAAGCGGCGTCCGCCCGCCTCGGGCCCGGCATCGCGATTGGCGCGGTGCACAAGTACCTTGCCGATTTCGAGGCGCGCGGCCTGCTGGCGGCGAGCGAGGGCCGCTACCGCTTCCGCGCCGATTCGACTTTGGCGCAATTCGTGGGACGGCTCGAACAGGCCTACACGCAGCGGCCGGTCACGCTGGTGAGGATCATTTACGCCCTGCGCGACTCCAAGATCCAGTCGTTCGCCGACGCATTCAAGCTCAGGCGGGGTTGACCGTGTTCAGCGTCAATTTCGTGCTCGCATCCATGGCCGTGCTCACGAGCCTCGCTTGCATGTACTTCCTGCTGCGGGCGTATGCCGCGGGCGGCAGCCGGCTGCTGTTGTGGAGCGGCCTGTGCTTCGTGTTCCTTAGCGGTAACAATATCCTGCTGTTCCTCGACATGATCGTGCTGCCCGACATCGACCTGCTCCCCTATCGCCTGGGCACCGCGCTGGCCGGGATCCTGTGCCTGCTGTGCGGATTCATCTGGGAGGCCGAGTGATCGAGTTCCTCTCCGGGGCCGTCACCATGGGCTTCCTCGTCACGGCCCTCTTCTTCGTGCGCTTCTGGCGCGCCACGCGCGACCGGTTTTTCCTCGCTTTCGCGGTGGCCTTCGCGCTGCTTTCGCTCAACCAGGGGCTGGCGCAGTGGCTGGGCGCCGCCGACGAGCGCGTCGGCTACACGTACCTGCTGCGCGTGCTGGGGTTCCTGCTGATCCTCGCCGCAATCATCGACAAGAACGTCTCCCGCAAGCGCTGAAAAGCCGCGGTGCGGCTATAATTTTCCGATGCAGACGCAATTCGACCGCGCGCGCGAGGACATAGGCAATATCGTCCACCTCGAGCACGTCAACCTGACCCAGCCCGACCAGGGCCTCGCGACCCTGTTTTATGTCGCGGGCCTGGGCGGCACGCGCGATCCCTACCTCATGGTGGGGGTGGACAACATGTGGGTGAACCTCGGCCGCAGCCAGATGCACCTGCCGACGGGCCGACCCCAGCGCCTGCGCGGCACCATCGGGCTGGTGGTGCCGGATCGCGGATTGCTCCTGCAGCGCCTGGCGCGAGTCGCACCGTTGCTTGCGGGCACCGCGTTTGCGTTTGAGGAGCGCAGCGACCACGTGGCGGCGACCTGCCCGTGGGGTAACCGCTTCCGCTGCCACGCTCCGGACGCTCGTTTCGGCGAGACCGAGCTAGCGATGGCGTATATCGAATTCGAGGTGCCGGCCGGCACGGCGCAGGGGATCGCCGCCTTCTACAGCGAGATCATCGGCGCCCCGGCACAAGTGGCCGGGAAGGCAGGCGCGACGAGCGCGGCGGTCAGCGTCGGGCGTGACCAGTTGCTGCTGTTCAGGGAGTCCGCGGCGGCAGATCCGGACTACGACGGCCACCACATGCAGGTGTACTTCGCGGATTTTTCATCGCCCTACAAAAAGCTCCTCGAGCGCGGCCTGGTGTCGAAGGAAACCGATGCGCACGAGTGGCGCTTCATCGACATCGTCGACCCCGCCACCAATCGCAAATTATTCGCTATCGAGCACGAGGTGCGCAGCCTGAAGCACCCGCTGTACGGCCGGCCGCTGGTCAACCGCAATCCCGGGCAGAGCAACCGAAACTACCAGCACGGGCAGGATACGTTTCGCGGGTCTTACTGAACTGAAATGCTCGTTCTGTATCCGCGTATCAGGTCGCGCGCTGCGGCGTAGCCGAGAGCGGAAGCTGCACCCGCACCAACAGGC